>DASUXI010000176.1:0-9130 GCA_036377995.1 Gaiellaceae bacterium
GGCACCCCTCGGGCGTTCCCGCGGCAACGACGCGCGATCGCCCCTCCAGGTCGAGAGGCGCATCTGCGAACGGTGGCGCGTCCGGGAGGTCGATGGCGAGGCCGCGCTCGCGAACGAGAAGCTGCGCGGCAGCGATGTCGACGGAGCGCGCCGGTTTCAGCGAGCACACCGCGTCGACCCTTCCCGCGGCGAGATGGCAGAGCGAGATGGCGAGCGAGCCCATGATCCGGAGGCGGTAGGCGAGCCCGACGAACGCGGCCGCCTTCTCCGCGACGAGATCGGTGCGAGTCGCCTCGAAGGACAGGATCTCGATCTGCTCCTTCGGCAGGTCGCCGTCGAGAACGGTGCCGCTCAGCCGCGCGCCCTCGCCGCGCATCGCACTCCACTCCTCCCCGGTCCCGAAGTCGTGCACGAAGCCGAAGTCGACGTCCCCCATCGTCGGCCCGGACGCAACGGCGATCGAGAGCGAGAAGAACGGAATACCCCGCTTGGCGTTCAGCGAGCCGTCGATCGGGTCGACGACGACATGAATCGTGCCGCTGCCGAGGATCCCAGCCTCCTCGGAGACGATCGTCACTCCTTCGAGCCCGCGGAACCGAGCGAGCACCGCCTCCTCCGCCGCCGCGTCGATCAGAGTCGTGTCGTCACCGCCTTGACCGGTACCGACGACGGGCTCGCGGTCGCCGCGCATGGGCCGCTCGTCGAGCACGCGCCGGAGGTCGGCGACCGCTTCGCGGCAGAGCGCGAGCCAGTCAGTCAAGTGGATGGAAGAGCAGGCCCGAGGTGAGCTTCGGATAGAAGTAGGTGCTCTTCTGCGGCAGCGTCTTGCCGTCGCGCGCGACGTCCCAGACGTCCTCGAGCCGCGTCGGGCGAAGCAGGAACGCCGCCTCGGCCTCTCCACGGTCGACCGTTGCGATCGCGTCGTCGCGGCGGGCGGTGTAGGTCACTCCCTCGGGCGCGAGCCGGTCGACGATCTCTGCGTCGAGACCGTCGCCGTCGAGCAGCTCGTAGGCGCCGCCACGGTAGAGCACGACGCCCGGCAGCTCGTCGCCCGGCTCGTCGATCGGCGTGCCGCGCGCGCCGTTCACGTGTTGCGCGATGCGATGTGTCGGGAAGATCGTCAGGCCGTCCTGGCCCATCGGCACGAGCACGACCATCAGGTACGGCGAACCGCCTTCTTCGGCATACGCCAGCGCAGTCTCGTAGCGATGATGGCCGTCCGCGATCAGGAGCTGCGTGTCGCCGAGGCTCGGCGCGACGTCCACCTGCCAGAGCCTGTCGCCGCCGCTGCGCAGGTCGGGCTCGCGGCTCGGCGGCGCCGGCAGGTCGCCTTCGTAGAGGAGGAAGATCGGCTCGAGCTGCGTCCTCGTCGCGCGCAGGACCCGCAGGCGGCCCTCCTTCGGTCCGCGATGGGTGCGCTCGTGCGGGAGCACCACGCCATGCTCGTAGGGCTCGGCCCGCAGGGAGGCGACGAGGCCCGAGCGGGAACGTGGGACACCGTCGGGACCGACGTAGTCCTGCTCGAGCAACCAGTACCCCGGCTGCCCGTCGCGCACGAGCACGCCGAGTGAGCGCCAGTCGCTCAGGTCCCGTCCGGCCCGCTCCTCGTCGTCCGGCAGGGTCAGATGGACGACGTTGTAGGGGCTGCGCGCCAGATATCCCTCGCGCTCCTCGGGCGAGATGACGTCGTACGGCGGAGCGACCAGCAGCTCGAGCGGGCCCGCCTTCGCCTCGTCGTAGCGCTCGGCGCGAAACGGCTTCACTTCAGCCATCCACGGCGACACTAGCATCCGTCTGGGGACCTAGACTGGGCCGGTGAGCGCGATCGCGGAGCTGGCCGAGGAGAGGGTTGTCGAGGGCACCTACGCGGTGGCCCGCAAGCGCCGGCTGCACACACGCGGTGGCGCACCCTACCTCGCGCTCGAGCTGGTCGACCCCAGCGGAAGGATCGACGCCCGCGTCTGGCACGACGTCGAGCTGCTCGACGCGCGCTTCAGCGAGGGAGACGCCGTCCGTGTGCTGGGACGGGTGGAGAAGTTCCGCGACCGCCTGCAGCTCGACGTGCGCACGCTCGAAGCGGCACCGGAGGCAGATCCTGCGACCTTTGCCCCGGCGCTCCGGCGCGACGCCGACGAGCTCGACGGCTTTCTCGAGTTCCTCGCAGGCGAGATCGCCCATCCCGGCCTCTCGACGGTCGTCAACCGGTTCCTCTCGGACGAGCTCGTGCGCGCGTCCCTCCGTCAGCTGCCCGCGGCCGAGACGCACCACTCCTATGCCGGCGGGCTCCTCGAGCACACGGTCGGGGTCGCGACGATCTGCCGTGAGACGACGCAGCTGCACCCGCGCCTTCGCAGCGACCTGCTGCTCGCGGCGGCTCTCCTGCACGACGTCGGCAGGGTCGCGGAGCTGACCGCAGGGCCGACCTTCCGGCAGACGGACGAGGGCCGCCTCCTCGGCCACGTCCACCTCGGCCTGCGCCTCGTCGAGGAACGGGCCGCCGCGCTCGACACCGCGGCGGGGGCCGAGCTTCTGCACGCGATCGCCTGTCATCACGACGTGCGCTCGGCTCGCACAGCCGAGGCCTCGGTCCTGTATCACGCGAACCAGCTCGACGCGGTCGCCGCGACGCGCCCCGTTCCCGACTGACGAGTAGCTTCAACCGATGGCCGCGATCGCACTCGCGTTGAGCGCGAGCCTGACGTGGGGCGTGGCCGATTTCTTCGGGCCGCTCAAGGGGCGTTCGCTCGGCGCGCTCCGCGTCCTCGTCTACGTGCAGCTCGGCGGGCTCGTAGCCATCGCGGGCATGGTCGCGATCCGCGGGAAGGGGCCTGCGGACGCCGCGGCGCTGCTCGCGATCCCCGCCGCGCTCTCCGGGACGCTCGGGCTGTATGCCTACTACAGGGGCATCGCGGTCGGCGCAATCAGCATCGTCGCTCCCATCGCCGGCGTGTCAGCGGTCGTCCCGGTGACCGTCGGGATCGCGAGCGGCGATCGTCCCTCGGCGTTGCAGCTCGTCGGGATCGCTGCCTCGCTCTGCGGAGTGTTCCTCGCTTCGCGCGAACCGGCCGCGGCGAGGAGCACGAGGTCGATGCTCGCCCCGGGCGTCGGGCTCGCCTTGCTCGCGGCACTCGGCTTCGGCGGGTACTTCCCGCCGATGCACGCCGCCGGGAACGCGGACTTCTGGTGGGCCTCACTCATCTTCCGGCTCACCTCGACCTCCGTGATCCTCGCCGCAGTCGCCGTCAGGCGCCCCTCGCTCTCGCTGCCGCCGCTGCAGGTGCCGGCGCTCGCCCTGATCGGGATCGGCGACATGCTGGGCAACCTCCTGTTCGCCGCGTCGGCGTCGCAGGGCCTCGTGAGCATCACGTCGGTGCTCGCGTCGCTCTACCCGATCGTCACGGTGCTGCTCGCGCGGGCGCTACTCGACGAGCGCGTGGCCCGGTCGCAGGAGCTCGGCATCGCGCTCACCCTCGCGGGAGTCGCGCTCATCTCCGCGGGCTAGTGCCGGCCAATCAGGACCGTACTCGCGGCCGGAAGCACCAGTCAGAGCGGCAGGTCGCCGACGCGCCGTTCGACCTCGTCGCGGATCGCGCGCACTGTCTCGAGATCCTGCCCGGCCGGGTCCTCCAGCTCCCAGTCGACGTAGCGCTTGCCCGGGATCACGGGACAGGCATCGCCGCAGCCCATCGTGACGACGAGGTCGGCCCACTCGACGTCCTCACGCTCGAGCCTGTGCGGCACCCGGCCGGCCAGCTCGGGCATGAGCTCCGACACTTCCGGATGGACGTGTGCGGCCGGCGTCGTCCCGGCAGAACGGGCCGAGCCGCCGCGGCGCTCGTACAGCGCCTGCGCCATCTGGGAGCGGCCAGCGTTCTGCCGGCAGACGAAGAGGACGTTCATCCGCCGAGAGTCGCGCGCAGGTCGGCGATCGCGTTCGGGACGAGCCGGTAGTACGCCCATGTCCCACGCCGCGAGGACTCGACGAGCCCCGCTTCGCGCAGGATCTTCAGGTGATGCGAGATCGTCGGCTGGGACAGCTCGAACGTCTCGGTCATATGGCAGACACAGACCTCGTCTGCGGCGGACAGGCTGTTGATGATCGCGACCCGTGTCGGATCCGAGAGCGCCTTGAACCGGGCTGCGATCTGGTCGCGTTCGGCGACAGAGAGCGGCTCGGCGTCGGGGCCGCAGCAGATCCGCGGCAGGAGCGGGAGGGTCTTCATTGACATCCATCAATGTAGCAAGTACCTTGGCGTTCATCGATGTTTTTCGATGAAAGGAGGTCTCGCATGAGCTGCGCAGGCTGCGACTGCCCGCCGGGCTGCTGTCCCGACGGTTGTTGCTAGAGGACGTGCTCTAGACGTTGAAGCGGACGTTGAGCACGTCGCCGTCCTGAACCTCGTAGGTCTTGCCCTCGAGGCGCTGGAGGCCGCTTCGGGCGGCCTCCGCGTGCGAGCCCGCACGCACGAGATCGTCCCAGCGGATCACCTCGCAGCGGATGAAGCCGCGGGCGATGTCAGAGTGGATCGTCGCCGCGGCCTCGAGCGCAGTGCGGCCGCGCTCGAGCGTCCACGCCCTCGTCTCCCTCTCGCCGGCGGTGAAGAAGCTGATCAGCCCCAGCTCGTCGCCGAGGCGGCGCACGATGTCCTCGAGTGCCGAGGGGCCGTCCCGAAAGGCCGCGGCCTCGTCCGCCGGCAGCTCGGCGAGCTCCGCCTCGAGCTTCAGGTCGACTCCGTCCGGCCCGTTCTCGAGCGGGATCAGGGGCTTCGTCGTCAGTGGCTCGAGCTCGGCCGGGAGGTCGCCGGGCCAGTCCTCGAGCGACCCGCCGGCGTCGACGTGGGCGAGCAGGCGCTCGAGCTCCGAGGCCTCCTCTCGAAGCTTCGCGTCGCCGGACTTCGCCTGCTTCGCGACCCGCTCCAGCCGCCGCTCGACGTGGTCGCGATCGGCGACGAGGAGCTCGAGCCGAAGCGTCTCGAGATCGTCCGCGGGAACGCGAGTTCCCGAGAAGCCGTCGAGCACCACGAGCAGCGCGTCGACCTGCCGCAGGTTCCCGAGCAGCTCGGGACCGGTGCCGCGAACCTCGACGACACGGATCGCCGCCGGAGTGATCTTCCGCGGCCGGATCACCTCGGCGATCTGCGCGAGCCGCGGATCCGGGACGGCGGCCATCCCGACGTCCCCGGCTGCGCGGGCCCCGGTCAGCGCATGGAAGAGCATCGACTTGCCCGAGCTCGGCAGCCCGACGATCCCGACTTCCAATGCCACTATGTTCGCGCGATCCGCTTCTCGAGCGAGACGAGCGCGCGATGCTGGAGGGACTTGATCGCTCCCTCCGTCTTCCCGAGGATCGTCGCGACGTCGGCGTTCTTCAGGTTGAAGACGAACTTGAGCGTCAGCACCTGCTTCTGATCGTCTGAGAGCTCGTCGATCAGCTCGAGCATGCTCTGGCGCCCGATCGACTGGAGAGCCGCCGCCTCGGCCGAGGGCTCCATCTCTTCCACAGGCTCGGGCACCTCCTCCTCGGGCTGCACCCGGCGCGTCGCGCGGAAGTGGTCCATGGCGAGGTTGTGCGCGATCCGGAAGAGCCACGCCGAGAACGGAGCCGACTGCCACCGGAACTTCGTGATCGACTCGAGCATCCGCATGAACGTCTGCGTCGTGAGGTCCTCGGCATCGTGGCGGTTGCCGACGCTCAGGTGCAGATAGCCGTAGATCCGGTCGAAGTGGATGAGATAGAGCTCTTCGAGCGCGTCGCGGTCTCCTTGCTGCGCCAGTGCGACGAGCCGCTCGATCTCCTCCCTCGAATCGCCCTGCGCGCGCGGCTCGGCCTGCTCTGTTTCGCCCATCGAGTTCACGATTCCCCGGCCGGCGTGGGCTGTAACGCTTCGATCAGGGCGCGGCCGCGCCGAAGCCGACTCGGCTCTCCCGGGCGAACCGCTTGACGTAGACGACCCGCTGGAGCGCGATCGTGTAGCGGCCGTCCTCGGCCTCGAGTGAAAGCGCCGCATCTCCGCTGCCCGCGCGGAGGTCCGCGGCCCCGAGCGCCTGTTCCAACGCGTCAGCGCTCGTTGCAGTCACGATCGCGCCCATGATCTGGCCGCCGTCGAAGGCGATCTCGACCCGAACGCGCTCCGCGTCAGCCACCAGACACCACCTCCGAAAGCACGCCGTGGACGGAGTCGGGATGGACGAACGCGACCTCGAGCCCGAAGAGCCCTTCGCGCGGGCTCTCGTCGATCAGATTCGCACCGGCATCGGCGAGGTCGGCCAGAGCCGCCCGCAAGTCGGCGACCTCGTACGCGACGTGATGCATCCCCGGGCCGCGCTTCGCGAGAAAGCGGCCGACCGGAGTCTCCTCGCCCAGCGGCTCGAGGAGCTCCACCCGTCCTTCTCCGAGCCGGAGCGATGCGGCGCGGACGCCCTGGCCGGCGACCGTCCCGCGATGCTCGACCTCCGCGCCGAAGAGGTGCTCGTACGTCTCGAGCGCGGCGTCGAGATCCGCGACGGCGACTCCGACGTGATGGATGCCGCGCGGCCGCACGGGCCGATGCTATCGAGCGGGCGGCGTCAGTCGGACGGGAAAGCGATCACGCGCGGGACGCCGACCTTCTCGGAGGCGCTCGACTCGGTCCCGACACCGGTCAGCAGGAGCAGGACCTCCTCGCGCCCGATCGTCTCTCTCTCGAGCAACGCCTGGGTCAGCCGGTCGAGCGGGGCGCGGTGCTTCGAGATCAGGCGCACCGCCTCCGCGTACGCCTCGTCGGTGAGCCGGGCCTGCTCGGTGTCGCGCAGGCGCTTCGTCTCCTCCGACAGCGCGTAGTTGTCGGCGCGCAGTGTCCGGGAGGTGACGCCCTCTGACATCCCCCACTCGAACACCATGGCGCGCGCGATCTCGGTCGCCCGCTCGAGGTCGCTCGCCGCGCCGTTCGTCACCCGCCCGAAGACGACCTGCTCGGCGGCCCGGCCCGCGAGCGCGATCTTGAGCATGTCCACCAGCTCTTCCTTCGTCTCGAGATACCGGTCCTCGGCGGGAAGGTTCAGCGTGTAGCCGAGCGCGGCGCCACGCGAGACGATCGTCACCTTCTGGACAGGCGCGACGTCGCCCATGAGATGCGACATGAGCGCGTGGCCCGCCTCGTGGTACGCGAGGATGCGACGCTCCTTCTCGGTCAGTACCTTCTTCTGCTGGAGGCCTGCGACGACGCGCTCGATCGCCGCGTCGAAGTCCGCGGCCGAGATGTGCCCGGCACCGCGCCGGCCGGCGAAGATCGCCGCCTCGTTTGCGATGTTTGCCAGATCGGCACCGGTCAGGCCCGACGTCTGGCGGGCGACGACGCCGAGATCGACGTCTCCCGCAAGCGGCTTGTTGCGCGTGTGAACCTCGAGGATTGCCTCTCTCCCGGAGAGGTCAGGCGGGCCGACGAGCATCTGCCGGTCGAACCGACCGGGCCGGAGCAGAGCCGCGTCGAGATCCTGCAGCCGGTTCGACGCGGCCATGACGACGACCTGCTCGGACGGCTGGAAGCCGTCGAGCTCGACGAGGAGCTGGTTCAGGGTCTGGTCCTGCTCCCGCGTGAAACCCTGTCCCGTTCGCGCGGCGCCGACGGCGTCGAGCTCGTCGATGAAGATGATGGACGGCGCGTTCTTGCGCGCCTCCTCGAACAGCTTGCGCATGCGCGCGGCCCCGAGACCGACGAACATCTCCACGAAAGCCGACGCGCTCTGAGAGAAGAACTTCGCGCCCGACTCGCCCGCGACGCCCTTGGCCAGCAGCGTCTTGCCCGTCCCGGGCGGGCCGTAGAGGAGGATTCCTTTCGGCACCCTCGCACCGAGCTGCTCGAACCGCTTCGGATCGCGGAGAAAATCGATCACCTCTTGCAGCTCGGCCTTCGCCTCGTTGACGCCGGCGACATCCTGGAGCGTTGCGAGCTGGCGCGAGCCGGGGTCGAACTGCGTCGGCTTGACCCGCGGCATCACCTGCAGGGTCCGCCAGAGCAGGTAGACGATTGCCAGCATGCACAGGAAGAAGAGGAGCGGTAGCCACTCACCTGCGTACGCCGGGATCTGGTGCACCGAGAGCCCCAGCACGGAGGCTTCATCGGCAGGAAGGAAGCCAAGCCTTAGGAGCTAGAGCGAGGCGGCGACCACTTCGGCGGTGACGAACTCGGCGCCCCGCTCGCGCCAGGAGGCCGTGCACGCAGCGGTCCGGGCATCGTCCAGCCCACGCGCCGCGTCCTCGACGAACCTCACCCGCAGCCCACGATCTAGGAGGCCGCGGATAGTCGCGTCGTCGCAGACGTCGGTGGCGACACCGAAGACGACGATCTCGTCCGGACTCAGCCAGTCGAGCAGGCGGTCCGTGTTCGGGTTCGTGAACACGTCGAAGCTCTTCTTCAGGAGCAGGAACTCACGACCTGCCAGATATCGCTCGGGCAGCTGCTCGAGCGTGATCGGAACGGGGTCCTCCTGTTCGGTCTCGGGGATCTTGTGCGCTCCCCGCGTCCCGCGCAGGCAGTGCGGGGGATACGTCTCGCGGAAGTCGGGCTCGACGGAGATCTCGGAGTCGGTGAGCTCGTGGTCGTCGGCGGACGCAACGTGGGTGATCCCAGCTCGGCGGGCCGCCTCGACGAGCAGCCGCATCGCCGGGATGGTCTGCTCCGCACCGCGCACGTAGAGCTTTCCCTCGGGGAGCATGAAGTCGACTTGGGTGTCGACGTCCCAGAGAACGGTCACGTGACCGGCTCGAGCCTCCGGTTCCCGTTGAACGCCCGCCCGACCTTCGCGGAGGGACGCCCGTCGGTGAGGACGATGTCCGCGGTGAAGTCGTTCGAGCCGCGGATGAGAGATGACCCGACCCCGTAGGCGTCGACCGGGACGCCGCGCTGCTCGAACTCGGCGATCTTCTCGATCGTGAAGCCGCCCGAGACTACGATCCTCACGCCCTCGAAGCCGTCCTCGTCGAGCGCAGCGCGCACCTTGCGTACGAGCCGCTCGTTGACGCCCGTCGGCTTGAAGTCCCCCATCTCCTCCCAGATCGAGCGGTCGACGAGCGTCTCGGACGTGTCGAGCCTGACACCCCAGAGCCGCGGGCCGAGAGCGCGGGCGACGTCGAGCGCGGTCTGCACCGAGT
>DASUXI010000177.1:0-3561 GCA_036377995.1 Gaiellaceae bacterium
CTCTGCTTCGCCGGCATGTTCGCCTTCATGGCGCTCATGCGCGGCGGGCAGGGCTGGCCCTTCTGCGGCTGGCGACGACCGCAAGAGACAGCGCTCACGTTCGGCGAGCCCCGTCTCGGCGAAGGCACACGCGAAAGCGAGGCCCCACGATGATGTTCGGGATGGGACTCTTGTGGCTCGCAGTCATCCTCGGCCTCGTCTGGCTCGTGCGCGACAAAACCGACCTCCGACAACGACCGCCGGAGGAGACGGCGCTCACGATCCTCGACCGCCACTTCGCCGAGGGTGGCATCTCGCTCGACGACTACGACGAGCGCCGCGCCGTCCTCACCGGCGCGACGCGACGGCCCACCGACCAGGACATCACCTCAGACGCAAGCGAAAGGAGTCAGCCATGAAGAGGCTCATACTCGGAGCAGCAGCGGCAGGCGGCGCAGCACTCGCCGTTCGCCAGTGCCGCAGCATGATGCGTGACCACTGCCGCACCGCACCGGCCGACCGCCACCCGCAATAGGGTCAACGGGCCCAGACGGCGGCCACCAGACACGGGAGCCCCGCAGGTCGGGGCTTCCCGGTATGGGAGAAAGAGAGGAACTCGAGCAGCGGCCGCACCAGAGCGCTCTTGATTCCGAACCGGGCCGCGAGCCAGAGCACGGCTAGCGCCTCGTACTGAGTCACCGGTTCGACGACCGTCCGCCGTGACTGTCGATCGAGTTGAGACTCGCGACGAGCTCACCGTCTCTCTCCCTGAGCGTTGTCGCAAGCGTGCAGCTCACGGCGCCGACCGTCATTACCCGATCCGAACGAACACGGCCCCGAGGAGCCGGATGCGGACTTCCAGAACGGCGCGTCAGGCATCGGCGGCGTCGCGGCTCAGGCGACGCAGAATCTCCTCGATTCGATCGAGGCGACCGTCGAGGGCGCCGAGGCGCGACTCGACGCGCTTCTCCTCGGCCTCCGCGTCGCGCCGGCGCTTGCTCGCCGCGCGCTCGATGAAGGTCGAGGTGATGGCGGCGGTGATGATTGCGAGGAAGGCGAGTCCTTCGAGCATGACGAACGTCGCGACGATCCGTCCGTTCGGCTCCCTCGGTGTGACGTCGCCGTAGCCGACAGTGGTGACGGTCTGGATCGCCCACCACATGCCGACCCAGATCGAGCTGTATTCCTTGTGGTCGATCACTCGCATCAGCGCGCCGCCGGCGACGACAACAGTGGCTGTCGCGATGACGATGACGCTCATCGCGCCGCGCACGGAAACGGGGTTGCGCAGGAACCGATTCAGCCGATGTTCGATCGGGTTGAACCGAGCCATCGTCAGGTCTCTGAACGCCGCAGCTCGCGCTCGCCCTCACGCCACTCGAACCAGACGGGCGAGAACACGGCGCAGATCAGCGAGATCGTGACGAAGATGAGGACGTACGCCAGCATCGCGATGACAACGCCGAACGAGCCGAACGCGTTTGCGTTCTGGGTCAGCGTCGGCCCGATCCACAACGGCGACGTGCCGATGGTGCCGGCCATCACAAATGAGGCGAGCAGGGCACCGGGGAACAGGGAACGGATCGGAATCGCCCGATGAAGCAGGAAGCGCGGCGTCCACAGCCAGAAGACCGTCGAGGCGACCAGCCAGGCGGGGATGACGATCACGTACCCCTTCGTCTGCAGCTGAGCGGTCGAGACCGCCAGCAGCGCGACAAGAGCGGCAACGACGAAGAACC
Source organism: Gaiellaceae bacterium (assembly GCA_036377995.1). GTDB lineage: Bacteria > Actinomycetota > Thermoleophilia > Gaiellales > Gaiellaceae > 3-1-20CM-4-69-9. The sequence continues at coordinate 1,719 of DASUXI010000177.1, forward strand.
AGATCGTGAAGAGCGCCTGGTCCGACGCCGACCCGGCCTTGATTCGCCAGGCGCGCGCGTACACGTCCCGGTAGAGCTGGCCGATGCCGAGTCCCCAGAGGAGGAAGCCGACGACGACGACGAGCGTTGCCGCGACGACGTTGTCGGAGGTGCTGCCGAACGTCTGGCGGACGATGTCAGCGGTCGTCTCGTCCAGCCTCAGGTGGTCGATCATGCGGCCGGCGAGCGCATTCTCGTTCCCGCCCGCCAGGTGGAAATAGGCAACGCCGGCCAGTGCACAGGGCACGACCGAGAGCGTGAAGTAGGCCGAGACCGCCGCTCCCGAGTTGCGGCTCGCCTCGAAGTAACGGCGGAACCAGAGGAATGCGAGCCTGCCGAGGCTCGTGTCCGCCCGGCCTTTGACCCAACCGAGTACGCGCGTCGCACGCTCTCCGGCCCGACGCTCCTCCACGGCGCTCATCGAGCCGTTGTCTCCACCGGGCTCGGCGGAGCCGGACCGGGCAGACGGGAGCAACCGCCCTCACCCATTCCGCCGTCGCTCCCGCTCCCAGAGCGTGATGTTCAGCTCGGCCCCCAGCACGATCAGCCGGCCGAGGAGAAACAGGCCGAACAGGAGCGCCGCGGCGAGCCCGAGCACGCCGTACGTGCCCTGCTTGGCCAACGCGTACGGCCCGAGCAGATACGCGGCGGCGATCTGCATCAGGCCGAGGCCGATCCCGACCGTGAGCGCACCCGGCACCAGATCCCGCCGAGCAGCGTCGCGATGCGGCAACCGCAGCGAGACGACCAGCCAGCCGCCAGCGAAGCCCGCCATCACGGCGAGCGTCACGAGCAGTCCCAGCGCCGTCGATGCCGACCGCGCCCAGCTCGCCAGTGCAGCGAGGACGAAGTAGAGCAGGAGGAGGGCGAGCAGCTTCACGCTCCCGCTTAGCGTCGGCTTCGGCGCCGCGTGACGAACGTCGGCCCAGACGATCCGGTGCATCCCGATCAGCACTCGCAGGACGCTCCGCGTCGCGATGATCAGAACGGGAATGCCGATCAGGAGCGCGTACCAGCTCGCCGTCGATTCCGCGCTGCTCTTGAATGAGCTCGCAACGAGGCCGGCCAGTCCGAGCGAGCCGGCCATCTCCTGCGGCGAGTGCGACGTCGCTCCCGCAGCGACACCCAGCCCGCCGACGAGCACGAGGCCGAGCGGCAACAGCCAGATGAACAGCCGATAGCTCAGCGCGCCCGCGATGATCCCGCCGCCGACCTCGACGTCGCGGTCGACCACCTCGAACACGGCATCGATCGAGCCGTGCCGCCCGCGCTGCTCCTGCGCACGCTCCGAGATCCGCTCCGCACGTGCCTTGACCGCCGCCGCGCGGTCGCGCGCCCGCTCCACCCCCGACGGCGGCTGCCCGACGCCCTTCCGCAGCTTCTCCTCAACCGGCATACCTTCACCGCCCCGCGTCGCAACGACTCTCGGCACGGATTGTTGGTCGCCGCTTCTGGTTGAGCATCCGTCACGTCCCTCAGCCGCGACCGTAGAAAGCCGCAGGCTCCAGCGCTTCTGATGGACCGGAATCGTTCGGCGACTCTCACCGTCACACCTCATCCCGAGCGTGCGATGCGCTGTGCGTCCAGCGGCGAGAGCATAGGGCGTAACCACAACCCGGAAGGACGCTCCTATGACTGAGTCGATAACGGTTCAGCCGGGCCTCGACGAAATCGCCGACGCGGATGCGCTCGGTCCCGTGATTGGATCGTTGTCGAGTTCCCCGGCAGCAGACTCTTCGAGAACGCTGCCGATACGGAGGGCTCGCTGCGAGCGGGCCCTCCTTCCGCGGCCCGGAGCTCCTTC
>DASUXI010000178.1:0-5483 GCA_036377995.1 Gaiellaceae bacterium
GGCTTTCGCTCCGTCATGACCGCGGGGCGCTCGTACGCGCCGTCCTGGAGGGGGTCGCCTACGGACTGCGGGACTCGCTCGAGCTACTGCGCGAGCTCGGGGTCGACCCGCACGCCGGCCGGGTGTCCGGTGGCGGAGCCCGCAGCCAGCTCTGGCTCCGCATCCTCGCCTCGGTCCTCGGCCTGCCCATCCAGCGCACGGCGCACGACGAGGGCTCCGCATACGGAGCGGCGCTCCTCGGCGGCGTAGCTGCCGGAGTCTTTCGCGATGTCCACGATGCCGTCGCCAACTGTGTCCGTCCGCTCGACGCGATCGAGCCGGACCCTCAGTGGGCTGATGCGTATGAGCGCGGTTACCACCGCTTCCAACTGCTGTATCCGGCCCTTCGACCCCTGGAGGACACATGACGACGCTCGACGGAAAGGTTGCCCTCGTCACCGGGGCAAGCCGCGGCATCGGTGCCGCGGTCGCACGACGGCTCGCAGAAGAGGGTGTCAAGATGGGCCTCGCGTCACGAAGCGGCGACGACCTCGGCATCGCGGGGGCGGTCGCGCAGCCGTGTGACGTTCGCGATGCCGCTCAGGTGGAGGAAATCGTGTCCGCGACCGTGAACGCCTTCGGCCGGCTCGACATCCTCGTCCCGAACGCGGGTGTCGGTGCTTATGGCCCGTTCCTCGAGCTCGCGCCCGACTTCCTCGAGGAGATGATCGACGTCAACGTGAAAGGGACGCTGTACGCCGTGCGCGCCGCGCTCCCGCACTTGCTCGAGAGCGGCGAGGGAGACATCGTCACCATCGCATCGGAAGCCGGGCGCCGCGGCCTTCCTCTCGAGGCGGTCTATTGCTCCTCGAAGTTCGCCCAGGTCGGGTTCACGCGAGCGCTCGACCATGAGCTGCGCGAACGCGGTATCCGCTGCACGAATGTCTGCCCGGGCGGCGTCGCCACGGACTTCGCGCTCGAGCCGGGACGAGGACGGACGCAGGAGGCGCTCGCCGGGATGATGAGCGCGGACGACGTCGCGGACGTCGTCGTCTTCGTGCTCACGAGGCCGCGCGGCCATCGCATCCTCGAGACCGCGCTCCGCCCCATGACGGAGGCGTCATGGGGGTAGGCACAGCCGTCAAATGGGGGATCCTCTCGACCGCCCACATCAACCGTAAGGTCATTCCCGGCGCCCACGCCAGCGAGAAGGCCGAGCTCATGGCCGTCGCGAGCCGCGATCTGAAACGGGCAGAGGAGTACGCGCGCCAGTGGGAGATCGAGCGCGCATACGGCTCGTACGAGGCGCTGCTCGAGGACGCCGATGTCGAGGCGGTGTACATCTCGCTGCCGAACACGCTGCATTGCGAGTGGTCGATTCGTGCGGTCGAGGCGGGAAAGCACGTGCTCTGCGAGAAGCCGATGAGCCGGCACGTCGGCGACGTCGAGGCGGCATTCGACGCGGCTGAGAGGAATGGGCGAATCCTGATGGAGGCGTTCATGTATCGCCACAACCCTCAGACCAAACGACTCCGCGAGCTCGTGGACCAGGGCGTCATCGGGGATCTGCGGCTCGTCCGCTCCTGCTTCAGCTTCTCGCTCTACGACGCGGACAACATCCGCCTGAGGACGGACGTGGAGGGCGGCAGTCTGATGGATGTCGGCTGCTACTGCGTCAGCGGATCCCGTCTGCTAGCCGGTGACCCCGAGCAGGTGTACGGAGAGCAGTTCGTTGGCCCGAGCGGCACGGACTGGGTCTTCACAGGCACGATGCGCTTTCCGGGCGACGTCTTCGCCCAGTTCGACTGCGGCACGGCCCTTCCCGAGCGTGACGAGCTCGAGGCGATCGGGAGCGACGGGTCGCTCTTCCTCGACGATCCATGGCACTGCGGCGAGCCGGTGATCGAGCTTCGCCGCGACGGAGGGATCGAGCGGATCGAGGTCGAGCCGATTGACTCGTATCGGCTCGAGATCGAGAACCTCAGCGACGCCGTCCGGGGAACCACGGACCCTCTTCTCGGTCGCGACGACGCAGTCGCGCAGGCCCGGGTGATCGAGGCCCTCTACCGCTCCGCGGCTACGGGCGCCGCCGTGTCCCCATAGCGGGACAGCGCGAAGAGAGTCGCCAGGCAGACGAGGGACAGCCCGATGTACGGCACGGCGTCGCTCGTCGCCGAGGCCAGTGCGCCGCCGATCGCGGCGCCCCCGGCCTGGCCCGGAGCCCACGCCACGTTGACGAGCGCGAACGCGTACCCGTAGTCGAGCCCCTGCTCCGCGGCCGCATCCGTGACGAGTGAGAGCGCGGGCGTCCAGAAGCTGCCGAAGGCGAACGCCGCGCAGACGACGACGGCCGCCAGCAGCCAGGCGTTCGCCGGCCACGGGAGGAGCAACGTGACCACGGCCGATCCCACCAGCGCCCACCGCAGAGGTGGCAGGCGGCCGTTCCGGTCGGTGATCCGGCCGAGCGCCGGCGCCCACGCCGCCTCGAGCGCCGCCGAGAACAGGTAGACCGCTCCCACGCCCGCCGCTCCCCAACCGAGGTCCGAGAGCCGCAGTGGAACGAGGACGGACTGGGTCCCGAAGAGGAGTGCGGGGAGAAGCGTCAGCCAGACGCCCGTTCGAATCGGCCGCTCGCGCAATGCGCCGAACAGCTTCGAGATCGGCTGGGGCCGCTCGGGAGTCGCCGCCGGAGTCGCCACCGCGGCGGCCGCCAGGACGACCGCGAGCGCCGCGACCGTGCCGAACGCCGGCGCCGGGCCGGTGAAGGAGGCGACCGCTCCGAGCACGGGCCCGAAGAGCGCGCCCGCGATCGCGGCGCCGAAGGCGGCGCCGATCAGCCGGCCGCGGCGGTCGCTCGGAGAGGCGGCGACGAGCCAGGCGAGAGCGCCGGTCCACGAGAACGCGCTGGAGACGCCCTGGAGGAACCGGGCCAGGTCGAGCGTCCAGACCGACCCGGCGAGCCCGAAGGCGACGGTCGTGACCGCGAGGATCGAGAGCCCGATGAGAACGGTGCGCTTGACGCCGAGGCGCGCAGCGACGATGCCGCTCGGAATGGCGGCCAGGAGCGCGCCGGCCGGATACATCGCCTGTAGGACGCCCGCACCCGCCTTGCCGAGCTCGAACCGGTCGACGTAGTGCGGCAAGAGCGGCGTGAGCGCCGCGAAGAACATCGTGTCGACGAGGACGACCGCGCCGACGAGGATGCGCAGCCTACGCATCCCGTGAGGCTAGCCCGGCCCGCGCGAGCGCCAGGCGGCCTCGCGGCGGTCGAGAAACGCGCGGAGCCCCTCCTGCCCCTCGTCGCCGGCGCGCAGGCGAGCGGCGATTCGCGCGGTCTCCTCGCCGCCGGGCCGGTCGTGGACGAGCCGCTTCGCCGCACGCGCCGCCTCGGGCCCAGACGTGAGCAGCTCCGAGACGACCCGCTCGACCGATGTGTCGAGATCGTCCGTGACCTCGCTGACGAGCCCGATCCGAAGCGCCGTCTCCGCATCGAAACGCTCGCCCGTCAGGAAGTACCGCCGCGCGTGCTCGCCGATCCTCGGCAGGACGAACGGTGAGATGACAGCGGGGATGATCCCGAGCTTGACCTCGGAGAACCCGAACACGGCGTCTCTGGCTGCGATCGCGACGTCGGCGCACGCCGTGAGCCCGGAGCCGCCGCCGAGCGCGTAGCCCTGGATGCGCGCGATCACCGGCGCCGGGCAGCGGTCGATCGTCTCGCACATCCGGTAGAGACGGAGCGCGTCCTCGACGTTCTCCTCGTACGAAAGGTCGATCGCGGATCGCTGCCAGTCCACGTCCGCTCCCGCGCAGAAGCTCGGCCCCTCCCCGGCCAGGACGACCACCCGGGCGTCGTCGACGTCGGCGAACGCGTCCGTCAGACCGGCGATGAGCTCGGCGTCGAACGCGTTGCGCCGCTCGGGGCGGGTAAGCGTGACCCGCAGCACGAGCCCGTCACGCGCTACCTCGAGGCCTGCCACCTTCTGAGCTTAAAGTTGTGGGGATGCTTCGAGGCGCACTCGCCGCGGCTGTCACTCCATTGAGAGACGGGGGAGAGGCGCTCGACGAGGACGCCTTCCCGCCCTACGTGGACTTTCTCGCCGGTAGCAGTCTCGACGGCCTGCTCGCTCTCGGGACGACCGGAGAGGGGTTCCTCCTTCCGATCGAGCAACGAGAGCGCGCCGCCGAGCTCTTCGTGGAAACGGCAGCAGGCAGGCTGCTCGTGGCCGTCCACTGCGGCGCGCAGTCGACGCGGGACACGACCAGGCTGGCGGCGCACGCGGCCGCGCTCGGCGCGGACGGCGTCGCAGTGATGGCGCCGCCGTATTTCCCGCTGGACGCAGACGCGCTGGTCGCCCACCTCGCCGCGGCGGCGAGCGCCTGCGCACCGACGCCGTTCTACGTCTACGAGTTCGCGGCTCGGAGCGGGTACGCGGTGCCGGTGGCGGCGCTGGAACGGCTGCGTGAGCTCGCGCCGAACTTCCGGGGGCTCAAGGTCTCCGACACGCCCTGGGAGCGCTTCGCCGAATACCTGCTCGAAGGCCTCGACGTGTTCGTCGGGCCGGAAGCGCTCATCTCGCAGGGGCTCGCCGCCGGGGCGGGCGGAGTCGTCTCCGCCCTCGGCTCCGCGTTCCCGGAGCTCGTCGTGGCCGCGTATCGAGACCCGCCCTCGGCCGCGCTCGGGCCGGTCCGGCAGGCGATGGAACGATTTCCGTTGCAGGCGGCGCTCAAGATCGTGCTCGCACGGCGCGGCGTCCCGGTCGGCCCCGACGTGCGGCGCCCCCTCCGGATGCTGACCGAAGACGAGCGCGGAGAGCTCGAGGCATGGCTCGAATCGTCGTTGCCGGCGCAGGCGCAATAGGCGCCAGCATCGCCTACCACCTCGCGCTCGCGGGTGCGCGGGACGTCCTGCTCGTCGACCGGGCGGAGGTCGCCTCGGGGGCGACCGGCAAGGCCATGGGAGGGTTTCGCCAGCAGTTCTCGAGCGCCGCGGAGGTTGCGCTCGCGCGCGCGAGCCTGCCGCTCTTCACCGAGCTGGGGGCGCCCCTGTTCGAGCAGGTCGGCTACCTCTTCCTGGCGACGAGCGACGAGGGCTGGACCGAGCTGCAGGCGCGCGCAGAGATGCAGGAGCGCCTCGGCGTGCCCGTCGAGGAGGTCGACCCTGCTCGGGTCGCCGGCCTCCGCACGGACGACGTCCACGGCGCGGTCGCGTGCTGGGAAGACGGTGTCGCCGAGCCGGCCGCCGTCACGCGGGAGCTCGTGCGGCGCGCGGCCGAGCTCGGAGTCGAGGTGCGCGAGCACACCGACGCCAGGGCGGTCGAGAGGGACGTGCTCGTAATCGCGTGCGGTGCGGCCTCGCCCGGGCTTCACGCAGGCTTGCCGATCAGCCCACTGTGCCGCCAGCTCGTCGACGTCGGCCCGATCGCCGGCCTCCCGGCCGACCTGCCGATGACCATCGAGGACGAGACCACGTTCCACTTCCGCCGCCGCGGCGACACGCTGCG
>DASUXI010000179.1:0-6216 GCA_036377995.1 Gaiellaceae bacterium
CGTCGGCGCCGACGCCCGCATCGCGCTCTCCGTCGGGCAGGCGCGCGGAGCCGTCATGGTCGCCGCCGCGAGCGCCGGCGTCGAGTGCGCTGAGTACTCGCCCGCGCACGTGAAGCAGACCGTCTGTGGGTACGGGCGGGCGGAGAAGCAGCAGGTCCAGCGGATGGTGAAAGCGATCCTCGGGCTCCAGGAGGAGCCGACCCCGACGCACGCCGCCGACGCGCTCGCCGTTGCGATCTGCCATGCACTCGCGCCCCCGCTCCTCAGGGTGGCGGGTTGATCGCCCGCCTGCGCGGCCGGCCTGTCGCGAACACGCCAGACGGGCTCGTCCTCGACGTTGGTGGGGTCGGGTATCTCGTCGCGGCGACGCCTTCGGCCGTGAGCAAGGCCGACGGCACAGACGAGATCGCGCTGCACACGTACCTGCACGTGCGGGAGGACGCGCTGCAGCTCTACGGCTTCTCGGACGCGTCCGAGCGCGAGTTGTTCGTCCAACTCCTGTCCGTGAACGGAGTCGGGCCGAAGGTGGCGCTCGCCATCGTGTCCGGCTCGCCGGCGGCGGACCTCCGACGTGCGATCGTGCTCGAGGACACGGCCCGCTTCCAGGCGATCCCCGGCATCGGCAAGAAGACCGCCGAGCGGATCGTGCTCGAGCTGAAGGAGAAGCTGGGCGACGAGCGCGTCCCCGTCGCGTCCATCGGGAGCACCCAGCCGCACCTCGTCGCGCGGGATGCGCTCGTGGAGCTCGGCTACTCGATCGGAGAGGCGGAGCTCGCGCTCGCGAGGACGGATCCGGACCTTTCTCCGGAGGAACGCGTCCGCGAAGCGCTAAAGGCTGCATAGCGTGAGCACCCAGTTCCTCGCACCGGCGGTCGCTCCCGAGGAGGAGGAGCTCGAGCAGTCGCTGCGCCCGCGAAGCCTGCGCGAGTTCGTCGGGCAGGAGCGGATCAAGGACCAGCTGGCGATCGCGTTGCAGGCCGCGAAGGCACGCGACGAGGCCCTCGACCACGTCCTCCTCGTCGGCCCGCCCGGCCTCGGCAAGACGAGCCTCGCCTACATCGTCCGTGAGGAGCTCGGCGTCGGCATCCGCTGCGTGGCCGGGCCTGCACTCGAGCGCAAGGGCGACATGGCGGCGATCCTGACGGCGCTCGAGCGCCACGACGTCCTCTTCGTCGACGAGATCCACCGCCTCAACCGGGCGATCGAGGAGATCCTCTATCCCGCCCTGGAGGACTTCCGGCTCGACATCATCGTCGGGCAGGGAGCAGCGGCGCGCACGCTCACCCTCGACCTGCCGCCGTTCACCCTCGTCGGCGCAACCACGCGAACCGGCCTGCTCACGACGCCACTACGAGACCGGTTCGGGATGACGTTCCGCCTCGACTACTACGAACCGGCCGAGCTCGGCAAGATCGTGCGCCGTTCCGCGCGCATCCTCGACGTCGAGGTCGCCGAGGAGGCCGCGGACGAGATCGCACGACGGTCCCGCGGCACGCCGAGGATCGCGAACCGGATCCTCAAGCGGGTGCGTGACGTCGCGCAGGTCAAGCACGACGGCGTGATCACGACCGGGGTCGCGCGCGAGGCGCTCGACCTGCTCGAGGTGGATCGCAACGGCCTCGAGCGCATCGACCGGGAGCTGCTCGGCGCGATTCTCTGGAAGTTCTCCGGCGGCCCGGTCGGGCTGTCGACCCTGGCGGTCACTCTCGGCGAGGAACCCGACACGATCGAGGACGTCTACGAGCCGTACCTCCTGCAGCTCGGCTTCCTTCAGCGCACGCCGAGAGGGCGCATCGTCACCGAGCTCGGACGCCGGCACGTCGGCGAGCGGGCCGACGACGAGAAGCTGTTTTGAGCCCCGACCTGTGGGTGCCGGGATCGGCCGAGCCCTCGCTGGAGGACTTCGTCCAGCGGATCCTGAGCCAGATCGAGCGGTATACGGGGACGCATCCCGCGGAGCAATCCCACGTCGAGATCGAGCTCGCCGACGGTGAGCGGCTGGACCTGAGATCGCTCTCCAGCGAGCCCGGCTACGGCTTTCTCACACTGACCGTCCACACGCACGACGGCGACGCGGAGGAGCTCATCGTTCCCGTCGGCTCGATCAAGCAGATCGCCCTGAGGCCGGCCGACGAGGAGCGGCACCCCGGGTTCGCACTGCCGCCTGCACAGGGTCGAGGCAAGAAGAAAGGAGCGGAACCCACCGCATAGGTTCCGCTCCCGAAAGTCCCGCCCCGAGCCGCACTGCCGAGGCTGGCTCCCCCGCAGTCGAGAGCCTTTGAGGACGTGTGCTACAGGTGGAGCATGGCGCGGCGGCACCGGTTGATTCGTCCCCTTTCAGGTGGTTCATCCGCCTGCTTCACCGTTCACCCCTCCGGGGGAGTGCGCGGATCTCGATCCGCGTGGATCCTGAGGACAGGAGGATCGTGGGAGGCCGCAGCTCACACCCCTCCGTCCCCCGTGGGGGAACCTGGTTCCCCCACGGGCCTCTCGTCGCTCAGCCGGCTTCGGCCGGAGCCGCGGCAGACCGGGGGATTCGCCTGAGGACGGCGAGGAGCCGTGGTGCGAGCAGGAGCGCCATGACGTCGAACCAGACGTAGCCGGAGGCGACGCCGCTCGGTGGGTTGCCGTTCGGGATTCCGAGGCCCGGAAGCTCAGCGGCCCATCGCCAGGTGCCGATCGCCGTCCCGTAGAGCTCGAGCGCGGCCACGACCAGGAACACGCCTGCGTAGGCGGCCCGTGCCCGCGAGCGCCACAAGAAGGCGACGAGGAGGGGCACGCCGAGCGCGCCCGCCGCGTCGGTTCGCGGCAGGGCGACGAGGCCGAGGGCTCCCCACGCGAGCGCCCCGCCGGCGGCCACGAGGACGAGCGGGCGGACGTGTCGGCGAAGCGCCTGGCTAAGCGAGAGCCCCGCCATGAAGACGAGGCCGTGGGCGGGGGGGACGAAGGTGGGGAGGTTGTGCAGGCGGTACGAGTAGACCCCCCAGAGGATCGATCCGGTCAGCTCGGCCACGGTCGCCGCACAGATGACGACGGCGACCTGCGCCCGTCGCTCGGCCGGCAAGGGGCGCGCGGCGGCGACGAGCACGATCCAGGTGAGCGCGCCGAGGACGAGCTGAGCTGCGAGGCCGACCTGCGTGTCGACAGCGAGCAGGCCCGCGAGGTAGGCGGAGATCCAGAGTGTTCGGCTCAACGCCGAAACTGCAGCTCGTGCCAGGAGGGCACGGGTGCGAGCTCGAGCAGTGCGCGGTCGCCGTTCGGGTCGCGGTAGCCGAAATCGGCCGTGCTCTCGTCCCAGGCGACCTCGAGCAGGCCCTCCTTGACGCGATGGTCGAGCCACGCGCCCCGGAAGACGAGCTTCTTCAACCAGTACACCAGCGACTCCCCTCCGACCAGCGAGACCCGTTCCCAGTGGCGCACGAGATAGCGGCCGAGACCGCTGCGCGGCTCGTCGATCCAGTCCCGCTCGACGAGCTCGACCAGATCGGCGGCCTCCTCGTCGTCGAGCTCGTTGTCCTGCACGAGCCCGAGCTTCACCGCCGCCGCCGTCACACGCTGCTCGAAGTCGGAGGAGTTGAAACCGAAGCGGTAGCCCAGGAACTCCACGACGTAATCGTTCCCGGACATGTAGTTGGCCTCCGGCACGGTCCGAGCATAGCTCCGGGTCACTAGGGTTTCCGCCTGTGAGCGTCCGTCTCGCTGTCGCGTCCGTCGCGGTCACGGCCATCGTCTTCGTAGCCGTCTGGGTGACCGACCTGTCGTTCGAGCGCGCCGTGCTCCTCGCGCCCGTGCTCGTGATCGGGCTCGCGGCGGTGGCCGGCCTGATTGTCTTCTGGGGCCGGGTCGGTTGGGAGTCGCTGCGCCGTGCGCGCCATCCCCGGCTCGTCGTCGCCGTCGTGGCGGCCCTCGTCGTGCTCCTGGTCTGCCTGACGCTGCTCGGTGTCCAGCTCCCCCGTGAGTAGGGGATCAGCCGGTGGTCCGGACGGGAGTAGACCGTACGTCAAGACAAGTGCTGGCACGGTGTTACGAAAGCAGACGACGTGCGACTGTGGGGACATGACGGATTCGACCATCACCGAGCTTCATCACCGCACGGCGGACGGGATCGAGATCTCGCTGCTCTGGAGTCGCCTGACGAACGCACTGACGGTGGCCGTCGAAGACAGCCGCTCCGGTGTCAGCTTCGAGGTGCCGGCGCCGGCCGAGAAGGCGCTCGACGTCTTCGAGCACCCGTTCGCGTACGCGGCTGCGGCCTAAAGAATCGAGGCGAGCGCGGCCTTCAGCCGCTCCAGATCCGACGCGTCGTTGTAACCCTGGAACGAGGGTCGGATCAGCCGGGAGCCGTCGAGATCGGCGACGGGAATCTCGATCCGGTGTTCGTCGTAGAGGCGCTCCTGTAGGTCCTCGGGAGCCGTGTCGGGAAGGCGGAGGGAGACCATCTGGCCGTAGAAGTCGCCCGAGTCGGGCGTCAGCGGCTCGAGGCCGAGCTCGCTGCGCGCTCTCCTCGCCAGTGCGTGACACCGATCGCGAACGGCGTCCCAGTCGTGCTCTCGCTGCCACTCGATCGCCGCCGGCACCGTCAGGTAGGCCGACGGATCGCGGGTCCCCTGCTTCTCGTGGCGTGACAGGAAGCTCGGGTCGTCGCCTTCGTATCCCCAGCTGATCACGAGCGGGTGGATGTCACGCTGGAGCTCGCGGCGCACATGGAGGAACCCGGCACCCTTGGGCGCGCAGAGCCACTTGTGACAGTTGCCGGCGTAGTAGTCGACGTCGAGCGCGCGCAGGTCGAGCGGGAGGTGTCCGGGCACGTGCGCGCCGTCCACGATGGTGCGGATGCCGGTCTCGCGCGCCCGGCTGCACAGCTCGGCCACCGGAAGCGTCATCGCGGTCGTGGATGTGTGGTGGCTGAGAAAGAGCGCGCGCGTTCGAGACGTGACGCCGGCCCAGACCGCTTCGACGATCTCTTCCGTGCCCGACACGGGCAGGGGGATCGGCATCCGAACGTAACGTGCGCCGGAGTCGCCGCAGACGTGCTCCCAGGTGAGATCGAGCGCGCCGTACTCGAGCGCCGTCGACAAGACTTCGTCCCCGGGCCGGAGGCCCAGCGACCACGCCGCGAGATTGACGCCGGCGGTCGCGTTGGGAACGAAGACGAGGTCACCCGGGTCGGCGGCGACATAGGCGCCGAGCGCAGCCCGGGCCTCCGCGAGAAACTCCTCGAGCTGCCGGGCGAGAAACAGGACGGGCTCGCGCTCGAGCTGAAGCTGCCACTGCTGATAGCGCTCGAACACAGCACGCGGGCAAGCGCCGAAGGAGCCGTGGTTCAGAAAAGTCACATCCGGGTCGAGCAGGAACTCGTCCCGCAGGCCGTTGCCGTCCGACACCACTCGTACGGTAGTCGTGCATGTCTGAGGGCAACTGGACGATCCGTCCGTGCCCGCACCGGCAGTCGAGCAGCCTCGTCAGAGAGCTCGGCCTCAGCGAGATCACGGCAAGCGTGCTCGTCCGGCGCGGCTACGGCGACCCCGAAGAGGCGCGGGCCTTCCTCGCCGGCGAGCAGCCGCTCCACGACCCGTTCCAGCTCGGTGACATGAGCGCCGCGGTCGAGGCGATCCGCGGCGCGATCGCGAACGGCAGGCGCATCTGCGTCCACGGCGACTACGACGTCGACGGCATCTGCGCGACCGTGCTGGCGGTGCTCGTCCTGCGAGAGCTGGGCGCCGACGTCGAGTGGCACCTGCCGAGCCGCTTCGACGAGGGCTACGGCGTGAGCGGACAGACCCTCGAACGGCTGGCAGAGGAGGGTTGTGGCCTCGTCCTCACGGTCGACTGCGGGATCACCGCCGTCGATGAGGTCCGACGCGCGCGCGAGCTCGGTCTCGACGTTGTCGTCACCGACCATCACCGTCCCGGAGACGACCTTCCCGACTGTCCGATCGTCGCGACCCGCCCCTCGAGCTATCCGTTCCCGGAGCTCTGCGGCACCGGCGTGGTCTACAAGCTCGGTCAGGCCCTGCTCGGGGCCGAAGCCGACGGGCTGCGCCGGCATCTGGACCTTGTCGGGCTGGCGACGATCGCCGACGTCGTCCCGCTCGTCGGCGAGAACCGGTCGCTGACGATCGCGGGGCTGCGGGCGCTCGCGCGCACGCAGAAGCCCGGCCTGAGGGCGCTGATGAAGGTCGCCCGCGTCGACCCCGCCACGGTCGATTCGGGACA
>DASUXI010000180.1:0-5764 GCA_036377995.1 Gaiellaceae bacterium
AGAGCATCGCCTTCGAGACGATCAGTGGTCCTCTCGACAGCCTGACCGGAAGCGTCGGCATAGGGGTGGCGAGAGCCGACGGCAGCGACACGGAGACCGTCGTCACGGATGCCGCCGACTATCCGCCAGTGTGGTCGCCCGACGGCTCGAACCTGCTCTATGTCCGCAGCGTCGACGAGCAGGGGTTCGTGAACTACGACGTCTGCGCCATCCGGCTCGCGGACGGCAAGGTCACGGTGATCGCAGGCTCGGACGAGCCCGAGTACGTCGGGCCAGCCGCGTGGCAGAGGTTGCCGTACCGGGACGCGTGAGTCCGGCAAACAGGCGTAGGACGAGGCATTCGCCGAGAGGGCTGGTGGACGGCCGCCCAGCGCCATTCCAGGCCCCACCGCGCAGAGCGCTCGATCGCCTCCTGGCTAGGCTCCCGAGGATGCCACGCTCTCGAAGGAAGCGAGGATGCACGGCCGTCGCACTTTCCTTCGCTGCATTGGCTTGCGCTGCCGCTGCCGGCGCAGCAGGGCCGAGCCGCGGGAGCATCACCCCCGCCGAGCGCTCCGCCCTGCTAACCCGCTACATGCCGGTCTTGTACTTCCACCCCGAAGAGGAATGGTCGCCGCTGCCGGTCGAGCGCTTCCTGAACGTCGCGCGCATCGAGCGGCAAACAGCACCTGGGCTTTGGACCCAGACGACCTCTGGTCTTCCAACGAGCACGGTGGGCTGCACGCTGAAGCCGTGCTACCGCTTCAACCTCCCGTGTCCGCTCAAGAACGGCGATCGCTGCTACGAGCAAACGACACCGGCTCTGAGCGATTGGAAGCGCGGGTACGTCTACGGGCGCGTCGTGAGCGTTCCTGGAGGAACGCCTGCGCCGGTCGGCATTGGCGTCGCCCCTCGCTACCTCGTCCGCTACTGGCTTTTTTACGGCTTCGATGACTGGCGCTCGAGTAACGAACGACTCTGGCAGGCGCATGAGGCCGACTGGGAGACCGTTTCGGTTGCCCTCGACGACAGTTTTCACCCGATCTTCGCGGCTTACAGTCAGCACTGCTCCGGCACGGTCAGACCCTGGGCGAAGGTCCATCTCAACGGAGCTCATCCGATCGATTACGTCGCCCTCGGCTCGCACGCGAACTATTTCGAGAGGACATCCTCGCCAACGCAGTTCCTCCGGTGTGTCTACAAGAACGTTGCGAAGGCCGATCTGTCGAAAGCGCGGCGCATTGTCGGTGCCGTGCAAACAGGCATCAGCGACCGCACGGGCGCCGGGCACGTACTCGGTCTTCCGCAAGAGCAGGCGTCCCTTCAACTCGTCGAACTGGCGGGTCTCCTTCCGAGTTGGGCACGGTTTCCAGGCAGGTGGAGCGAGGGCGAACTGCTTTGGGTCGGCCGGACGCCGACCCGCTTCACACGCGTCCGTGCGGGTCTCGGGCCAGCAACACCGAACTGGAACGCCACCGCCATACCGGCGCTCTGGCACACCGATTCGAGCTAGATGTAATTCCTGAGCAACGGCGCCGACCTCTCGGCGTGTTGGTCGGTCCGAGTTACTTGACGGTGAAGTGCGCGAACATCGTCGACTCGTGGTTCGGGCAGTAGTACTTGTACTTGCCCGCCTTCAGTTTCAGGGTGAAGGTCTTCTTACCGACAAAGGGGATCTTCGTGAAGTCCTTCGCAAAGCCGTGTGGGCCATCGAGCGAGTAGCCATGGAAGTTCGACTTGTCGTTGATGACGAATTTGAAGGTGCCCGCTTTGAGTGTCTTCACCAGGGCGCCGCCCTTCTTCAGCGTGATCTTGAAGCTGGGGCCGACAGTGCCGGTCAGCGTCGGCGTGCTATTCGCTCGGCTCAGCGCCGCCCCGACGAGGGCGAGTGCCACCGCGGCGGCGGCGGCAAAAGCGAGGGTCGCTCGAAACATTTGCGCTCCTTTGTGGGTCGTTGAACAACAGTCCTACGACGATTTCGGCAGAGAGGTTTTCCTCTCGCCGCAGAGCTCGGCCGTCGGAGCGACCCGCCGCCGACAGCGGCGATCCACATCAGGCGCCCGGGATCACCTCTGACGGCCGGAGCGGCTCCGGATCGGCACGGGTTTGGCCGGTGGGATCGGCTCGGCGACCGACGAGGTACCAGGCCTCGATCTCGCCTTTGCCCTTCACCGGGATCGGCCCCCTGGGCTCGCAGACGAACTCCCCTGCGAGCAGTTCTTTCGTCGCTCGGGTGATCTGGATCCTGCCCGACGTCCCGTGCGACTCCATCCGACTAGCGGTGTTCACCGCATCGCCCCAGAGGTCGTACAGGAACCGCTTCCTGCCGATGACACCGGCCACGACCGGCCCTGAGTTGATCCCGACGCGCAGCTCGAGCCCCAGATGACCAATCTCGTCGAGCGAGCGCATCGCCGCCTGCATCTCCAGCGCCATCACGGCAAGCACTCGGGCATGGTCGGGCCGAGGTGAGGGAACGCCCGCGGCGACCATGTAACAGTCGCCGATCGTCTTGATCTTCTCGAGCCCGTAGCGCTCGGCAAGCACATCGAAGTGGCTGAACAGATGATCCAGGAGAGCGACGACCTCGGTGGGCGGCAAGCGTTCCGCTAGCGGTGTGAAGTCGACAACGTCGGCGAACAGGATCGACGCCGAGCTGAACTGGTCCGCGATTGTCCGCGTCTCGACCTTGAGCCGTTCGGCGATTGACCGCGGCAGGATGTTGAGCAGGAGGGTCTCCGCCTTCGCCTGCTCCACTCGCAACGCGCCGAGCGCGACCCGGCGCTGGCGGGCGAACACGGCCAGCAGCGTGAAGACGATCGTGCCGCCTACGGTCACGTTGAGCGCGAGCATCGTGCTCGAGAACCAGCGGGGGACTGCAGGCGAAACGGCACCCAGCAGCTCTCCGGCAATGCCCGAGCCGAGGAACACGACGAGGTAAGCGGCATACCAGCGAGCTCCGCTTCGGACGTCGCTGAACACGAGCGCCGCGAGCGGCGCGAGGATCCCCCACAGACCGACCCCGCCGGAGTCGAGGAAGCCGCCCAGCGGGACCATCGACAATGTCGGGGCAAGCAGGATGGCCAGCTGGCCGACACGCAGGAGCGTGCCGAAGTTCCGTGTGCGCGCGAAGACGACGATGGCCGCTGCGAGGACCGCGGAGTACGCGAGCGGCACCCAGCCTACCGGCGAACCGAACGCCAGATAGAGGGCCGCCCAGAGCAGCGCGACCGGCAGGATCAGCACCGAGATCAGCACGAGAAGCGCCTTGTCGGCGCGCGTATCTTCGTCGTCCTGCGGATCTGCGCCGATCCGTGCCAGATATGCAAGCACCCGATCGGCGTCGCTCCGGATACTGCTGACCCCGCTCACAACGGAGACCGTACTGCCGCGAGCAATTCTCCGGACGTGACGGTCGGAGGCGGTGCAGCTACCCTTCGCGGCCGTGGAGGCGTCGACAGCCAGCTACGTCGAGACGCTCGCACGGCTGAGCCTCTTCGCCGACCTCACGCACCCGCAGCTCGAGGCGCTCGCGCACTCGTTCGGCGAGGAGGTCTTCGCCGAGGGACAGCGCGTCATCCGCCAGGACGTCACCGGAGGGGGCTTCTACGTGATTCTCGACGGCGACGCGAAGATCGTCATCGACGGCCAGGAGCGTGCACGTCTAACCCGGGGCGACTTCTTCGGTGAGATCTCGATCCTGACGGACGAGGCGCCTACTGCCGACGTGATCGCGACGTCCCTCCTGCGCTGCCTGATCATCCCCGACAACGAGCTGAAGGCGTTTCTCCTCAAGCAGCCCAGCGTGATGTATCGAATGCTCCAGATCGAAGCGCGGCGGCTGCGAGCCGCGAACGTTTGGAACGGCTAGACGAGCGTCCGTTCCCGCCCGGCGAGTACGACATCGTGGTGGTGGGAAGCGGGCCGGGCGGACTGCAGACCGCGTACAGCCTGGCCCGCACGGGCATTCCCCGGTGCGCTGTGATCTCGCGCGACTCGGCGCCGGGCGGCATGTTCCGCCGCTTCCCGGTCTACCAGCGCCTGATCAGCTGGACGAAGCCGGACGCGCCGTTCGAGCGAGGCACGCGCGAGTACGAGTGGTACGACCACAACAGCCTCGTCGGCGACGAGCGTGAGCACCAAGCGCTCGTACCGGAGTTCATGGATCGCGCGCTCGACGTTCCGGCCCGCCCCGAGATGGAAGCGGCGCTCGTCGAATTCGCGGAGCGCGGGGGCGTTCGCATTCGCTACGACTGTGAGTGGCTGTCGACGCGGCGTGACGATGCAGGTTTCGTGCTCGGGACGTCGGACGGCGAGTACCGCTGCCGGGTCTGTGTGTTTGCGATCGGCGTGACCGAACCGTGGGTCGCTCCGATTCCCGGGCTCGAGGCGGCGCCGCACTATGTCGCGGCGAACGCACCCGAGCGCTATCAGGGCAAGAGCGTCTTCATCGTCGGCAAGCGGAACTCGGGGTTCGAGCTCGCACAGGGTCTCCTGCCATGGGCGCGACGTATCGTGCTCGGTTCGCCGCGCCCTGTCGACACCGCGATGCTCGCCTTCTCGCCGCTCAGCATGCGGTACTTGTCGCCGTATACCGAGCACATCCGCGGCGGCATTGGCAGCTATGTCCTGGACGCGGCGATCGAGCGCGTGGAACGCCACGCGGACGGATACCGCATCCATGCAAGCGGAACAACATGGGAGGGAGAGCTCGAGCTCGAAAGCGACGAGGTCATCGCGGCCACAGGCTTCCGGGCGCCCGTACGCGACCTGCCGAGCCTGGGCGTAGCGATGGTCAACGACGGCCGCATGCCGGCGCAGACGCCGTACTGGGAGAGCATCTCCATCCCCGGGATCTACTTCGCCGGAAACGTGACCCAGGCTTCGCCCGGCCTGCGGAAGCACGGTGCGACGAGCAGCTCCGGATCCGTCAACGGGTTCCGCTACAACGCCCGTGTCCTCGCGCAGCACATCGTGGAGAAGCATTTCGGGATCCGGCTCGAGCGGCGGCCGCTCGAAGTCGACGAGGTCGTTCCGTATTTGCTCGGGGAGCTCGCGCACGCGCCCGAGCTCTGGACACAGAAGGGCTACCTCGCGCGGGTGGTCGGCGTCGACGCGGCACACGGCTTCCGTGACGAAGGGATCGTGCCGCTCGCGGACTTCCTCGATCGCGGGGGCGGCGACGCGTGTGCCATCGCGGTCGAGTACGACGCCGACGGGACGATCATCCCGGTCGTGTACCTCCGCCGTGGCGGGCGTCTGGTGGAACACCAGTTGCCTCGACATCCCCTGCACATGTTCGGTACCGACGAGCATCGTCA
The DNA here is from genome assembly GCA_036377995.1 of Gaiellaceae bacterium. Lineage (GTDB taxonomy): Bacteria > Actinomycetota > Thermoleophilia > Gaiellales > Gaiellaceae > 3-1-20CM-4-69-9. Next base: position 5,301 of record DASUXI010000180.1, read on the forward strand.
GCAGGTCGCGGAGTGCCTGGCGCCGTTCTTGCCCCGGGAGGCGGGCGCGTCCCGGGTGTAATAGTGGAGCCACGCCCACGAAGGTCGTCTCATGCAGCTCTCATCGGGGGTCGTTACGCTTCCTCGACCCGCTGACCGCGAGACGACGCTGGCCCGTCCGCTCGACTGTTTCTGCGCATTCCACCTCCCGATTACCTCGAGGAACGCCGTCGCCACAAGGCGCAGCGTCGTCGTCGTCGTCACCGCTTGTGGACGGTCTCGGCTGCGGTGATCGTCGCCGCCGCAGTGGCCGGCGGCTTCCTCCTGTCGACATCGTCCGATCACGCGTCGAACCGTGCGCCGGCGGCACGGCCGCCCGACGCTGTGCCTTCACTAACGCCGCCGGGCCCGATCCCCGGTTATCTCCTCATCGCCGACCGCGGCAACAACAGGATGCTGCTCATCGACTCCCGCGGTCGCATCCT
>DASUXI010000181.1:0-4205 GCA_036377995.1 Gaiellaceae bacterium
CGCCGGGCGCGCTGACGGTGTGGGGGGTCGAGATCGTCGAGGAGGCGGTCGCATGCGCGATCGAGAACGCCGAGCTGAACGAGGTCGCGAACGCCGCGTTCTTCGCCGGCAACGTCGGACAGTCGGTCGAGGAGCTGCGCGAACGCGGGGGCGACCCGGACGTCGTCGTCGTCGATCCGCCCGAGCCGGCGGAGCGCCTTGCCGGCGAGGCCGGCGCGGGGCGGGTCGACCACGACCACCTCGGGATCGCCGCTGCGACCGTGCAGCTCTTCCACGGCCTGTCCGACGTTCCCGGCGAAGTAGGCCGCGTTGCCGATGCCGTTCAGCTCCGCGTTCTCGAGCGCGCACGCGATCGACTCCTCCGATACGTCGATCCCCCAGACAGTCAGCGCGTCGCCCGCCAGGAGGAGCCCGATCGTCCCGATCCCGCAATAGAGGTCGAACACCGTCTCGTCACCCGTGAGCGCGGCGAACTCCCGCGTCACGTCGTAGAGCCGCTCCGCCATCTGCGTGTTCGTCTGCAGAAACGCATTCGGGCGCACCCGGAAACGCAGGCCCGAGAGCTCCTCCTCGACGAATTCCTCGCCCCACAGGAGCTGCGTGGGCAGGTTCGTCACCTCGGCGGCGCCGTCGTTGACCGACCAGTGGATCGACTTCACCTGCTCGTGGCGGCGCACGGCGTCGACGAAACCGCCGACGTCGAACTTCTCGCCCGGGCCGGTGACGAGCTGGACGAGCGCCTGCCCCGTGTTGCGACCTTCCCGGACGACCAGGTGCCGCAGGTAGCCCGTGTGCTCGGCCTGGTCGTAGGCGACGAGCCGGTCCTCCCGCGCCCAGTCGCGCACCGTGTCGCGGATCTCGTTCCCCAGGTCGGTCGTGAGCCAGCAGCGCTCGATCTCGAGCACCTCGTCCCAGCGGCCGGCCCTGTGGAATCCGAGCGCGGGAACCTCCTCGAGCTGCGTGAAGGAGTACTCGAGCTTGTTGCGGTAGTGGAAGGCCTCGGCCGCGGGGACGATCGGCTCGAGCGGCGGGTCGGGGATGCCGCCGATGCGGCGCAGGGCGTCCTCCACCTGATCCTGCTTGGACCCGGCTTGCGCGGCATAGCCCAGATCCTGGAACCGGCAGCCGCCGCACGCGGGGAAGTGCGCGCACGGCGCCTCGACGCGGAGAGGGCTCGCCTCGAGCACTTCGGTCGCGAGCGCCTCGGCGTGCCGCCGCTGGACTTTCGTGATCCGCGCGCGGACGGTGTCCCCGGGCAGGCCGCGCCGCACGAAGACGACGAAGCCGTTCAGCCGGGCGACCCCGTTGCCCCCGTAGGCGAGGCGGTCGACCGTGAGCTCGACCACCTGGTCCATGGCGACGGGAGCGGCCACTCGTTGAGGGTAGCCGCTTCCCGACGAGGCGCTAGTGGCCCAGCCGGAGGTCTGTGGGCGGGTACGGGTCGAGGAGGAGCGGCTGTCTCGGCTTCTGCCTGAAGTCGAAGTCGCGCACGAGCGTCCCGAGGATCGGCTCGTTCTCCCGGACGCTCGGCCGCGGGTCGGGCCGCCCGTCGGTCGACGGATCGAGCCGCTGCCCGCGGAGGAAATCGTCCTCGATGAACTTCGCGTAGGCATCGAAGCTGAGCGTCTGGTGGTCGATGAAGCCCCGGCGCGCATAGGGGCTGATGACGAGCCCCGGCACGCGCAGCCCGTAGCCGTTCCGGTCGACGACGGGGGGTTTCACATGGTCGTAGAAACCGCCCCAGTCGTCCCATGCCAAGAAGATCGCCGTCGATTTCCACTCGGGCCCGCGCATCGCGGCGTTGACGAGGCGCGTCACGTACGCCTGACCCGCGCTGACGAGGCCCGGCGGGTGCTCGCTGACCGCGCCAGTCGGGTTGATCCAGGAGACGCTCGGCAGCGTGCCCGCCTTCGCGGCCTCGAGGTAGTGAGACAGGCTCGTGATGTTTCCGAGCTGGCCGTCCTGCTGCACGGTCTCGAAGTAGGGAAGGGGATTCCAGATGCCCGGCGTCTTCGCCCCCTGCTTCACCGACTCGCAGATCATCGCGTCGTTCTGGCAGTCGGGCTCGGTACCGCTGAAGACGTAGTAGCGCCAGCTGACGTGGTGCTTGTGAAGGAGATACGTGAGGTCGGTCCACGCATAGTCGGGGGGGAACCCGTTGCTGTCGCGGCGATCGGGCGGAGGGCCCGGGGACTGCAGAGCGTTCACGCAGCTCATCGCATCGCCGGGAAGCGAGCACCGCGCCGACCACTCCGAGACGAGGAAGAGGTGGGCCGGCAGGCTCCAGGACGCGTTCGGCTCGAACATGTGGTCCTGAAGGACGAAGTTGCGCGCATAGGCCCAGTAGTTCGGTATGTCGCGGCCGTCGTGGTACCCCATCACGTCCGGATTCGCCGCCCGCTGCGAGCAGAGGGGATCGTTCGGGTCGAGCAGGCAGCCTCTGTGCAGAGCGTTCTCGGCGCGGACGACGAACCCGTCCATCGCCCCTCCGCCGACGTCGACGGCCGCATCGGTCGCCCCGTGTGGCCCGCCGGCGTTCAGGTCGTGCGTGTCGTGATAAGGCGCCAGGCACTCGCCCTTGGCGGGATCCGGGACGCATACGGCGATGTCCCCGTTCGCCGTTCGCGGAAAGCCGTCCGCCCCGGGATACGTCCCGAAGTAGTGATCGAAGGAGCGGTTCTCCTGCATGATCACGATGACGTGCTTGATCTTGTGGATTCCCGCCGGCGCCTTGGCGGGCTTCCTCGGTGCTCTCGCCCCGGAGGGAGCGGCCGCGACGATCGTCGCGACGACGCCGGCCGCGAGTGCGACGACTAGGGACGACCTCCGGAGCACCTAGATCGCGTTTCTAATCGCCGCACTTTGGCTTGCGGTTAAGACGGCGTAAACGAGTGTTGCCCCTCGGGTCAGGCAGCCCTTCGCAGGCGTGTGGCCGGCAGGCGGATCGGATGGTTCGAGCGGAACACGTCGTCCGGGTCGACACGCGCCTTGACCGCCTGCAGCCGGCGGTGCGCCACGGCCCCGAAGAGCCGGTCGCCCCGCTCGCGACGCTCGGTGAAGTTCAGGTAGTCGCGCCCGGCGTCCCACTCGGCGAGCGCCGTCTGCACGAGCTCGACATGTGCCCTCACCGCTGCGCCGCGCTCCGGCGTCGGCGCCATCCCGACCGCGAACACCGCGAAGGCCGCGTCGATCGTCGCCAGCGCCCCGGCCCCGGGGGCCGGGCGCGCCAGAGCCCCGCCGAGATGGCGCACCTCGACCGAGAGGAGAGGCGAGCCCGAACCGGCGCCCGCCGCCTCGACGAGCGCATCGATCGCCTCCTCGGGGAAGTCACCGAGGAGCATGCCGTCGCCAGCACCGGGGACCGGGTGCTCGGGATCCATGTGGAGGGAGCTCAGGCTCCCGACCGGGGTCGTCGCGAACGTGTCCATCGCGGGGCCGAGGTCACGCAGCGGCCGCAGGAGCTTGTCGGCCGAAGCCTCGTCGCCGAGATACGTCGCTTCGACGACCACGAACGAACCGCCCCGGAGAGGCTCCGGGATCTCGGGGATCGGCGGGACCTGCAGGAAGCGGCCGAGGGAGGTCACCTCGTCGGGTACGCCCTCGGTCCAGCTGCGCCACGCCCGCAGGACCTCCGAGCCGCGCTCGATCGGGAAGAAGAGCACGCCCGCGTGCACCTCCGTGACCGGGTAGAGCCTGAACTCGAGCGCCGTCACGACGCCGAACGCGCCGCCGCCGCCGCGAAGCGACCAGAAGAGCTCGGGCTCGTTGTCGGCGTCTGCGCGGACCAGCTCCCCGTCGGCATCGACGAGCTCGACCGCGAGGACGCTGTTCGCCGCCGTGCCGTAGCGGCGGGCGAGCCAGCCGATCCCCCCGCCGAGGCTGTAGCCAACGACACCGACGTCGGGGGACGAGCCCGCGAGCGCCGCGAGCCCGTGCTCCGCGGCGGCCTCGCTGACGTCGGCCCAGAGGACGCCCGCCTCGACGCGCGCACGCTCGTTGGCCGGATCGATCTCGACGCCGCGCATCCGCTCCGTCTTGACGAGCACCGTGTGCGCGAGCGACCCCATCGCCGCCGCGCTGTGGCCCGTGCCCTGGGGAGCGATTCGAAGCCCGCGGCTCCGGGCCCAGCGCACGACTGCCGCGACGTCCTCGGCGGTCTCCGGCAGGGCGACCGCAGCGGGCTGCTGGTCGACGGCGAGGTTCCA
>DASUXI010000182.1:0-4727 GCA_036377995.1 Gaiellaceae bacterium
CTCGACCCGATGAAGGACGTCGACGGCCTCCATCCCTTCAGTGCGGGCCAGCTCTACCTCGGCAACCAGACACTCGTCCCCGCCACCCCGCTGGGAGTCATGTCCCTCCTCGCGGAGTACGAGATCCCGACGGCCCGGGCGCGGGCCGTCGTGGTCGGCCGGAGCTCTCTGGTCGGCAAGCCCGTGGCGATGCTGCTCCTCCAGGCGAACTCGACGGTGACGATCTGCCATTCGCAGACCGCGAACCTCGCACGACACACGCGCGAGGCGGACATCCTCGTTGCAGCCGTGGGCAGTCCGGGACTGGTCACCGCGGAGATGGTCAAGCCGGGAGCGGCCGTTGTCGACGTCGGCATCACGCGCACCGACGAAGGGCTTCGCGGCGACGTCGGCGCCGACGTGGCCGAGGTCGCGGGCCACCTCACGCCGGTCCCCGGCGGTGTCGGCCCGATGACGATCGCCGCCCTGCTCGGCAACGCCGTGCGAGCCGCGCGCTTTCGCGCCGGCATGCTTGCGTTCCCCTCCATCTGAGCTACACTCCGCCCCGCTGTATCAGGTAGTGGCGGCTCGGTGCCCGGGCCGTCGCGTGTTTTTGAAGGAGGAAGTAGTTGGCTCAGGGCACCGTGAAGTGGTTTTCGAACGAGAAGGGCTACGGATTCATCGAGCGCGAAGGTGGAGAGGACGTCTTCGTCCATTTCTCAGCGATCGCGCAGGAGGGCTACAAGTCGCTGACCGAAGGTCAGCGGGTTGAGTTCGAGGTCGTGCAGGGCCCCAAGGGCGCTCAGGCCGCGAACGTCCAGCCTGTCTAGCTTTCCTTTCGGAACCCGATAACGAGGCCCCCGAAAGGGGGCCTCTTCTTTTGGGAGGATGCGTGCCGATGGCGATCACGAGAGAGGACGTCCTGCACGTGGCGGCGCTCGCCCGTCTCGAGCTGACCCAGGATGAGATCGCTCGGCTCGAGGTACAGCTGAGCGACATCCTCGCGGCGGTCGGCAAGGTGTCAGAACTCGACCTTTCCGACGTGCCGCCCACGTCGCATCCGCTCTCCGTCGTCAACGTCTTTCGACCAGACGAGCCGCGGCCGTCGCTGCCCCTGGAGGACGTGTTCGCGAACGCGCCCGAGCGCGACGGCGACCATTTCCGGGTACCGCCCACCGGGGTCGCCGAGTCGTGATCGACACCCTCCGGCTGACTGCCGAAGAGGCGATGGGCCTGCTCGAGCGCAAGGAAGTTTCCGGCGACGAGCTGCGCGCCGCGTATCGCGCGGCGATCGACGCCCGGGACGAGGAGCTCCACTGCTTCCTCACGCTCGTCGACTCGGACGAGAACGACGGCGTGCCGATCGCGCTCAAGGACGTGATCTCGACCAAGGGCGTGCGGACGACCGCCGGGTCGAAGATGCTCGAGAGCTACGTGCCGGTCTTCGACTCCACGGTCGCTGCGCGCTGCAAGACCGCCGGCCTTCAGCTGCTCGGCAAGACGAACACGGACGAGTTCGCGATGGGCTCGTCGACCGAGAACTCGGCCTTCGGGCCGAGCCGCAATCCGTGGGACCCCACCCGCGTCCCCGGCGGCTCCGGCGGCGGCTCAGCGGCGGCCGTGTCCGCAGGCCTGGCGCCGTGGGCGCTCGGCTCCGACACCGGTGGCTCGATCAAGCAACCCGCCGCGTTGTGCGGGAACGTCGGCCTGCGCCCAACCTACGGCACCGTCTCGCGCTACGGCATCGTCGCCTTCGCGTCGAGCCTCGACCAGGTCGGGCCGGTGACGAGGACCGTGCGCGACAACGCGCTCCTGTACGGGATCATCAGCGGGCGAGACGAGTGCGACTCGACGACCGTCGACGTGCCGGCGGTCGAGCTTCCGTCGAAGGAAGACCTCGCCGGCTTGCGCATCGGGATCCCGAAGGAGCTGAACGAAGCGGAAGGGATCGAGCCGGGCGTGGCAGAGGCCGTGCGGCGCGCGATCGACCTTTGCGGGGAGCTCGGCGCAGAGCTCGGCGAGTGCGAGCTTCCGCGCTCCGTCGAGTACGGCCTGCCCTGCTACTACCTGATCGCCCCCGCCGAGGCCTCGTCGAACCTCGCGCGCTACGACGGTGTTCGCTACGCGCTGCGCCGGGAGGCCGAGGGCTACTACGAGATGGTGTCCCGTACGCGCGACGCCGGCTTCGGCGACGAGCCGAAGCGACGGATCATGCTGGGGACGTATGCGCTGTCCGCCGGCTATTACGAGGCGTACTACGGCCAGGCCCAGAAGGTTCGGACGGTCATCTCGCGGGAGTTCGCCGCAGCCTTCGAGCGTTTCGACGTGCTCGTGAGCCCCACGTCGCCGACCGTCGCGTTCAAGCTCGGCGAGAGGACGGAGAACCCGCTCGCGATGTATCTCGCCGACGTCCTGACGATCCCGCCGAACATGGCCGGACTGCCGAGCCTGTCGATTCCGTGCGGGCTCTCGGAGGGGCTCCCGGTGGGCCTGCAGCTGATCGGCCCACAGTTCTCCGAGAACGCGCTGTTTCGAACCGGTCACGCGCTCGAGCGCGCGCTCGACTTCGACACGACGCCGGAGCGCTTGCGATGAAGACTTTTCACGATGCGGCCGCCGACTTCGTCCTCGCCGTGGAGCGGGTCTTCGGCTCGCGGCCGCGCGTGCTCGACGGATCCCGCGCAGTCCAGATCGGTGATGTTCGGCTCTCTCTCGAAGCGGGTGAGCGGGAGCTCTGCCTCATTCGGATGCACGGCGCGCTCGAGGAGTACGTCGAGATCTTCGAGGTACGCGGTGACATCGAGATCGCCCTGCTCGACGCGAAGAGGAGGCTCGACCATTCCTGAGTGGGAGCCCGTCATCGGTCTGGAGATCCACGTCCAACTGAAGACGCGGACGAAGATGTTCTGCCGGTGCGAGAACGGCTTCGGCACGAGCCCCAACTCCCAGACCTGCCCGGTCTGCCTGGCGTTCCCGGGCGCGCTGCCGACTCCGAACGAGACGGCCGTCGACTGGACGCTGAAGCTCGGGCTTGCGCTCGGGTGCGAGATCGCGCCGCGCGCGCTCTTCCACCGCAAGCACTACCCGTACCCGGACCTGCCGAAGGGCTATCAGATCTCTCAGTACGACGAGCCGCTGTGCGTCGAGGGCCGCTTCGTCGTCCCGGGATTGGAGGGCGACTTCGAGGTCGGGATCGTGCGCGCCCACCTCGAGGAGGACGCGGCGAAGACCATTCACGTCGGGGGCGCGACCGGGCGGATCGTCGGCGCGGCCCACTCGAACATCGACTTCAACCGCGGAGGCACGCCGCTTGTCGAGATCGTGACCAAGCCGGACCTCCGCTCGGCCGAGCAGGCGCGGCGGTTCCTCCAGCTCCTCCGGCAGACGGTCGTCGAGCTCGGCATCTCCGACGCTGAGATGGAGAAGGGCCAGCTGCGCGCGGACGCGAACGTCTCGGTGCGGGAAGTAGGGGAGACCGGCCACCGTACGCGCACCGAGTTGAAGAACATGAACTCGTTCAACCACATCGGCCGCGGCATCGAGGCCGAGATCCGGCGTCAGATCGGGCTGTGGGAGTCCGGCGAGAAGGTCGTCCAGGAGACGCTCGACTACGAGGTCAAGTCGGACACGGTCACACCGCGCCGGCGCAAGGAGGAGGCCGACGACTATCGGTACTTCCCCGAGCCGGACCTCGTACCGCTCGAGCCGGAAGAGGAGAAGCTCGAGCGGCTCAGTGCGGAGCTACCCGAGCTCCCCGGCGCGCGGATCCGGCGCTTTGAGCGCGACTACGGTCTGTCCTACTACGACGCGGAAGTGCTGAACGGCACGGCCGCGCTCGCGGCTCTCTACGAACAGGTCGCGCTGGACGGCATCGACGCGAAGGCCGCGTCGAACGTGCTCACGAACGAGTTCTCCGCCACCGGGATCGACCCGGCGGTCGTCAACGGCGAGGAGCTCGGCAAGGTGATCGCCGCCCGGTCGACGATTCCGCGCGACGCGTTCATGCGCGCCCTCGCCGAGAGCGGCGACCCCGACTTCCGAGCCGACACCTATCTGGGCGAGACAGTCGTCGCGGACACGTCAGAGCTGGAACCGCTCGTCGATCGCATCCTCGCCGGCAATCCCGATCAGGTCGCGTCGTACAGGGGCGGCAAGCAGGGATTGCTCGGCTACTTCGTCGGCCAGGTGATGAAAGAGACGCAGGGCAAAGCGGACCCGAAAGTCGTCAACGAGCTGCTCCTCCGGAAGCTCGCTTAGTGCTCTAGGTTTTTCTTCTCCCGCGACGGGGAACGGCCACAACTCGCAACCGAAAGGAGTCGAGACATGGCTACGTGGGTCTGGATCCTGATTGCCGCCGCGGTGGTTTGCGTCCTCGTTCTCGGTGCGACGTGGGCATCGATGCGCACGCGCCGAACCCGCGGTCTGCAGGACCGGTTCGGCAGTGAGTACGACCGCACGATCGACAGAGAGGGCGGCCGTCGCGGCGCAGAGCGAGAGCTGCGGGAGCGGGAGAAGCGGCACGACGAGCTCGAGCTGCAGCCCCTATCCGCGGAGGCGCGGTCCCGCTACCTGCAGAAGTGGCACGCCACGCAGGAACGGTTCGTCGACGATCCCAAGGGCGCGGTCGCCGAAGCGGATGAGCTCGTCCAGCAGGTGATGAGGGACCGCGGCTATCCGGTCGAGGGCTTCGACCAGCAGGCGGCCGACATCTCCGTGGAACATCCCGACCTCGTCGAGAAGTACCGGAC
>DASUXI010000183.1:0-6080 GCA_036377995.1 Gaiellaceae bacterium
AGGTCGTCCGTCGGGCTCGTCGAGCTGCGCGAGGTCTTCATCACGCACTTCCACGCCGACCACGTCCTCGGCCTCCCCGGCATGCTCAAGACGTTCGCGCTCCGCGGCAGGGAGCTTCCCCTCGACGTGTACGGGCCACGGGGTCTCGTCGACCTGCTCGGCTCGCTCAGGCGCGTGATCGGGAAGCTCACCTACGACCTGGAGCTGACGGAGCTCGACCCCGGGGACGTGCTCGAGCGCGACGGATATCGCGTCGCGGCCTTCGCCGTGAATCACGGCGTCAGGGCATTGGGGTGGTCGCTGATCGAGGCGACACGTCCCGGTCGCTTCGACGTCGAAGGCGCGGATGCGCTCGGCATCCCGAACGGCCCCGAGCGTGGAGCGCTTCAGCGCGGAGAGACGGTCACGCTCGGCGACGGCCGTGCGATCGCGCCGGAGGCCGTGCTCGGGCCCCCGCGGCCGGGCCGCAAGGTCGTGATCACCGGCGACACAGCACCTGCACCCCAGATCACCGAGGCTGCCTGGGGCGCCGACGTGCTCGTCACCGAAGCGACCTTCTCGGAGGAGGAGCGTGGCAGGGCCGATGAGACTTTCCACCAGACTTCCCGCCAGGCAGCCGAGGTGGCGTCCGAGGCGCAGGTGGGCCTGCTTGCGCTCACGCATCTCTCGAGCCGCTACTTCGGGCCCGAGATCGCGCGCGAGGCGCGCGAGTCGTTTCCCGACACCGTCGTGCCCCGGGACTTCGACCTGATCGACGTCCCGTTCGAGGAACGCGGCCGCGCGCATCTGGTCAAGGGAGGGGCGCGGCGCCCCGCCTCACCCGAGCACGTCGTATCATCCGCGCCGCAATGAGCGATCTCGTGCGTGTGGCTGTCGCGGGCGACGTGGCCGAGGCGGAGGAAATCCAGGAGATCCTCCGTTCGGCCGGCATCGAGGCGGAGCTCGCCGACGGCGAGGACGACTCCGTCACGGTCTCGGTTCCCGAGGCTTCGATCGAGAAGGCACAGGATGCGATCGAGGCCATGACCGAGCCCGAGGACATCGTCGGCGAGCCGTAGCCCCTCGGGGTTCAGCCCGCCATGTCGACTAGAGTCTGCGGAGCTATGGGCATGGTGACCTTCCGTGGCCGTCCGACCGCGAGCGCAGCGCGGTCGCGGCACCCACTTCCTCCGCAGTAGCAAGCTCGCCGCGGAGCTTGTCCGCGCCGCTGGAATCCGGCAAGACGACTTCGTCCTCGACCTCGGCGCCGGTGCCGGCGCACTGACGACCGCTATCGCGCGCACCCGCGCGCGCGTCGTCGCCGTCGAGATCGATCCCCACCTGGCGGCCAGCCTCCGGAGCCGTTGTCCCGATGTCGAGGTGCGCGTGGAGGACGCGTTGCACACCTCGCTTCCGCGCGAGCCGTTCAAGGTCGTGTCGAACCTGCCTTTCGATGGGGCGACCGCGATTCTGCGTCGCCTGCTCGACCCGCGACTCCCGCTTGCCTCTGCGGACGTAATCGTCGAGTGGGGGATGGCCTGTAAGCGCGCCGCGGTCTGGCCGGGGACTCAGCTGAGCGCGTACTGGGGGGCGTGGTTCGAGCTATCGGTCGTCCGCCGGCTGCCGGCAAGCGTCTTCGCGCCGCCTCCGAGCGTGGACGCCGGACTGCTACGTCTCACCCGCCGGGCCGAGCCGCTCGTGCCGCTACAGCATGGACGCGCATACGAAGGCTTCCTGACCCGCGGCTACCACGGCGGCCCGCGCTCGGTCGTTCCCGAACCGGTCTGGAAGCGATGCGAGTCCGAACTCGGCTTCGACCGGCGCGCACGTGCCCGTGACCTCGACGCGCACCAGTGGGCAGAGCTCTTCTTGCGAGTCGTCCGGCCACCCCGCTAGAGTCCCGCACGACACGAGCCCTTTAAGCCGGTCCAGTGAGGCCGGAAAGGAGTCGAATGAGAACGTCTGCCCACAAACCGCCGACCCCGTCTGCGCCCTGAGCGCCGGGGTGGCTTCTCCGGAGAAGGTTCTGCTCGACGGCGAGGGCCTCGCGCGGACCCTCTCGCGGATCGCGCACGAGATCATCGAGTCGAACCCGGACCTCTCCCGAGTTGCGCTGGTTGGGATCCAGAGGCGAGGCGTGCCGCTCGCACAGCGCCTCCGGCGGCTGGTGGAGGAACGCGCGGGAGAGGCACCGTCGCTCGGCGCGGTCGACATCACCTTCTACCGCGACGACGTTCAGGTGCGAGGGCGAGACGCTCCGCGCCATGCACAGCCCGTCGTCCGCTCGACCACGCTCGAGTTCGGGCTCGAGGGCAAGACCGTCGTGCTCGTGGACGACGTCCTCTACACCGGCCGGACGATCCGCGCCGCGATCGAGGCGCTGTTCGACTACGGGCGGCCGGACCGAATCCAACTCGCCGTCCTCGTCGACCGCGGTCACCGTGAGCTGCCGATCCGCCCCGACTACGTCGGGAAGAACCTTCCGACCTCCCGCGACGAGCGTATCCAGGTTCAGCTGCTCGAGGTGGACGAGGTCGACCGCGTCCTGCTCGTTCCGACACCCGAGGAGGGGCCATGACGGCCGACATCAAAGTGATGCGCGAGGACCTGCGGCCGCCCGGCCGGCCGCCAAGGCGGCACTTCATCTCCATCCGTGACGTCACGCGCGACGACGTCGAGCGGCTGCTCGCCACCGCGCGCACGTTCGAGCGGAGTCTCGAGCGGGAGGTGAAGAAGCTGCCGACGCTCAAGGGCCGGCTCGTGATCAACGTGTTCTACGAGTCGTCCACGCGCACGTCGTCGAGCTTCGAGCTCGCGGCGAAACGTCTTTCCGCCGACACGATGTCGATCAAGTCGTCCGGCTCGTCGGTCGACAAGGGCGAGTCCCTGAAGGACACGGCGATCACGCTCGGCGCGTACGACCCAGACGTGATCGTGATCCGGCATCCGCAGATCGGCGCGCCGGAGCTCGTCGCGCGGGTCACGGAGGCCCACGTAGTCAACGCCGGTGACGGAAAGCACCAGCATCCGACGCAGGCGCTCCTCGACCTGTACACGATGCGCGAGTCGCTCGGCCGGCTCGACGGCCTTCACGTCGCGATCGTGGGCGACGTCCTTCACTCTCGGGTGGCCCGCTCGCTGATCCAGTCCCTCACCCTCATGGGCGCTCGCGTCGTCCTCGTCGCGCCGCCGGCGCTGCTCCCGCGCGGGATCGAGGCGATGGGCTGCGAGGCAACGACCGACATCGCGGCGATCTCCGCCGCGGACGTCGTCTATGTCCTGCGGATGCAGCAGGAGCGAATGCAGGAAGGGGCGAACTATGTGCCTTCTCTGCGCGAGTACACGGCGCGCTGGGGCGTCACGCCCGAGCGGCTCCGGCCGGGGCAGAAGGTCATGCACCCCGGCCCGATGAACCGCGGCGTCGAGATCGACCCGCGTGTGGCCGACCATGCCGACGCCCTCATCGAGACACAGGTGAGAGCCGGGCTCGTGACCCGCATGGCCGTCCTCTACGACCTGCTGACGAGCGGGCCGGCCGAGGTCAGGGCCGAGTCCGTGCTGGAGGTGGCGTGATGCTGTTCGGAAAGGACGGACCGCCGGAGAACATCGTCGTGCGCGGGGCGCGCGCGGTCGACCCGGTCGAGCGCGTGGACGCAATCCTCGACGTCCGTATCGACAACGGCGTGATCGCAGCGCTCGGAACGGACCTCGACACCAACTCGCACCGCGTCGTCGAGGGTCAGGGCCTTCTGCTCGCTCCTGCGTTCGTCGACCCCCACGTCCACCTGCGGACTCCCGGCCGCGAGGACGAGGAGACGATCGCTTCCGGGACGGCTGCCGCCGCGGCCGGCGGCTACTGCGCCGTCGTCGCGATGCCGAACACCGATCCCGTCGTGGACTCTGCGGCCACGCTCGGCTCGCTCGTCGAGGCGGCGCGCGCCGACGCGGTGATCCCGGTCGGCTTCCTCGCGGCGATCACGAAGGGCCAGGAGGGAACCGAGCTGACGGAGATGGGGGAGCTGGCGGACGCCGGCGCGGCCGGCTTCAGCGACGACGGTGTACCGGTCTCGTCCGCCGGGCTGATGCGGCGCGCGCTTCAGTACGCGTCCATCACCGGCCGCCACCTCGCGCTCCACTGCGAGGAGCGGACCCTCTCCCGCGGCGGCCACATGCACGAAGGAGAGGTGTCTGCGGAGCTCGGCTTCACGGGCTATCCGTCGGTCGCAGAGAGCCTGATGGTCGAGCGCGACCTCGGGCTGGCCGCGTACGAACGCCAGCCGCTCCACCTCCTCCACCTCTCGGCCTGGGAGTCCGTGCAGGCCGTGCGCCGAGCTCGCGCAGAGGGCGTGGCGGTCACGGCCGAGGTCACTCCCCATCACCTCTGCCTCACCGACGAGGCGGTGCGCTCGCTCGACCCCAACGTGAAGATGAACCCGCCGCTCCGCTCGGCCTCGGACCGCACCGCGCTGATCGAAGGGCTGAAGGACGGGACGATCACCGCGATCGCCACCGATCACGCCCCTCACGCGCGCCACGAGAAGGAGGTGCCCTTCGAGGCCGCGCCGTTCGGGGTGACCGGTCTCGAGACCGCGTTCTCCGCGCTCCACACTGAGCTCGTGCGGCCCGGCCTCGTCGGGCTCGAAATCGTCCTCGAGCGAATGTCTGCGGGGGCCGCCCGCGTCTACGGGCTCGAGCCGCCGCGCATCGCCGTGGGCGCGCCGGCGAACCTCGTGCTACTCGACCTGAACGCGAGCTACCGGGTCGGCGAGGAGAGCTTCCGCTCACGGTCGGCGAACTCCTGGCTCCTCGGCGCGACGCTCAGCGGCAAGGTCAGGACGACGATCGCGGGTGGACGGCTCGCGTACGCAGCATGACCGGCTTCCTCGCCCTCGAGGACGGGACGGTCTTTCGCGGACAGTCGGTCGGCGCCGAGGGATTCGCCGTCGGCGAGGCGGTGTTCACGACCGCGATGACCGGCTACCAGGAAGTCGTAACCGACCCGAGCTTCGCAGAGCAGCTCGTCTGCTTCACGGCGCCGATGATCGGGAACTACGGCGTCGCGGAGGGTCGTGCCGAATCGGCGCGACCGCACGCGCGGGCGGTCCTGATGCGCGAGGCGCGCGGCCCGGCCTGGACCGACTGGCTGCACGAGCGCGGGATTGTCGCGCTGAGCGGGATCGACACGCGCTCGCTCGTGCTCCGGCTCCGCGAGGCGGGTGCGCTTCGCGCGGTCGCGGTCGCCGGTGAGGGCTCGGTGGAGCAGGCGGTCACCGTGGCGTGCGCACAGGAGCCGATGAGCGGCCGGGCGCTCGCCGGCGATGTCTCCACGGCGAGCCCCTACGTCTACTCCGACGCCGGCCGTACGCGGATCGCGGTCGTCGACTACGGCTGCAAGCGATCCATCCTTCGGCGGCTCGCAGCCGCAGGCGCCGCTGTGACGGTCTTCCCGCACGACGCGGGCGCGGACGAGCTCGCCGAGTTCAACGGCGTCCTGCTCTCGAACGGGCCCGGCGATCCGGAGCCGCTCACGCAGGAGGTTGCCGTCGTCGCGGAGCTGCTGGGACGGGTGCCGCTACTCGGAATCTGCCTCGGGCACCAGTTGCTCGCGCTCGCAGCCGGCCACGAGACCTACAAGCTCCCGTTCGGCCACCGCGGCGCGAACCATCCGGTGCTCGAGCGAAAGACGGGGCGCGTCATCGTCACGAGCCAGAACCACGGCTTCGCGGTCGCCCCGTCGGAGGCTCGAGAAGCGACACACGTGTCCCTCTACGACGGCACCGTGGAGGGGCTGGACCTCCCGCTCGAAAGCGCGCGGTCGGTCCAGTTCCATCCGGAGGCCGGGCCAGGCCCGCACGACGCGTGGCCGTTGATCTCCCAGTGGGTCGAGGGGGTGGCGTATGCCGAGGCGGCGTGATCTCGAGTCGATCTGCCTGATCGGTTCCGGGCCGATCGTGATCGGCCAGGCGTGCGAGTTCGACTACTCGGGGTGTCAGGCGCTGAAGGTCCTGCGCGAGGACGGGTTCCGCACGATCGTCGTCAACTCGAACCCGGCGACCATCATGACCGACCCGGGCTTCGCCGATCGCACGTACCTCGAGCCG
>DASUXI010000184.1:0-3815 GCA_036377995.1 Gaiellaceae bacterium
CCTCGCCGCCGGACTCCCGGTAAGCCCTGATGGCCCGCGCCGACGCCAGCCCGCCGCCGATGATCACCAGCTCGAAATCGTGCATCGTTCCTCGTTCCACCCGGAGTTTCACTTCGGAGAACCTTGCTTATAACCGACGCCGAAAAGCCACGTCTGAACGCGGACTTCCTGAAGTTCTGGGCCGGCCAGACGATCTCGAACCTCGGCAGCTCGTTCACTCAGTGGGCAATCCCGCTACTCGTCTTCAAGCTGACGCATTCGCCCGTCAACCTCGGCGTTGCGACGGCTGCGACGTTCCTGCCCTACCTCCTCTTCGGCCTCCTGCTCGGCGCGTGGATGGACCGGGTCGACCGCAAGAGGGTAATGATCTTGCTCGACCTCCTGAACGCCGCCGTGATCATGTCGATCCCGCTCGTCGCGACGTTCGGCCATTTGAACGTCTGGGTGATCTACGCGGTCGCGTTCATCCAGACGACGATCTTCATCGCCTTTCAGGCGGGTGAGTTCGCCGCCATCCCCAGCCTGGCCTCGACGGACGACCTCGTGACGGCGAACGGCCGGATTCAGGCGTCGTACTCCGGCGCGCAGGTCGCCGGGCCGCTGCTCGCCGGCTTGCTGGTCGCGTTCATGTCGATCCAGTGGGTGATGGCGTTCGACTCGGCGTCATTCGTCATCTCGGCGATCTTCCTGTCGCTGATCGGCCGAAGCTTCAACGTCGCGAGCGAAGGTGAGCCGAAGGAGGCGACGACCATCCTCCACGACGTGCGCGAAGGGCTCAGCTACGTCATAGGCCATCCGGTGCTGCGGAACATCTCGTTGATGATGGCGCTGATCAATTTCGTCGGCGCGACGACGTTCACGCAGCTCGTGCTGTTCGCGCACGACCGGCTCGATGTCGGGCCACGCGGAGTCGGCGCACTCTTCGCCGCAGGCAGCGGCGGAGTCGTCGTGACGGGACTGCTGGCCGGCCGCCTCCGGAAGCGGTTCAGCTTCACCGCCCTCGCGATGACTTCGTTGATGCTGATGGGCGCCATGCAGGTCGCGTTCGCCGGGATGCGCTGGTTCTGGGCCGCCCTCCCGCTCTGGGCTGCCGCCTCGGGCCTCGGCATCCTCTTCAACATCAACACGGGCAGCCTGCGGCAGGCGATCGTTCCGAATCACATGCTCTCGCGCATCCTCTCGATCGCCGCCGTCCTCGCGTGGTCGGCCATCCCAGCCGGGGCGCTCGTCGGCGGCCTCGTTGTCAAGACGACCGGAAATGTTGCGCTCGTCTACGGGGTGATCGGGATCTTGAACATCTGCATCGCTGCTTTCTTCCGCTTCTTCACGGCCCTCGGTGACGCACAGCGCTACGTCGATGAGCGCCGAGTCCAAGAGGAGCGACCTGCGACAGCGGAGACCGCCGTCGCCTGACTAGCCCCTCCAGCCGGAGCGAACTGCAAAAGAGAAGCGGAGAGGGCGGGATTTGAACCCGCGACGCACCTTTCAGCACGTACGCGATTTCCAGTCGCGCTCCTTAGGCCACTCGGACACCTCTCCGTCTTGCGAAACTTAGCTACGTCCTCCCCCTTTCTGGGCTGGCCGTCAACGGTGAACGTGTCGATCTTCGTTGTGGCCCCTCATGCAGACGAGGCTCGACATTGCGGTGCTCATGCGTCCGATCGCGTTCGCTGCAGCCCAGCTGAATCTGGCGCTTCACGACTGTGCCGAACGACTCGCTGGGCGGAGTCAGCGAGCGGGAACGACGTCGTAAGCGCGACGTCGGCACTCGTCCTGGCGAGTCTTGCTAGAAGCGGAGAAGGAGGGATTCGAACCCTCGATGGAGGTATTCACCCCCATAACGCCTTAGCAGGGCGCCGCCTTCAGCCACTCGGCCACTTCTCCGCGGGTCCGCGCAGGATAGCCGACCGGTTTTCGGATTCCCCCTTCCGGGGGGCAGAAACGTCCGGTTCCCCGCCGAAGATGAGTGTGCCGGCTCCCCCTCAACACCCGGCAACCCTGAAACCCGTCTGCGGCTACCGGAGGCGGGTTTCGTCTATCTAGGTGACGGTGACCTTGAGCTTCATGCCCGCGGCCTCGTGCCCGGGCACCGAGCAGTACAGCTCATAGGTCCCGGGTTTCAACGTGACCGCCAGCGTCGCCGACCCTCCCGGCGCGATCAGCTTGGTCTTCTGGCTCATCCCCTTGATCGCCAGATCGTGGGGGATCTTCCCGCCGTTCTTCACGTCGAAGGTGACCGCGCCGGCCTTCAGGCTCGTGGAGCCGGCCGCGATCTTGAACTCGGTCTCCGTGACCTGAACCGTCGTCGCCGCGGCGCTCGGCGCTGTCGTCGTGGCCGGTGTCGTCGCGGGCGCGCCGGAGGTGACGGTTATGTTCACCTTCATACCCGCCGCCTCGTGGCCGGGCACGGAGCAGTAGAGCTCGTACTTCCCCGGCTTCAGCGTCACCGTCAACGTCGCCGAAGCCCCTGCCTGGATCAGCTTCGTCTTCTGGCTCATCCCCTTGATCGCAAGGTCGTGCGGGATCTTGCCGTCGTTCTTCACGTCGAACGTGATCTTCCCCGCCTTAAGGCTCGTCGACCCGAGGGCGATCTTGAACTCCGTTTCGCTCACATTCACCGTCGCCGCCGTCGCACCCGGCGCAACGGGCGGAGTCCCCGGCTGTGTGCTCGTCGTCGTCGTAGTCGTCGCCGTTGTCGTTGTCGCCGGTGCGGGCGTCGTCTCGGCCACGCGCTCCCCCGCGTGTCCCTCGGCGCCGAAGTTCTCCACCGCCGCCAGCATCCCGAAGAAGAAGACGAACGACACGACGATGAACGCCGGCAACCCACCGCCGGGATACTCCTTGCGGAGCCGGGGAAAGAGGAACGACGAGGAGAGCGCGAAGGCGATGAAGGCGCCCGCGGTGACCGCGAGCCCGACCTCGTGCCCGGTTGAGAGGGCGAGCGGCACGCGCGGATACTACGCCGAGGCGAGCAGGCGGCGCTCCTCCCTCCGGCGGTAGACCCGGAACGCCCAGACCCCCGCGAGCGCCAGCACGATCAGAGGGCTGAGGACGATCAGGAGGAAGAGGAGCACGGCCCCGGCCCCGGCGAGGAACGAGCCCGCATCCCGCGCCGCGCGCTCGACGCGGCCCATGTGGTCGCTCTTCACGACGCCGCCAGCCTTCTGGGTCGTCAGCGTCAGGGAGACGCGCGAGAGACTCGCCTGGCGAAGCGTCGCCCTGTTTGCGCCCGTCAGCCGCGAGAGATCGCTTCGGGCCTGCTGAAGCTGCAGCTGCAGGCGGAGCCGGACGTCGGCGGGCAGAGCTCCGCGCAGCTGCTCCGTCGCGCGCGCGATGAAGACCCTGAGCTGCAGGATCCGGGCACGCTGTTGTCGCAGGACGCCCTCCAGATCCCGGATCGAGAGCTCCCGCTCGATCACCGTGCCGAGGCCGGACAGCTGCACGAGCACTCCCTCGACGCGCGAGACGGGAACGCGGAGGACGAGATCGGCGGTGCCGGGCTGCCCGGCGGCGGTCGACTGCCGGACCGACGCGACGTAGCCGCCCGCCGCTCGCACGACCTGCGTCGCCTCGTTCGTGCGGGTGGTGAGCGCGCGATCCTCGACCCGCAGGGTCATCGTCGCCTGATAGTCCTGCGCGCGCCCGGTGCTCGGCCCGGGAACGGCGGTGTCGAACGAGCCCGCCGCATGCGCGGGGGCACGCGCCGTGCTGCCACCCTCGCCCTTCTGCGTGGTTGCCACCGCCACCGGCTTCGGCTGTCCCGAGCTCACCAGCCCGTGAACCACGGCGGCACCGACGAGACCGACGACGCAGAG
>DASUXI010000185.1:0-6205 GCA_036377995.1 Gaiellaceae bacterium
GGCAAGTACGACAACGCGAAGACGAAGATCGACGCGATCGAGAGCGCGGTCGCCACCGTCGGCCAGCGGCATCCCGGGTTCTACGTCGGCGAGGCGGGAGCGGTCAGCTCGGGCAAGGCGCTCGACAAGATGTTCACGGACCAGTTGAAGAAGGCGGGCGAGCGATCGATTCCGATCACGTTCATCGTCCTGCTGCTCGTCTTCGGCGCGCTCGTCGCCGTCGGAGTCCCCCTCCTGCTGGCGCTCTCGGGCGTTCTAGCCACGATCGGCCTCGTCGCGCTGCCCAGCCACCTCGTTCCGATGGACCAGAATGTCAGCGCCGTGATCCTGCTCGTCGGGCTCGCAGTCGGAGTCGACTACTCGCTCTTCTACGTCAAGCGCGAGCGCGAGGAGCGGGCGGCCGGCAAGGGAGCCCGCGCGGCGATCGAAGCGGCCGCCGCGACCTCGGGACGCTCGGTCCTGATCTCGGGCATCACCGTGATGATCGCCATGGCCGGAATGCTGTTCTCCGGAGACAAGTCCTATCTGGGCTTCGGTATCGCCACGATGATGGTCGTCGGCATCGCGATGCTCGGCTCGCTGACCGTGCTGCCGGCACTGCTCTCGAAGCTCGGCGATCGGGTCGAGAAGGGCAGGATCCCGTACCTGCACCGGCTGCGGCGCGACAGCGGCGACAATCGGTTCTGGAAGGCGATCCTCACTCCGGCGCTCCGCCGGCCCGCGATCGCCGCGGCCGTCGCAGGCACCGCCCTGCTTGCCCTGGCCCTCCCGACTCTCCACCTCCACACGGCGCAGAGCGGCCTCGACGCGCTCCCGAACAGCACGCCGACGGTCGGCACGATCAAGAAGATCTCGACTACCTTCTCGCAGGGCGAGGTCGCGATGAGCGAGGTCGCGATCAGGGCGAACATCGACTCACCGGCGACGCAAAAGGCGATCGCCGCGTTGAAGTCGAAGGTCGTGGCGGCGGGCCTCAACACCAGTTCGGTCGAGGTGGACGTCAACCCGTCGCACACGGTCGCGCGCGTGAACATCCCGCTCGTCGGCAAGGGAACCGATGCCACGTCGATGAACGCGCTCCGGAAGCTCCGGAACGAGATCCTGCCCGCCACGATCGGCAAGGTCTCGGGCGCCGAGTACGCGGTCACCGGATCGACGGCAAGCTCGGCCGACCAGAATGCGCTGCTGAAGCGAAAGGCGCCGATCGTCTTCGGCTTCGTCCTCGTGTTCGCGTTCGCGCTGCTGCTCGTCACCTTCCGCTCGATCGTGATCGCGCTGAAGGCGGTCGTCCTCAACCTTCTCTCCGTTGGCGCCGCCTACGGACTGCTGGTGGTCATCTTCCAGTGGGGTTGGGGCGAAGGGCTGCTCGGGTTCCAGTCGAACGGCGGCATCGCGTCCTGGCTCCCGATCTTCATGTTCGTGATCCTCTTCGGGCTCTCGATGGACTACCACGTCTTCATCCTGAGCCGCGTGCGGGAGGCCTACGACCGCGGCATGAAGACCGAGGATGCGGTGGCTCACGGCATCACGACCACGGCCGGCGTCGTCTCGAGCGCCGCACTCGTGATGGTCGGGGCGTTCGCGGTGTTCGCACTGATGCCGATCCTCGACATGAAGGAGATGGGCATCGGCCTCGCAGCGGCGGTGCTCATCGACGCCACGATCGTCCGGGCAGTCTTGCTCCCGGCGACGATGAAGCTGCTCGGTGACTGGAACTGGTACCTGCCGAGGTGGCTCGAGTGGCTGCCCCGGCTCGACCACGAAGGCCAGAAGCCGGCACGCGCGCCCGAAGCGGCTCCCTCGCCGGCACTCGGCGCCTAGCTCCACCCCGCTCCTTCGTAACGAGAAGCGCCCCGGCCTCGCCGGGGCGCTTCGCAATTCAGGAGCCGGAGGCGGGACTCGAACCCACGGCCTGCTCATTACAAGTGAGCTGCTCTACCAGCTGAGCTACTCCGGCGCCCTTGAATCGTAGGCCAACTTCATGTTGTCTGTTCTGGACACGGCCCAGCCGATGCGTCCGGCATGCTCGAGGCGTGCAAGACCACCCGAAAGCTGTCGGCGACCAATCTGCACTCGCGATCGCAGTTGCACTCCATAGCGTGGGCTACGCCGTCTACATCCCCTTCGGCGAAAACACACGCTCCGACTACGTCATCGACGACGGCACCAGCCTTTCACGCGTTCAGTGCAAGACCGGGCGCTTGCGCAAGGGCGTCGTCGTCTTCAAGACGTGCAGCAGCTACGCTCACCATTCGAATCCGGCGTCTGCCGCACGTGATTACCTGGGCGAGGTCGAGTTCTTCGCCGTCTACTGTCCGGAGACGAGCGGCGTCTATCTCATCCCGATCGAAGACATTGCATCGAGATGGACCGGCGCCTTACGAGTCGAGCCCGCTCGTAACGGCCAAAGGCGCAGAATCAGACATGCATACGATTACGTGATCGGGCACGTGGCGATCCACGCGCCCGAATCCCGTTCTCCTCTACGCCGCGTTGACCAGCTCGTCTCCTGAGATGGAGACGACACCGGCCAGCTCGTCTTCGAGCCGCGCGAGCGCGTCGCGCTCGACCTGGCGCACTCGTTCCCGGCTGAGGCCGAGCTCTCGCCCGATCTGCTCGAGCGACGTGGACTCGCCGTCGAAGCCGAACCGCAGCTCCAGCACACGGCGGTCACGGTCCGGGAGACGCCGCAAGGCGTCCCGGACGGACTGGCGCCGGAAGGCGTCCGCGGCCTCCTCGACAGGGTCGGCAGCGTGCTCGTCGGCGAAGAGATCGCCGAACTCGCCGTCGCTATCGGAGCCGATCGCCTGGTTCAGCGACACCGAGGCCTCGACCGCGCCGAGGGCCTCCTCGACATACCGCAGCTCAAGCCCGGTCGCCTTCGCGAGCTCCTCCATCGTCGGCTCGGTCGCGCTCGCGGCTTGAAGCCGCTGCCGGGCACGTGCGAGCTTGACGCGCCGCTCGTGCACATGCGTGGGAACGCGGATGGTCGCCGACTGGTTGGAGATCGCGCGCTGGCAGGCCTGGCGGATCCACCACGTGGCGTAGGTCGAGAACTTGTACCCGCGACGCCAGTCGAACTTCTCGACGGCGCGGTTCAGCCCGATCACGCCCTCCTGGATCAGGTCGCCCAGGTGCATGCCGCTGCCCTGGTAGCGCTTGGCGATGGAGACCACGAGGCGCAGGTTCGAGTTGATCATCCGCTCTTTCGCAGCCGTGTCGCCGCGCTCGATGCGCTTCGCGAGCGCAACCTCCTCGGCGGCTGTCAGAAGCGGGTAGCGACCGGCGTCATTCATGAACAGCGTCAGGCTGTCGGTCGTGCCGGAGATCTCGACCGCAGGACGGGTGCGCGCAGCCGGCGTCTCGTCGGACTCGTTCTCGACGGGGACGATCTCGACGCCGTTTTCCTCGAGCTCGGCGCGGAGCGCGGATACCTCCTCGTCCTCGAGCTCGTTCGCGAGCGCGAAGACCTCGAGCGTCGCCTCGTCGACAACGCCGAGCTCCTCGACCTCGTCGACGAATGCGCGCGGATCGAGTTCCGCAAGAGTGCTCATTGCAAGGGTGCTCAGTTTCGGTACTCCTCTCGAATTCAGGTGTTTTTCTGGGGGCGCCTTGGCACAAACCTGGGCGGACCAAGCCAGGCTGCCCCGCACAGAATAGAACGCCCCTGAGGGGCCTTCTATTCCCGACTACAGCAGAACCTGTCGCGATTTCTGATGCGTCAGGATCTTACGCTTTACGCGCTGGAGCGCGTTGTCAATAGTTTTCGTGTCCCGGTCGAGCAGCTCGGCCATCTCCTCGTAGGAGGAGCCTTCCAGGTAGAGGCGGAGTGCCTCGGCCTCCAGCGGGGAGAGCCCTGTCCCCAGCGTGAAGACAAGACTCTGGAGCTCCTCGGTCGAGATGACGCAGACCGACGGGTCGTTGACGCCGGGGCCGGGAAGGGCGTCCCCGAGGGTGCACTCGCCCTCGGAGTCCTGCCCGGCCGGCGTGTGGCTGAACGAGACGTACGTGTTCAGTGGCGCGTGCTTGAAGCGCGTAGCTGTCTTGATCGCCGTGATGATCTGCCGCGTGACGCAGAGCTCGGCGAAGCTGCGGAACGACGTCTCCTTGTCGGCCCGGAAGTCCCGGACGGCCTTGTAGAGGCCGATGAGCCCCTCCTGCACGAGATCCTCGGAATCCCCTCCGGCGAGGAAGTACGAGCTCGCCTTCAGACGGACGAAGCTCGTGTAGCGCCGGATGAGCACGTCCATCGCTCCGCCGTCGCCGTTCCGAGCGCGCAGCACGAGCTGAAGGTCTTCGAGCTCCCTCTGGGCCTTCTGTGCTGCGGTTGCGGGTCGTGCGGCCATCCTGTCTCCCCGGTGGGTCGCGGGCGAGACGGTGAAGTCTCACCCTGAGGTTGAGGGAGAAGATAGCAAGGTCCGCCGATCTTTACAAGCGGTTTGCAATGGACCCAGGATGTTACGAACATACGTTCGCTCAGGCAGCTACCGCTTCACGCCCGGCCCTTGCCGCCGCTGCGGCCAGAAGCTCGTCGAGCGTCTCGTCGAGTTGCTCGACCATCGCTTCGTCGACGAGCTTCCCATGCTCGTCGAAGCGCGTCGGGGCATGACCGACCGCAACCTCTGCATCGACGACCCGCGCTCCGATCGCCGCCAGCACCTTGCGCAGCTCGGCCTGTGCCCAGACAGCGCCGAATGCTCCGGTGCTCGCGCCGACGACCACAACCGGCTTGTTGCGAAGGGGGCTCTCCGCCAGCGGCCGCGACACCCAGTCCAGCGCGTTCTTCAGCTGGCCCGGAATCGAAGAGTTGTACTCGGGCGTGGAAACGAGCACCGCATCGGCGGCGGCGATTGCGTCGCGCAGCGCTGAGACAGCGCGAGGCGCCGGCCGAACGTCGTCCTCCTCGTCGTACGGTGGTACCTCCTTGAGCCCGCCCCACCGTTCGACCTCCACCTCCGGAGGGAGAAGCTCCTCCGCAGCGCGGAGGAGCTTCGTGTTGAACGAGTCGCGGCGCAGGCTGCCCGAGAGTGAGAGCAGCTTCATCGTGACTACGCCTCCCTCACGAAGTAGAGCTCGGCCGCGAGTGAGACCTCGTCGGCCAGGGCGGGCTGGCCGCTCGGAAGCGGCACGTTCCAGCTGACGCCGAACTCGTTGCGGTCGACGGTCGCCTCGAGGCGCAGGCCGATCCTGTCGCGCCCGTAGGCGTCGGTGACGACCTCGGTGACCGAGCCGTGAAGCTCGGCCGGCTTCGTGACGCCCTTGATCGTCAGGTCGCCGCGGACGGTGAGCCGATCTCCGGACGCCTCGAGGTCGCTCGACTCGAAGCGCAGCTCCGGATGCCGCTCGGCATCGAAGAAGTCGGGTGTCTGGAGGTGCGCGGCCAGGTTCTCGTCCTTCACGTCGACGCTCGCGACCTTCGCGACGCCGACGAGCGTGAAGCCCTCGGAGGCTCCGTCGAGGCGCGCCTCGACCTCGCGGAACTGTCCGCGAAAGGCCCCCACCATGTAGTTGATCTCGAAGCCGATGCTGGAATGGACCGGGTCGAGCTCCCAGGTTCCGGCGGGTAGTGCCGTCCGGGTCTCCGTGGTAATCATTGTCACCCTCCCTTGAGTGCGCTATAGTTGACTACGCAAGCAATAGTACAGGAGAAAGATTGTCCCGTCAAGTATTGACTCAGCAAGCATCGGCGATCGACGCCTGGGTCCGACTCATACGCGGCCACGCCTCAGCGACCCGGGCCATGAGCGCCCAGCTCGAGCTCGATCACGGTCTGACGATCAACGACTACGAGGCGCTCCTCCACCTCTCGAGGGCCGACGAAGGCCGGATGCGGCGGGTCGACCTCGCCGGCATGCTGCTCCTCACCCCGTCGGGCGTGACCCGGCTCCTGGACGGCCTCGAGAAAGCGGGCCTGGTCGAGCGCGGCTCCTGCGCGAGCGACCGCCGCGTGACCTACGCCATCCTCACAGAGGCCGGCGCGAGCCGGCTGAAAGAGGCGTCCGGCTCGCACATCGAAGCGGTCCGGAGCTTCTTCGAGGTGCGGTTCAGCGACGACGAGCTCGATCAGCTCGCCCAGCTGCTCGGGCGGCTGCCCAATTCGGGCGCCGACTCGAGCGAGGACTGCTCGCCCTAGCGCTCTCCGCGGCGTAGGCGCTCGAGCGCGTCCCGCGTGGCGGGGTCGAGCGCGTCACGGAGGTGCCGTGGC
>DASUXI010000186.1:0-3283 GCA_036377995.1 Gaiellaceae bacterium
GGCTACGGCGTCTCCCCGCAGATGGCGGCACGTTGCTTCGGCCGCTGCGACGAGGAGGGGATCACCGGCGACGTCTCGATCCTGCAGGCGCTCTCGGACACGCGCCCGGTCGGCACGCAGGGGCCTGTCTGGATCCGGGAAGGGCGCGTCGTATGAGCGACGACCCTGTCTCCTGGCTCATGATCGAGCGCGGCTGGCGAGTCGTCGACTCGTCCGGCGAGGAGCTCGGGCATGTCGACCAGGTCACCGGCGACGCAGAGGCCGACATCTTCAGCGGATTGGTCGTCTCGACCGGGCTGCTCAGCGGCCACCGCTACGTCCCGGCGGAGCAGGTCGGCACAATCACCGAGGGCTCTGTCCAGCTGCAGTTGACGCGCGACGAGGCGAAGCACCTCGCGGCCCACGAGGGGCCGGGTGCCAACAGCTGAGCGACGGCCTACCGGCCCAGGACCTCCTCGAGCTCCCGCACCAGCGCGCGGGCGTCGCGCTCCGAGGGCGCGACCACGAGGACGGTGTCGTCTCCCGCAAGCGTCCCGACGATGCGTTCATGGCGGAGCCGGTCGAGCGCCCGCGCGATCGCCGGCGCCGACCCGAGCTCCGAGTGGACGACGACGATGTTCCGCGCCGCGATGACCTCGCGGCCGAACTGACCCAGGATCGACCGGAGGACATCCCCCGGGTTCGCTCGACGCTCCTCGTCCGGAAGGACGTAGCGTGGGCGGCCGAGCGGGTCGTGGATCTTCTCGAGGCCGAGCTCGTGGATGTCACGCGAGATCGTCGCCTGCGTCACGGCGCAACCCGCGTCCGCGAGAGCATCGAGGAGCTCGAACTGCGTGCCGAGGCTCATCCGCGAAACCACGCTCTCGATCAGGCGATGCCGCTCGGCCTTCGACAGCTGCATACGGCGAGCATACGTATGCAACTGTTTTCGCAGACCTCAAGACTGGTAGAACACCGGATCATGTTGCGGAAACTGTTGTGGGCCGGGCTCTACGGCGTGCTCGGAGCCCTGGCGACTCTCGCGGCACGGCGCACCGCCGCCCGCGTCTGGCGTACCCTGACCGGCGAAGAGCCACCACGCAAGAGATGACGACGACGGCAGATCAGAAGATGGACCGCGCTGCTGCGAAGCTGCAGGAGTTCGCGAACCGAATGGCCGACGAGGGCGGCATCAAGGCGAAGCTGGCCGAGCCGCTCGCCCAGGATGCCGACTTGATCCGGAAGATGAAGCCCAGCCTGATCAAGGCTCGAGCGAGAGGCGGAGCGCCGAAAGGCGCGGTGCCGCCGAAGCCGAAGGTCAAATCGAGCCCGAAGAAGAGGTCGCGCGGCGGCCCCAACCCGTGGCTCGTCGTCGGCGTCGCGCTCGCGGCGGGAATCGTCCTCGCCAAGTGGATCGACTGGAGAGGCAGTGAACCCCGAGGCTGACGGCCCAGGCTCACCCCCGCTCGGCGCGGCGGTGAAAGAGGTCGCGGAACGGGCGAGCGCTATCTTCAGGCTCGAGGTCGAGCTCGCCACGCTCGAGCTGCAGCGCAAGGGACGCGCGTTCGGTCTCGGTATCGGCTTCGCAGCCGGCGCCCTCGTCGTCGCCCTCTACATGGGCGGATTCTTCTTTGCCACCATCGCGGCGGCGATCGCGACCGCCCTGCCGACGTGGGCGGCGCTGCTGATCGTCACGGGATTGCTCCTGCTCATAGCCGGAGCGCTCGCAGCCCTCGCCGTGGCCCGCTTCAAGCGAAGCACTCCCCCGCTCCCCGAGCAGGCGATCACCGAGGCAAAGCTCACGACGGAGGCGCTGAAGATCAATGGCCGTTAGCAACTCCC
Source organism: Gaiellaceae bacterium (assembly GCA_036377995.1). Lineage (GTDB taxonomy): Bacteria > Actinomycetota > Thermoleophilia > Gaiellales > Gaiellaceae > 3-1-20CM-4-69-9. The sequence continues at coordinate 1,822 of DASUXI010000186.1, forward strand.
GCACGGTCGAGCAGATCCGCGCCGACATCGAATCGGAGCGCGAGCAGCTTGCGAGCGCTGCCGACAGCCTGCGCGAGAGCTTCGACGAGGCTACGGACATCAGCGGGAAGCTGCGGGCGAACTTGCCGGCGGCGGCCGCCGGCGCAATCGGCGTGGGGTTCCTGCTCGCAGGCGGCGTCGGCGCTACGGTGCGCCTGATCTTCGAGCGCGGCCACGAGGATCAGGCGAAGGTGACGCTAGGACGCTTCCGCCTCGGCGTACGCGACTGACCGGTCGCGTCAGGTGACCGTGAAGGTCCCCCGGAGCCTCTTCGTCTTGTCCGACCGGTACGTGTAGCGCCCGGGCTCGAGCTGCAGGCTCCAGGTGACCCGGCCGCGGAACCCGACGCCGGTCTTCTTGTTCACCCCAGGTCCGCTCAAGTGGAAGTTGTCGGTCTTCGAGCGGTCGTTGACCGTGAAGGTGATCGGGCCGGACGGCGCCGTCTTGGGACGCACGGAGATCGACTTCCGTGGCCCGACGGAGGCGGCGACCGCGGTCGGGGGAACGGTGCCGACGGTAAAGGAGCCGTGCATCGTCGTCGCGTGCACGTCGCAGATGTACGAGTACCGCCCGTCGGTGAACGTCACCGTCCATGTGACCTCCTGGACGGCCTCCACCGGAGTGAGGTTGTTCACTCCCGGCCCCTGAAGATGAAAGTTGTGCTGCTCGGAGCGGTCGCTGACCGCGATGTCGTACGTCCCCGGGTCGAGATGGGTGACGAGATTTCCGGACGCATCGCGCAGCGAGATCACGAATGCGTCGTTCGTCCCGACCACCGCGACGAGGCGCGGGTTGTCGGCGTGGGCGAGCGCTGACGGGAAGAAAAGGATGGTCAGGAGGACGACTGGAGCTATTCGAATGGTCATGCCCGGACCCTACGGCTCGGCGACCACCTTGGATTTCCCTTAGCGCTAGGCACGGAGCTCAGCCCCGAATCCGGACTCGAGCGCGGCGACGATCCGGGCCCTGAGCGCCGCCGCATCCTCGTCCGTGAGCGTCCTCTCCGGCGACTGGAACGTCACGGCGAAGGCGATGGACTTCTTGCCCGGAGGGATGGGAGGCTCCCGGTAATCGCTCAGGAATCGCGTCTCGACGAGACTCTCTCCGGCCGCCTCGCCGGCCTTTTCCAGCAGAGCGGCGACGGGCACGCCGACGTCGACGACGAACGCGAGGTCCTGGTGCACGGCCGGGTAGGCCGCTATCTCGGCGAACTGCACCGGATCGACGACCGCCGCGGAGATCGACTCGAGCGACAGCTCGAACGCGCTCCACACACCCTCGAGAACCGTCGGATGCAGCTCCCCGACCGGTCCCTGTGCGGTCGCGGCCGACCGTGACGGATGGAAGAGCCGATGCGGTTGCGGGTCGAACCGGACGTCGAACTTCAGCGCCTCGGCCAGCGCCTCGACGACGCCCTTGGCTC
>DASUXI010000187.1:0-16007 GCA_036377995.1 Gaiellaceae bacterium
AGACATCTTCGACGACCTGCCCGCGACCGCAAGCCCGCTCGCCGTCTGGCTCGGGAAGGACATCTCCGGCACGGCGGTCTGGACCGATCTCGCGCGGATGCCGCACCTGCTGATCGCGGGGACGACGGGGTCCGGCAAGTCGGGCTGCATCAACACGTTGCTGACGTCGGTGCTGCTGCGCTCGACCCCGGACGAGGTGCGGATGATCCTGATCGACCCGAAACGGATCGAGCTCGGCTTCTACGAGTCGATCCCGCACCTGCTCACCCCGGTCGTCTCGAGCCCAAAGCAGGCGGCGGCCGCCCTGACCAACGTCGTCGCCGAGATGGAGCGGCGCTACGAGAAGCTCTCGGCCGTCCGCGCACGCAACGTCGCGGAGGCGAATCGCACACTGCGTCAGCGCGGGGAGCAGACGCTGCCCCACCTGCTCGTGGTCATCGACGAGCTCGCCGACCTGATGATGATCTCGCCGCAGGACGTGGAGGACGCCGTCATCCGGCTCGCGCAGAAGTCGCGCGCCGTCGGCATCCACCTCGTGCTCGCGACCCAGCGCCCGTCCGTCGACGTGATCACGGGCATGATCAAGGCCAACGTCCCGTCGCGCATTGCGTTCGCCGTCTCGTCCCAGACGGACTCGCGCGTCATCCTCGACCAGTCCGGAGCCGAGAGCCTCCTCGGGCAGGGGGACATGCTCTTCAAGCCGCTCGGCACGTCACGCCTCCAGCGCGTCCAGGGCGCCTACGTGTCGGAGGAGGAGATTGCGCTGATCGTCGACCAGTGCCGGCATCAGCGCGAGCAGGAGCTCGACGAGTCGCTCCTCGAGCTGCCCGAGGTCTTCGCGGAGGACGTCGACGGCGAGGATGGGGAATTCGACCCGGACGAGGATCCACTGCTGGACAAGGCGATCGACATCGTGGTGCAGACCCAGACCGCCTCGGTGTCGCTCCTCCAGCGTCGGCTGCGGGTGGGCTACACGAGAGCGGGGAGGCTGATCGACATGCTCGAGCGCCGCGGGATCATCTCCGGCTACGAGGGCTCGAAGCCGCGGCGCGTGCTGGTCGCGGACGCGGAGCTCGCCGCGGCCCGCGAGACCTGAGCCCGCCTCGCCCGTTCGCCCCCGGGGATCCCCCCTAACCAGCCGCCGATCGGGCCGTCTTAGGTGAAAGCAGGGACGGCAGGCAGTACGATCGTCCCGGAATGAAGGGTCTCTATCAGGAGGGAGATTTTGAGTAAGCATCGACTGCTGCCGTTTGGCCTGGCTGCGCTTGCCGCACTGGTCCTGACGGCTGTGGGCTTCGTGGCGACGGGCGCAGCGGCGCCCCAGGCGACCTTCAAGGCGGGCCTGGTCAGCGACGTCGGTCGCTTCAACGACAAAGGGTTCAACCAGAACCAGCTCACCGGCCTCAAGCGGGCACAAAAGGTGTTGAAGGTCCAGATCCGCGCGGTCGAGTCGCGGTCTGCGGGCGACTATCTGCCGAACATGGCGTCGCTCGCTCGGCAGGGCTTCGGGATCGTCATCTCGGCCGGTTTCCTGCTGGCAGACGCGACGAACGAAGTCGCCCGGCAGTTCCCGAACATCAAGTTCGCGATCACCGACTACTCGGCCACGGATGCGCCGTTCAAGGGTGAGGTCACGAACGTCGAAGGGCTGACGTACGCGACCCAGCAGAACGGCTATCTCATCGGCTGTCTCGCGGCGAAGGTCGCGGCGAGGCAGGGCAACAAGAACATCAGCGCCGTCGGCGGCCTCAAGATCCCGTCGGTCGACACGTTCATCGCGGGCTACAAGGCCGGTGCGGCGAAGTGCGTTCCAGGCACGACCGTCCAGATCGGCTACTCGCAGAACTTCATCGCCTCGGACCTCTGCAAGGCAGTGGCGCAGAACCAGCTCGACGCGGGCTCGCAGGTCGTCTTCGCCGTCGCAGGCCCGTGCGGCCTCGGCGCGCTCGACGCTGCGAAGGGGGCCGGCAAGTGGGGCGTCGGCGTCGACGTCGACCAGTCGAACCTCGGCACCTACATCCTCACGAGCGCCGTGAAGAGGGTGGACACCGGCATCTTCCTGGCGGTCAAGGGAGCAAAGACCGGCAAGGGCTACAAGGCTGGAGGCAACCTGGTCTTCAACCTGAAGAACAACGGCGTGTCGCTCGGGAAGATCAGCAAGAAGGCGAAGATCCCGAAGGCATGGCTCGCGCAGATCGCGAAGCTCAAGGCGCAGATCATCGCGGGCAAGATCAAGCCCCCGACGGTCGTGCCCGGCTAGCGGAAGGCGAGCTTCAACGGTCGACGAGGCGGGCTGACGAGGCCCGCCTCGTCTTTCCGGCCCTCGTCTGAACCACTTAGAATCGCCGGGTGGCCGACGCCGCCCCCGCCGCCCCCCTCCTCGAGATGCGCGGGATCACGAAGACGTTTCCGGGCGTGCTCGCCAACGACCACGTGGATTTCGACCTTCGCCGGGGAGAGGTGCACGCGCTGCTCGGAGAGAACGGCGCCGGCAAGTCCACGCTGATGAGCATTCTCTACGGGCTGTACACGGCCGACTCCGGCGAGATCCTCATCAACGGCAAGCCGGTCGAGATCAACTCGCCGAAGCATGCGATCGAGCTCGGCATCGGCATGGTGCACCAGCACTTCATGCTGATCCCGGTCATGACGGTGACCGAGAACATCGTGCTCGCGAACGAGCCCAGGCGGGCGGGGGTCTTCATCGACGAGCCGACGGCGGAGGAGCGCGTCGCCGAGGTCGCTCGGAGCCTGAAGTTCGCCGTCAACCCACACGCACTCGTGCAGGACATCACGGTCGGGCAACAACAGCGGGTCGAGATCATGAAGGCCCTCTACCGCAACGCGAACATCGTGATCCTCGACGAGCCGACCGCCGTGCTCACGCCGCAGGAGGCCCAGGAGCTGTTCGAGATCCTCAGAACCCTGACCCGGGAGGGAATCTCGATCATCTTCATCACGCACAAGCTCAACGAGGTGCTCGCGATCGCAGACCGCATCACGGTGCTTCGCCGCGGCAAGGAGATCGAGACCGTCCCTCGCGAGGGAGCCACGGAGGCCGGGCTCGCCCGCGCGATGGTCGGCAGAGAGGTCCTCCTGCGCGTCGAGAAGAAGCCCGCCTCTCCCGGCGAGCTCCTGCTCCACGTCGAGGATCTCGTCGTCAAGGACGATCGAGGCCTGGAGGCCGTTCGCGGCGTGTCGTTCGACGTCCGTGCGGGCGAGATCGTCGGCATCGCCGGAGTGGACGGGAACGGCCAGAGCGAGCTGATCGACGCGTTGACCGGCCTGAGAGGGGTCGCGAGCGGCTCCATCGTCGTGGGGGGCGACGACCTCACGCGAGCGAACGCACGCGAGGCGCTCGACTCGGGCATAGGCCACATCCCGGAGGACCGGCACCGCCGCGGCCTCGTCCTGGACTTCAACCTTGCGGAGAACCTCGTCCTCCACGACTACGGCAAGGAGCCGTTCTCGCACCTCGGCTGGGTGAGCCCCCGCCGCTGGCTTCGCTGGGCGCGCGGGATCCTGGAAGAGTTCGACGTGCGCGGCGGCGGCCCGGCGACGAGGGGCTCGTCGCTCTCCGGTGGGAACCAGCAGAAGGTCGTCGTCGCCCGCGAGGTGACGCGGAACCCGAGCGTGCTGATCGCGGCGCAGCCGACGCGCGGGCTCGACGTCGGAGCCATCGAGTTCGTGCACCGCAGACTGGTCGAGCAGCGCGATGCGGGCAAGGCTGTCCTCCTCGTGTCGCTCGAGCTCGAGGAGGTCTTGTCGTTGTCTGACCGCATCCTCGTCCTGTACGAGGGCCGGATCGTCGCCGAGTTCCCGCCTGACGTCTCCGAAGAGGAGGTCGGCATCGCCATGATCGGCGGCCGGCAGCGCGAGGCGGCTTGAGCGGCCCGGTGAGGGGCCCCGAGCCCGAGCCGGCGGTGCCCGGCGGCAAGGATCCCGAGGAGTACGCGCCGAGCGTCGCGAGGCGGCTCGCCTTCTACCAGCGCGCGGGGGGGATCGTCACCCCGCTCCTGACGGCGTTGTTCGCCTTCCTCATGGGCGGCCTGGTCGTCGTCTCGACCGGGCACAACCCGCTGACGACCTACAAGGCGATCTTCGAGGGCGCCGGCCTCAACTGGTTCTTCCACTTCGGCAACTACCACATCGACGTTCCGTTCACGAACCACCACGTCTGGTTCTGGTGGGACACGAACACGAATCACACCGCGGCGTACAACCTCACGCAGACGCTGCTGACCACGGCGCCGCTGATCCTCACCGGGCTCGCGGTGGCCTTCGCGTTTCGCTGCGGGCTCTTCAACATCGGCGGTCAGGGCCAGTACCTGGTCGGGGCGATCGTCGGTGTCTACGTGGGCTCGAGGTTCGTGAGCATGGCGCACTTCCCGCACGTCGTCTTCGCGATCGTCGCGGCAGCGATCGCCGGCGCCTTATGGGGCGCGATCGCCGGCTTCCTCAAGGCGGCCGTCGGCGCGCACGAGGTGATCACGACGATCATGCTCAACTGGATCGCCTACTGGGCGGGGAGCTACCTCTTCGGACGCGGTGGCCCGCTGCAGAATCACGTCGACAAGTCGATACCGATCTCAGACGACATCTCCCACGGAGCCCATCTTTCTGCGATCTGGGGAAATCCCGCGCTGCAGGCCCTGCATTCGGGGATCTTCATCGCAGTCGCCTCGCTCTTCGTCTTCTACCTGATCCTGAATCGCACCACCCTCGGCTACGAGGTCCGCGCCGTGGGCTTCAACCCCGAGGCCGCCCGCTACGGGGGCATAAGCGTGTCGCGGAACTTCATCCTCGCGATGGCGATCTCCGGCCTGTTCGCAGGGCTCGCGGGCGGGCTCGACATCCTCGGCTGGCAGTTCCGGCTCGGCGTGCTCGACGTCCAGGTCTCGAACATCGGCTTCATCGGGATCGCGGTGGCGCTCCTCGGGAGGAACACTGCGGTCGGGGTCGGGCTCGGCGCCCTCCTGTTCGGAAGCCTCTTCACAGGGACGTCGACGCGGAGCCTCGACCCGAACATCTTCCCGCCGCAGCTCGCCGGGAACCTCGCCCTCATGATCCAGGCGCTGATCCTGCTGTTCGTCGGTGCGGACCTCCTGATCCTCTACGTGTGGCAGGCGCGGAAGAAGCTGCGGGTGCCCCGCACTCCGAAGGCCGCTCCGGCCGAGGAGGGCGCGTGAGCACGGCGGAGTTCACCTCACGCTGGCGTGGGAACGTCCAGAGCGACGAGCTGATCGCGCGGATCGGAATCGGCCTCGGCACGTTGGCGTTCCTCGTGACGCTGCCCTCGTTCAGCAAGCAGGTCTCGTGGCTGCCCCCGAGCACGCGAAGCCTCGTCTGGCCCATCCTGCTCGGCCTTCTCGCAGCCGCTGCCGGTATCTGGTCGGTGTCGCGCGGCGTGCGCCGGCTCGGCTGGACCGCAGTGGGGGTCGGCATCGTCGGGGTCGGGCTGGGGCTGCTCGCGACGAAGGCTTCGGAGGGCAACCTCGACGTCGTCGTCGTCTGGCCCGCGCTGCTGAGCGCGACGCTGATCTGGGCGACCCCGCTGACGTACGCCGCGATCGGGGGCATGCTCAACGAGCGCAGCGGCGTCGTGAACATCGGGCTCGAGGGGATGATGCTCTCGGGCGCGTTCTTCGGCGCGCTCGGCGCGGACAAGTTCGGCTCATGGGAGATGGGCCTCCTCTGCGCCGCGGTCTCGGGCGCCGGCTTCGCGCTCATCCACGCGGTCATGTCGATCCATCTCCGCGCGGACCAGATCGTCAGCGGGACGGCGATCAACTTCCTCGCCCTCGGCGTCACGGGCTATTTCTTCATCGACATCTACGGCGAGAACGGCACGCCCGGCAACCTGCCTCGTATCCCCGACGTGAACGTCGGCTTCCTGGGCAGCGTCTTCGGCCACCTGAACCTCATGATCTGGATCTCGTTCGTGCTCCTGATCGTCGCGCACGTCACCCTGTTCAAGACGCCAATCGGGCTGCGAATCCGCTCGGTCGGGGAGCACCCCCGCGCGGCCGACACCGTCGGCATCTCCGTCTACGCGACGCGCTACGCGGCGGTGATCGTGTCGGGCATCCTGGCGGCCCTCGGCGGCGCGTATCTCTCGATCGGCTACGTCGGCTCGTTCGGCGAGAACATGACGGCGGGGCGAGGGTTCATCGCGCTCGCGGCCGTGATCTTCGGCAACTGGCGGCCCTTCGGCGCGTTTGCCGCCGCGCTGCTCTTCGGCGGCTCGACGGCGCTCTCGTTCCGGCTCGCGCAGCCGTGGGGCAACACCTCCGTCCTCTTCCAGGCGTTGCCGTACGTCCTGACCCTGATCGCGGTCGCCGGGGTGATCGGCCGGCCCCACCCGCCGGCTGCGGTCGGACGGCCCTACGTGAAGCAGTAAGGCAGGCGGAGCCGCCCGGAGACGAGTCGTTGTCGTCGGTGAAGACGGCCAGCAGGACCAGGGCCTGGGTGGCATTGCTGCTCGGGCTGCTCGGCGTGCTCGCGCTCCCGGCGGCGCTCGAGGTGTCAAGGAGGTCGGCGCGGGTCGACCTGCTGGACACCGCATACGCGATCCCGTTCGCATTCGTCCTGGGCCTCGCAGGGGCGATCATGGCACGGCGGGCCCGTGGAAACCTGCGCTGGCTCGACCTCAGCGAACGCGGCACGAGGCTCGCGACCCTCGCGGTCGTGGTCGGAACGGTCGCCGTCTGCCTCGCCCTGACGGCCGCTTTGGCGGTCGGGTTCTACGAGCTGGTGCTCTTCTACCAGCGCCACAGGTAAGCGCCTATGATGCTGGCGCCCCGTGTTCGAGATCGGTAACAGCCTCAAAGAGGCGCGCATGCGCCAGGGTCTCGACTTCCCCGAGCTCGAGCAGAGCACGAAGATCCGTGCCAAATACCTGCGCGCGCTCGAGGCCGAGCAATTCGACGTCCTGCCCGCGCAGACCTATGTCAAGGGCTTCCTGCGGTCCTACGCCGAGTCGCTCGGTCTCGACGGGCAGCTCTACGTCGACGAGTACAGCTCCCGGTTCGTGGTCGGCGAAGAGAGCCGCCCGTCCCGGCCGAGGCGGGCCGCCGCGCCGCCGAGCCGAGGCATCCAGCTCCAGTCACGCGTGCTGCTGCTCACTCTCCTCGGGATCGCGGCCGTGGCGGCGCTCGTGATCGTCGCCTGGACAAGCGGAGACCCGCCGAAGGAGACGCCGGTCGGCCTGGGGACGCCTCCGCTCACCCAGACTGGAGCGTCGCGGCCCGCGGTTGCGAATCTGGCACGCCTGCACGTGCTCGCCGCGAAGGGGCCCTGCTGGCTGCAGGTGCATCGCGGCTCCGCGACCGGCAGGATCCTGTACCAGGGCACGCTCGAGCGTGGCCAGGACCAGGTCTTCACCGGCAAGCGTCTGTGGATCACCCTCGACCGCCCCGAGAACCTGATCACGTTTCTGAACGGGCGGCACAAGTCGCTGCCGCTCGGCGGCCCGAAGACCCTGATCGTCACGCCGACGGCGATTCGCTCCGGCGTGTGAGCGACCGCCCGCGGGCGGTCGTCGTCGTCACCGGCAGCGAGCTCGTCCGAGGCGACCGCAGGGACCTCAACGGCCCGTTTCTCGCCGGCGAGCTCTTGCGCCTCGGCCTCGAGCCCGCGCGGATCGTGATCGTCGGCGACCGGGAGGACGAGCTCGAGCCCGCGCTCGCGGACGGCATGTCCGCGGAGCTCTGTGTCGTCTCCGGCGGGCTTGGCCCGACCCACGACGACCGGACGGTAGAGCTCGTAGCCCGCGCCGCAGGGCTCGACTTGCACGTCGACGACGGGCTCCACGGGGAGATCGAGGGGATCTCGCGACGGTTCGCGGAGCGAATGGCACGACCGTACGTCGACTTCGAGACGGGCGTGCGCAAGCAGGCGACCATCCCCCAAGGGGCGCTCTCGCTCGGTCTTGCCGGAACCGCGCCGGGGCTCGTGCTCGAGCTGCCCGCATCCGTGATCGTCGTCCTGCCGGGCCCGCCGGGCGAGCTGCAACGCCTCTGGTCCCGCGCGCTCGAGGCGGAGCCCGTGCGACGGGTCCTCTCCCGCGCCCGCCCGCCCGAGCTGAGGCAGCTCCGCTTCTTCGGCGTCAGCGAGTCGGCCGTCGCCAAGGCGCTGGCCGACGCGGGCGGCGACGGAGACGGGGTGGAGGCGACGATCTGCGCGCGTGACTTCGAGATTCACGTCGATCTCGTCGTCGATTCCGGAGCCGAGCATCGCGCCGACGCACTTTCGTCGACGCTCGTCGCGCCCGTCGAGCGTTACCTCTTCAGCCGCGACGAGCGGCCGATTCAGGAGATCGTCCTCGACCTATGCCGCACGCGCGGGCTCACCCTCGCCACGGCCGAGTCCTGTACCGGCGGAATGGTGGCAGAACGGCTGACCGAGATTCCCGGTTCGAGCGACGTCTTCCTCGGCGGCGTGGTCGCCTATTCGAACCAGGTGAAGCGGAGCGAGCTCGCGGTGCCGGAGGACATCCTCGCCCGGCACGGCGCCGTGTCCGCCGAGGCGGCGGCGGCAATGGCGGCCGGCGCGCGCGGAAGGCTCGGCGCCGACGTCGCCGTCGCCGTCACCGGCGTCGCCGGCCCGGGCGGGGGAAGTGACTACAAGCCGGTCGGGCTCGTCTACGTCCATGCAGAGGGCCCCGAGGGAGCCCGCTCCGTCGACTTCACCCTGCCCGGCGACCGGGCCTCGATCCGCCGCCGGGCCACGGCGACGGCGCTCCACCTCGTCCGGCGCCTTCTGGAGCAGACTCGTGACGAAGACGCTTGAAAGTTCCCGCTAGCTTCGAGGGACGTGAGCACGCACGCCTGTTCTGCGCCCTGCGCCTCCCCGACGAGGTGCTCGACTCGCTGTCCCGCTGGCAGCAGGATCAGCTCACCGGGGTGCGCCTCGTCCCTCGCCAGCACCTGCACGTCACGCTCGCCTTCCTCGGCCACCGGCCGGTGGCCGAGCTCGAGTCGATCCTCGGCGCTCTGCGCGAGGCCGCCGCACGTGCCGGGCAGATCCGGCTCGTGCCCGAGCGCTACCGCGAGACCCGGACGGTCGGCATGCTCGTGATGGGCGATCCCGGGGGAGGCGCCACCCGCCTGGCGGCCGATTTGCAGGAGCGTCTGGAGCGGCTGGGCGTCTATGCCCGAGAGCGGCGGACCTGGCTCCCGCACGTCACGGTCGTCCGCTTCCGCCAACGTCCGCGCCTGATGCCGACGTTGCCCGACTTCGGCGGCGAGATCAGTCCATCCGATGCCGCTGCCTACCATTCCATGCTGCGGCCGAGTGGGGCGCAGTATGTCGTCGTCGAATCGTTTGTCCTAGGAGGTTGATGTCAGTGGATCGCGAGCAGGCTCTGGACGTCGCTCTCGGCCAGATCGAGCGCCAATTCGGCAAGGGCGCCGTGATGAAGATGAACGACCATGCAGCCGTCTCGATCGGGTCCGTGTCGACGGGCTCGCTCGCTCTCGATCTCGCTCTCGGGATCGGAGGGCTTCCTCGCGGCCGCATCGTCGAGATCTTCGGCCCTGAATCCTCAGGGAAGACGACTCTCGTCTACCACGTGATCGCGGAGGCGCAGCGGCGCGGAGGCATCTGCGCCTTCATCGACGCGGAGCACGCCATGGACCCCTCGTACGCGAAGCGAATCGGCGTCAACATCGACGACCTCCTGGTCTCCCAGCCCGACACGGGTGAGCAGGGGCTCGAGATCGCGGAGCTCCTGATCCGGTCCGGCGCGCTCGACATCGTCGCGGTCGACTCCGTCGCTGCCCTGACGCCGAAGGCGGAGATAGAGGGTGAGATGGGCGACTCGCACGTCGGGCTGCAGGCACGGCTGATGAGCCAGGCACTGCGCAAGCTCGCCGGCACGCTCAACCGCACCGACACGATCTGCATCTTCACCAACCAGCTCCGGGAGAAGATCGGAGTCATGTTCGGGAACCCGGAGACGACGCCCGGGGGCCGCGCGCTGAAGTTCTACTCCTCGATCCGCCTCGACATCCGTCGCATCGAGACGCTGAAGGAAGGCGTCGAAGCGTTCGGGAACCGCGTGCGCGTGAAAGTCGTGAAGAACAAGGTCGCGCCACCGTTCAAGCAGGCCGAGTTCGACATCATCTACGGATCCGGTATCTCCTGGGAGGGCACCGTGCTCGACTCGGGGCTCGAGCGGAAGATCGTGCAGAAGTCGGGCTCGTATTTCAGCTTCGGGGACGAGCGGCTCGGCCAGGGACGGCAGAACGCGACGGCGTTCCTTCGCGAGCATCCGGACGTCTGCCAGGGAATCCTCGCGCGCATTCAGGCCGAGATCGGCCCGGAGCAGGTCGCGTCCGCGAGGCTCCTGCCCGTCGCCGAGGCACCTCAGAACGGCAAGGTGAAGGCGGAGCCGGTCGAGAAGGCCGCGTCGAAGTAGGCCCTATGCCGCGGGTCACGGCGATTCGCCCAGGCCTGCGCGGCCAGGTCGCCGTCGAGCTCGACGGAGTACCATGGCGGACGCTACCCGTCGACGTGGCCGCACGCTCCGGGCTCAGCGAAGGGCGCGTGCTCGATCGCCCGGCACTCCGCGAGCTGCGTCGCGAGCTTCGCCGGTCCGCAGCGCTTTCGGTCGCCACGCGCGCCTTGCGCACGCGCGACCTGTCCAGGCAGGCGCTCGGCGACCGGCTTCGCGCGAGCGTCGATGCCACGGCCGCTGAGGCGGCGCTCGAGACGCTCGAACGGGCGGGCCTGGTCGACGACGCTCGATCCGCCCGGTCGCGCGCGGAAAGCCTCGCCGCTCGAGGGTACGGAGACGGAGCGATCCGCCTCGACCTCCTTTGCCGGAGCTTCGACGACGAGGTCGTCCGCTCCTCCGTCGAGGCTCTCGAGCCCGAGCTCGAGCGCGCCTTGCAGCTCGTGGAGCGCCGCGGCGCGAGCCCGAAAACGGCGCGCTTCCTGGCGGGAAAGGGCTTTGACGAGGAGACGGTGGAAAGCGCGCTCGGTGCCCGTTTTGCAAATGACCCCTGAGCGGCGCTAGGATGAGTCAGCCTCATCCGACCGTTTTGCCTGCATAGCGGGACTTTCCGAATCGCACCCAAGAGAACTCCTGAGACCGTGTTCCACATCGACGACTCCGACACCGAAAGGCTCCTGACAGCGGCGGCGTAGCCAGCGCGCTTCCCGAGCCGAGGGTGTCGGCTCGCTGTACAGATTCGGGGACAGCCCGTGATGGTCGGACCGCCGGAGAGGCGCCGCGGACAACCGACCCCTGGAGCTGCTCATGCTGATCGCCATCGGGATATTGATCGGCCTGATCGTCGGAGGGGTCGGCATGGCGCTTGCCGGCGGAGCGCTCGGAAAGTCGCGCCTCGGCGCGGCGCGCCTCCAGCGCAAGGAAATGCTCGACGAGGCTGATCGCGAGGTCGCGACACTACGGCGGGAGGCGCAGATCACCGCGCGGGAGGAAGCCGTCAAGCTTCGGGCCGAGATCGACCAGGAGGTCGCGGATCACCGCGCGCGGATCGTCAAGGTCGAGGAACGCGTGCTCGCCAAGGAGGAGGAGATCGACGAAAAGCTCACGGAGCTCGGCCGCCGCGAGCAGGGCCTTGCCGACCGGGAGACCCATCTCCGCCAGTTGCAGGAGGAGCACAAGGCCGCGAAGGGCCAGCAGCTCGCCGAGCTCGAGCGCATCTCCGGGATGACCGTGAACGAGGCGAAGCTCAGCTTGCTCGAGCGCTCCGAGGATCTCGTCCGACACGAGCTCGCCCGCCGAGTCCGCCAGCTCGAAGAGGAGGCGAGGATCGAGGCAAAACGCCGGGCGCGCAACCTCGTCGCCGATGCCCTGCAGCGCGTGGCGGCGAGCCACGCGGCCGAGACGACCGTGTCCGTGATCGAGCTGCCGACAGACGACATGAAGGGCCGCATCATCGGGCGCGAAGGCCGGAACATCCGCGCGCTCGAGCACCTGACGGGTGTCGACTTCATCATCGACGACACGCCGCAGGCAGTGGTCCTGTCCTCGTTCGACGGCATCCGCCGCGAGGTCGCGAGGCTGACCCTGTCGAAGCTGATCGAGGATGGCCGTATTCACCCGGCGAGGATCGAGGACGCGTACTACCAGTCGAAAGCGGAGATCGAGGATCACGTCGCCCAGGCCGGAGAGCAGGCGGTGTACGAGGCCAACTGCGGCGAGTTCCACGAGGAGCTCGTCAAGATTCTCGGCCGCCTGCGCTATCGGACGAGCTACGGCCAGAATGTCCTCAAGCACACGCTCGAGGTCGTCCATCTCGCGGGGATCATGGCGACGGAGATCGGCGCCAGCGTCAAGGTCACGAAGCGCGCGGCCCTGCTCCACGACCTCGGGAAGGCGATGACGCACGAGGTCGAGGGCTCGCATGCATCCATCTCCGCGCAGCTCGCGCGCCGGTACGGGGAGACGCAGCACGTAGTCCACGCGATCGAGGCGCACCACTACGAGGTCGAGCCACAGACCGTCGAGGCGGTCCTCCTGATTTCGGCCGACGCGATCTCTGCGTCGCGGCCGGGTGCACGGGGTGAGAGCCTCGAGCACTACATCAAGCGTCTTGCCTCACTCGAGGAGCTCGCAGCCTCGCGACCGGGGGTCGAGAAGGTCTACGCGCTCCAGGCGGGCCGAGAGATTCGCGTCATCGTCAAGCCCGGGGAGGTGGACGACGACGCGGCGGTCCTGCTCTCGCACGAGATCGCGCGCGCGATCGAGGACCAGCTCGAATATCCGGGCCAGGTGAAGGTGACGGTTATCCGCGAGAGCCGGGCGGTGGACGTCGCCCGGAACGTCGCGAACGGCGGCGCCCAGGCCGAGACGATCGCCGCACCCGAGCCCGAGGTGCAGCCCGATCAAGCAGCCTAGGCGCGCCTGGCGAGCGCGGCGACCACCCCGAGGCCGATGTATGCCGTCCCAGAGCAGTAGCGAAGGGCGCGCCGCCTTTGTCGCAGAAGCCGGCCGACCGATCCCGCAGCGACAGCGTAGAGAGAATCGCTGACGAGCCCGAGCCCCACGAAGACGAGCCCGAGCACGAGCGCCTGGGACCAGACGCCGCCGCGACTGGCATCGACGAACTGCGGTAGGAACGCCAGGAAGAAGAGTGCCGTCTTCGGGTTGAGGACGTTCACGATCGCACCGCGCACGAACGCACGCCTCAGCACGTCGGGTGGACGGGGAGGCTGCTCGTCGGGGCCGCGCCCGGCGAGCTTGCGGACCCCGAGGAGCACGAGGTATGCGGCACCTGCGTACTTGACAACCGTGAAGGCAGTAGCAGACGCGACGATGAGGGCGGACAGGCCGATCGACGCCGCCGCGACGTGAACGAGCGTGCCGACATGGACGCCGGCCACCGAGGCGAGGCCTGCGCGCCGCCCCTGCTCCGCGCTCTGCACGACGATGTAGAGGACGGCAGGCCCCGGGATGGCGAGCAGGACGAGGGCGGCGAGGCAGAAGAGCCACAGCTGGGTCGAGTCCGGAAAGACCACGGGTAGCATTCTGGCCCGTGCGCCGCTACCACGTCACCACGTTCGGCTGTCAGATGAACGCGCATGACAGCGAGCGGATCAAAGGGATGCTCGAGGAGCTCGGGCTCGGCGAGTCCCCCGCGCAAGACGAAGCCGACGTCCTCGTCTTCAACACCTGCACGATCCGGGAGAAGCCCGACCAGAAGTTCGCGGCGCACCTGGCCCAGGCGGCAGCCCTGAAGCAGCGCGACCCCGGCAAGGTGATCGCCGTCGGCGGATGCTACGCGGAAGCCCAGCGTGAGCGATTGTTCGAGCTCTACCCGTACGTCGACGTCGCGTTCGGGCCGGGATCGATTCCTCACCTCGGCGAGTGGCTCGGCGCGGGCGGGCACGGCGTCCTGCGCGGCCGCTTCGGGTTGGACGAGCGAAGCTTCGCCGGCGAGCTCCCGATGCATCGCGAGCGGCCGTTTCAAGCGTGGGTGCAGATCTCGATGGGGTGCAACTCGAGATGTTCGTATTGCATCGTCCCGGCCGTCCGCGGGCGCGAGGTGAGCCGCCGTCCCGGTGACCTGGTCGCGGAGATCACGCAGCTTGTCGCGCAGGGTGTCCGCGAGGTGACCCTCCTCGGACAGAACGTCAACTCGTGGGGCCGCGATCTCGCGCCGGACCTCCACACGGACTTCGGCGAGCTCCTGCGCGCCTGCGACGACGTCGATCGGCTGGAGCGAATCCGCTTCACGAGCCCGCATCCCAAGGACTTCCGCCGACCCGTGATCGACGCGATGGCCGAGTGCGACGCCGTCTGCGAGCACGCCCACCTCCCCCTGCAGTCGGGGTCGACACGCATCCTCAAGGCGATGCGCCGGACCTACGGCCGCGAGCGTTATCTCCGGCTCGTCGAAGAGCTTCGCACGGCGATTCCCGATCTCGCGCTGACGACAGACCTGATCGTCGGCTTCCCCGGAGAGACCGACGCGGACTTCCGGGAGACGCTGAGCGCGGTCGAAGAGGTTGGCTTCGACGGAGCCTTCACGTTCGTCTATTCGCCGCGGGCCGGGACCGAGGCGGCGGTGATGGAAGAGCAGGTCCCCGACGATGTGAAGCTCGCTCGGATCGAGGAGCTGGTCGAGGTCGTGCAGAGCGTCGCCGCGGAGCGGAACGGAGCGCGAGTTGGTCGTGTGGAACAGGTCCTCGTCGAGGGCGTCAGCCGCACCGATTCCTCGGTTCTCCGCGGGCGCACACGCCGGAACACGACCGTCAACTTTGCCGGGTCGGCGGCGCCGGGCGAGCTCGTCGACGTTCGGATCGAGGGAGCGACGTCCGCGACGCTTCGTGGGAGCCAGGCCGTGCCGGTCGCTGCCTGATGCGCATCCTCGTTACAGGCTCCAGCGGCCAGATCGGGACCAATCTTGCATTGCGCCTGCAACGAGACGGGCACGAGGTCTTCGGAGTCGATAAGCGACTCAACACCTGGACCGACGACTTTCGTTACCTGCTGCAGGATCTCTCAGGTCATTACCCGTCGTTCCCCGGCGGGATCGGAGGCGTCGAGTACCCGCCTGTCGACCTCGTCGTCCATCTCGCCGCGCACGCGAAGGTGCATCAGCTCGTCCGCCAGCCGCACCGCGCGCTCGAGAACGCGATCATGACCTTCAACGTCCTCGAGTTCTGCCGACAGCAGCGGGTGCCGATCGTCTTCTCGTCGAGCCGTGAGGTTTACGGGGACGTCCATCGGTTCTCCACGCAAGAGGGCCAGGCCGACTTTGCCTTCACCGAGAGCACCTACTCGGCCTCGAAGATCGCAGGGGAGGCGCTGATCTATTCGTACGCGCGGTGCTACGGGCTGCCGTACGTCGTCTTCCGGTTCTCGAATGTCTACGGGCGCTACGACAACGACCTCGCGCGAATGGTGCGCGTGATCCCGCTGTTCATCCACACCATGCTCAAGGACGAGCCGGTCACGGTCTTCGGCGCCGACAAGACGCTCGACTTCACCTACGTCGACGACTGCGTCGAGGGGATCAGTCGAGGTATCGAGCGGCTGGCGGGCGGATCGGTGGTCAACGAGACGATCAACCTCGCGTACGGCCAGGGAAACACCCTCGTGAAGGCGGCCGAGCTGATCGCGGAGAAGGTCGGCGTCGAGCCCAAGATCAGGATCGCGGAGCCGCTGCTCGGAGAGGTGACCCATTACGTCGCGGACACGTCCAAGGCACGCCAGCTTCTCGGCTACGAGCCGATGGTGCCTCTCGACCGGGGAATCGGGCTTGCCGTCGACTGGTTCCGCGAGCACCGTGCGGAGCATCCCGAGGACGACCACGATGCCTTCCTCCCGGACATGGTCTCGCTCAACGCCGAGCTGCGCCGCGAGCCGAGCCCGGTCGCGGAGGATGCCTAGCGTCGTCGCCATCTTCGGGCCGACCGCCTCGGGCAAGACCTCGGTTGCCGAAGCGGTCGCGGACCGGCTGGGCGGCGAGGTCGTGTCGGCCGACTCGATGCAGGTCTATGCCGGCTTGCCCATCCTCACCGCCCAGCCG
>DASUXI010000188.1:0-39552 GCA_036377995.1 Gaiellaceae bacterium
ATCACCCGATCGGGAGGATGGAGCGACGCGGTGGTGCCGCCAAGCTTGCGCCGAGGAGCCGTGCCGACGCCTGCGATTGGAGGAGCGATGGAAGACGCCCGTATTCAAAGGATTCGCGAGTTCATCGCGCCGTTCCGAGTCGCCCCCAGCTCGGACGTCGTGCTGCGACGGGACTTCGATCCCGCGAACACGGGTGACTTCTTCACCGAGGAGGAGAGCAAGGGCCTGCTGAAGACCGGCATCGAGATGCTCGACGGCTTCCAGAAGCGGCTCGCCGCGCAGGACACGTACGGCGTTCTCATGGTTCTCCAGGCGCTCGACGCCGGCGGCAAGGACAGCACGATCCGGCATGTGATGAGCGGGGTCAACCCGCAGGGCGTCGTCGTTCACGGCTTCAGGAGGCCGTCGGCCGAGGAGCTCGATCACGACTACCTCTGGCGCTACGCACAGCGGCTCCCCGCGCGCGGTCAGATCACGATCTTCAACCGCTCGCACTACGAGGAGGTCCTCGTCGTCCGTGTTCACCCGGGGATCTTGGAGAACCAGAAGCTCCCAGCCGGCGCCCGGGACGGCGACATCTGGACGCGCCGCTACCGGCAGATCAACGACTGGGAGCGCTTCCTCGTCGAGAACGGCTTCCCGGTCGTGAAGCTCTTCCTCAACCTCTCCAAGGAGGAGCAGCGCCGGCGCTTCCTGCGGCGGATCGACTTCCCCGACAACAACTGGAAGTTCAATGCGAACGACGTCAAGGAGCGCGCGCACTGGGACGCGTACCAGACGGCGTTCTCCGAGATGCTGAGCGCCACGAGCACGGAGCACGCGCCGTGGTACGTGATCCCCGCCGACCACAAGTGGTTCATGCGCGTCGCCGTAGCGGCGGTGCTCGTCGACACGCTCGCAGAGATCGACCCCCAGTATCCCACGGTCAGCGAGGAGGCGAAGGAGGCGCTGCTCGCTTCCAAGGCGGAGCTCGAAGCGCAGGCGCCGGCAGGCGTCGCGGCCGACCCGATCGCCGAGCAGCTTGCGACAGCCGGGAAGGAGTGAGACCGACATGGCACACCTGACGGCCGTATCCGAGGCACAGCCGACGGCGGACGGGACTCCGTGGTACGAGCTGCCGGGCGACAAGGTCGCGGCGTCGATGGAGGTCGATCCCGAGCAGGGCTTGGCCTCCGCAGAAGCGGGCTCGCGACTGCAGAAGTACGGGCCCAACAAGTTCGCCGAAGGAAAGTCGGAGCCGCGCTGGCACGCGTTCGTCCGCCAGTACTACGACCCGATGCAAATCGTCCTCCTCGTCGCGGGCGTCGGGAGCCTCTGGCCGCTCAAGCAGTACGGCACGGGGTTCGTACTGATCCTCCTCACGGTCTTCAACGCCATCCTCGGCCTACACCAGGAAGGGAAGGCCGCAGCGGCGGTCGCCGCGCTGCAGAAGATGATGATCATCAAGGCGAAGGTGCGCCGCGACGGGAAGCTCGTCGAGGTTCCGGCGGAAGGGCTCGTTCCCGGCGACATCGTCTCGATCGAGGCGGGCGACATCGTTCCCGCGGACGGCCGGCTCCTCCAGGCGGCCACGCTCGAGGTGGCCGAGGCTGCGCTGACGGGCGAGAGCCTGCCCGTCTCGAAGGGTGTCGACCCTGTCGACGGCGAGAATGTGCCACTCGGCGATCGGTCCGACATGGTGTTCATGAACACGAACGCCACACGCGGGACGGGTCAGTTCGTCGTCACGGCCACCGGCATGAACACCGAGGTCGGCCACATCTCGGGACTCCTCGCGCGGGAGGACGAGACCGAGACGCCGCTCACGCGTCAGCTCGCGAAGCTGACGAACCAGATCCTCTTCATCGCGGGCGCGGCCGTCGCGATCTCGATCATCTTCAACCTCTCCCGCGGCTACACCTTCCATACGGTCTTCACCGCGGCGATCGCGTTCGCGATCTCGGCGATCCCGACCGGCCTCCCCGCCGTCGTGACCACGATCCTCTCGCTCGGGACGCAGATGCTCGCGCGTGCGAACGCGATCGTGAAGCGCCTGCGCTCGACGGAGACGCTCGGGTCGACCTCCGCGATCAACTCCGACAAGACGGGCACGCTCACGCTGAACCAGATGACGGCCGTCGAGCTGACGATCCCTGGGCGACGCTACACGATCTCTGGCACCGGGTACTCGACGGAGGGCACGATCAAGCACGTCTTCGGCCAGCCGGACGTGCCGCTCGAGCAGTTCCTCCTGCCGATGCTGCTCGCTTCCGACGCGGTCGTGAACGACGGCGAGATGATCGGCGATCCCACCGAGGGGGCGCTGGTGGTCCTAGCCGAGAAGGGCGGCCTCGACACCGAGTCCACGCGCACGAGCTATCCGCGCGTGGCCGACCTCCCGTTCGACGCCGCGTACAAGCTGATGGCGACGTTCCACCGGATGAAGGACGAGAACGGCAAGGAGGTCATCCGCTGCTTCGTGAAGGGCGCGCCGGACCAGCTGCTGGCTCGCGCCGCGTCCACACTCGACCCGAGCGACCTGCATCCCATCGTCGCCGACGACGCGTTCAATGAACGGTATCTGGCGGAGAACCAGCGGCTCGGCGAGCAGGGCCTGCGTGTCCTCGCGACCGGACGCAAGGACTTCGACCCGGCGACGTTCGATCCGAACGCCGACCTGCTGTCGCTGCTCGACGGGCTCACGGTGCTGGCGCTGGTCGGGATCGTCGACCCGCCGCGGCCGCAGGCGAAGGCGGCGATCGCCGAGGCGAAGTCGGCCGGCATCCAGGTCAGGATGATCACGGGCGATCACGCCGTCACCGCCGAGTCGATCGCCCGGCAGCTCGGCATCGACGGTCGCGCGATCACGGGCGCGGAGTGGGCGGCGATGAGCGACGACGAGGCGTTCGACGCCATCGACGGCATCGGCGTCATCGCACGGGTCACGCCGGAGGACAAGGTCCGTCTCGTCGAGACGCTGAAGCGGAAGGGCCTCGTCGTCGCGATGACGGGCGACGGGGTCAACGACGCGCCGGCGCTCAAGCGTGCGGACATCGGCATCGCGATGGGGATCACCGGCACCGAGGTGTCGAAGGAGGCCGCCGCGATGATCCTCACCGACGACGACTTCTCGACGATCGTGAAGGCCGTCCGCATCGGCCGCGGTCTCTACGACAACCTCAAGAAGTACATCCTGTTCCAGATGGGCGTGTTGATCGGCTTCATCGTCACCTTCCTCGGCGCGAGCATCTTCAACGTCGTCAGCGGCGTCCCGTTCGTGCCGCTGCAGACCTTGTGGGTGAACTTCACGACGCAGGTGTTCCAGGCGATCGGGCTCGGCTACGGCGAGCCCGCGCCCGACCTGATGAAGCGGAAACCCCGCCCGGAAGGCGAGCCGATCCTGCCGCGGGAGGTGCTCGGCTACCTCGCCTTCGCGGGGCTCGTGATCGGCGGCTCGACGCTCGGCCTGATCGCGTGGGCCGACCACAAGCACGGCACCGCGGTCGCGCGCACGATGGGAATGACGACGTTCGCGATCGCCAACGTCTTCTTCTCGTTCACGGTCAAGGACCCCCTACGGTCCGTCTTCACCGTCGAGACGTACGCCGACCGCCGGCTGCTCAAGGCGACCGGCATGTCGGCGATCGCGATCCTCTTCGGGACGGAGCTCGGCATCTTCCAGCGGATCCTCGGCACTGTGAGCCTCACCGGCAAGCAGTGGATCGCGTGCATCCTCGTCGCCCTCTCGATCGTTGCCGCATCGGAGCTCTGGAAGCTCGTGCTCCGTTCGCGCCGGCCGACGACCGACGAGCACGAGCTCCCAGACGCCGTCGCGCTCGGACCGACGACGCCGTAGCGTCGGCGTGGACGCAGCGCCCGGCGCCGACGCCGAGATCGAGTGGCAGCTCGACGCGCAGGACCTCGCCGTCGTGCGGCGGTGGGTCGAGAAGGCGGCAGCCGACGGCGCGAACGGCCTAACGATCACCCCGCGGCAGACGATCAACCAGGTCGACACGTACCTCGATACCGAGGACCGGCGGCTCGACCGCGCCGGATACTCCGTCCGCCTTCGCCGGCCACGGCGCGGACCCACGGAGGCGACGCTGAAGTCCCTCGCAGGCGCGCGTCCCGACGCACTGCGGATCCGCCGCGAGCTCGCGGAGGAGGTCGAGCTCGATGATGCGGTCGGGCTGGCGTCGACAGATGGACCCGTCGGTCGGCGTGTGCGCGCGCTCGTCGGCGCTCGCAGGCTCGTACCGCTCTTCGACCTGCAGACGCGGCGGCGCGTTTTCGAGCTGGCCGCGAACGGCGTGCCGAGCGGTGAGCTCCTGCTCGACGAGACGTCGATTCGCGAGCCGGCCGGCCGCCTGCTAGGCCGCTTGCGACGCGTCGAGGTCGAGGCCCCGGAGACGGCGGTCGAGGCCGTCGCGCCGCTGGTGGAGAGCCTGCGGCGCGCGTGCGGCCTCCAGCCGGCGGCGCTGAGCAAGTACGAGTCGGCGCTCGCCGCGAGCGGCCGCGGGCGCGCCGAGCCCGAGGAGCTCGGGCGAGCGACGATCGAGCCGACGGACGCGATCGGCCAGGTCGCCCTCGCCAACCTGCGCCGCCAGTTCGGCGCGCTCCTCGCGCACGAGCCGGGCACGCGGCTCGGCGAGGACATCGAGGAGCTGCACGACATGCGCGTCGCGAGCAGGCGACTGCGGGCCGCGGTGGCGCTGTTCGAGGATGTGCTGCCGGCCGAGGCCGCGCGACTCCGGCCCGAGCTTGCCTGGCTCGGCCGGACGATCGGAGCCGTGCGCGACCTCGACGTCCAGCTCGCCCAGCTCGAGGAGTGGCTCGAGGAAGTCCCCGAGCCAGACCGCGAGCCGCTCGCCCGGCTGCGTGCGCTGCTGACGGAGGAACGCGCACGCGCACGCGCCACGATGCTGGAGGCCCTCGACTCGAAACGGTACGAACGCCTCATCCGCCGCTTCGGCGCGATGCTCCGATCGCGCTCGGGAGCGCGAACGCCGCCGGCCCGCGGAGCGGCTCCGGAACTCGTCGAGCGCAGGCAGGCGGCGGTGCGGAAGGCGATCAAGCGGATCGACCCCGACGCCGACGCGACCGAGTACCACCGGTTGCGGATCGCCTGCAAGCGGTTCCGCTACGCGCTCGAGTTCCTCTCGGACATCTATCCGGACGAGACGAAGCGGCTCGTGAAGCAGGCCGTGGCGCTCCAGGACCTCCTCGGCGACTACCAGGACGCCCACGTGGCGATCGCGCGTCTGCGCGACCTCGCGACGGCGGGACACGCGAAGCTCGAGCCCGCCACCGTGTTCGCCATGGGCGAGGTCGCGCAGCGGTACCGGTCGGCAATGGAGGAGATTCGCGGCCGCGTCACCGACACGTGCTCCCCGCTCGTAGGGAAGCGATGGAAGCGGTTCCGCAAGCGAATGGAGGCCGCACGTCACGCGGTGCCGCCGTCCCCACAGCCGCTGACGGGCTGAGCCGGGCGGTCCCGCATGTTCGGCGCCCGCCACGGCGGGGCCGCGGTCGCCGACCGGTTCGACGTCGGCAAGCGGCGAGCGCAGCAGCTGCTCGCGGCGGCGCTCATCCTCGGCGAGGTGCAGCGACGGCTGATGGTGCCGTTTCTCGTGACCGAGGGCGGCGTCCGCGAAGGCGCACTGCTCGCCTGGCGCGAAGAGGCGGCCGCGTAGAGCACCGACACGGACGTTCACCCGGTTCGGGTGATGGCGCTCGAGCCGGTGCCCGCGATCCTGAGGCACCTCTCGCGAAAGGACGAACGATGGCTTCAGCGACCGCTGCGCGCCCTGCTCTCTCCGACGACGATCTCCAGAAGCTCGTCGGCCTCATGAAGGAGGTGGACTCGGTCGAGCTGAAGTTGACCGTGCCGGAGCCGGCGCAGCTGACGACGGCGCGCGCGCTCGGCCTCGACCCGCTCCAGGCCGAGCTCCGCCAGGTGTTCTTCTTCGACATGCCCGACCTGCAGCTCGACTCGCAGGGCCTGGTCGTCCGCGCGCGCCGCTCGCAGAAGAAGGGGGACGACACCGTCGTCAAGCTCCGGCCCGTTGTGCCGTCCGAGCTGCCGCGGTCGCTGCGGGAGTCGCCGAGCTTCGGCGTGGAGCTGGACGCGTCGCCGAAGGGTTACGTCTGCTCGGGATCGCTCAAGGGCGTTCCCACACGTACGGACGTGCGCGCGGCGACGAGCGGCGAAAAGGCGATCCGAAAGCTGTTCTCGAAGGAGCAGCAGGCGTTGTACGCCAAGCACGCGCCCGAGGGGGTCGGGCTGGACGACCTCACGATCCTCGGCCCGCTGCTCGTGCTCAAGCTGAAGGGCACGCCCGCAGGCTTGGACCGCAAGCTCGTGACGGAGGTGTGGCTGTACCCGGACGGCTCACGGATTCTCGAGCTGTCGACGAAGTGCGAGCCGTCGGAGGCGTTCCAGGTCGCCGCCGAGACGAGAGCGTTCCTGTCGTCGCGCGGCATCGACCTCGGAGCGGAGCAACAGACAAAGACACGGAGCGCGCTCGAGTACTTCACCAAGGAAGCCGGCGACGGCGCGAAGAAGGCGCCGTCGGGCAAGGGCGCGAAACCGGCCAAGGCGCCTGCGTCGGGCTAGCGGGCGACGACGCGGGCGACGACGTCTCTGTCGCGCGCGTACGTCAGGGTCTCCATGGCGCTCGCGCCGTTGAGCCAGCAGACGGCGTCGATCTCGTTCTGGGGCGCCGCCTCGTCGTCGTCCCGCGGCGTCATCGCGAAGTAGCGGACGCGCTTCGGACGCCCCGCCGCGTCCTCGTACTCGGTGACGGCGAGCTCCTCGCGCAGGACGCACACGAGGCTCGTCTCCTCCTCGACCTCCCGCAGGGCGCACGCCTCGTACGACTCGCCCAGCCTCGCCTTCCCCTTCGGCAAGGTCCAGTCGTCGTAGCGCGGCCGGTGGACGAGCAGGATCTCGACGCCGCTTCCCGCCGGGCGCATGACGACGCCGCCTGCGGCACGCACCAGCTGGTTCACGTCCTCGTGGCCGACGGCCTCTTTCACGGGGCGAAGTCTTTCGCCACCAAGCATGCACGGCGTCATCCGACGGGGATGATGTGCGCGCTTCGGCACCTGCGAGGATCGGGCGCACCGTGGCCCGGAACGGCTCCCTCAACCTGTACCTCGTCCGTCACGCGTTCGCCGCGCACGCCGACCCGTCGCGCTGGCCGGACGACTCGAAGCGCCCGGTGACTGCAGATGGCGCCCGCAGGTTCGCGGCCGCCGCCCGCGGCCTGCGCCGCCTCGTGCCGGACGTCGACGTCGTGCTCTCGAGCGGCTTCGCGCGGGCGTGGGAGACGGCGGAGATCCTCCGCGACGTGACGGGGTGGCCGGAGCCACGGGAATGTGCCGCACTCGAAGCCGGCAAGCCGGCGGAGTCGGGGCTCGAGGCGCTGCGCGAGCGCGACGAGGCGTCAGTCGCGCTCGTCGGGCACGAGCCGTACCTGTCGCGGCTCGCGTCCCTCCTCTGCGCAGGGGGCGAGGACGTCATGAACCTCGAGCTGAAGAAGGGCGCCGTGGCGTTCGTCGTCGTCGACGGCGAGCCCTCGCCCGGGAACGGTCTGCTGCGTTGGTCGGTGCGGCCGAAGATCCTCCGGGCGCTCGACCGCGGCGCCGGCTGAGGTCACCTCGCGGCAGTCAGCAGGTCGGCGCACTCGTCCTCCACGGCCTCGGCCGTGGGCACCGACGTCACCGCCTCAAGCTCACGGCGACGGCCGGAACGACGACACCCGACTTGCCGCTCATCTGCTCGTTGATCCACCGCTTGATCGCGCTCTCGCCGCCTCTCGTGATCTGCTCCCTCTGGTTCGACGACAGAAGCGGCTGGCCCTCGATGACTCCCATCTGCTTGACCTGTTGGACGCGCCACGAATCGCGCATGAGAACGCCTCGATCTCACCGATCGCTATGTCAGCGCTGTGTCAGCACAGCGCTGTCCAACGTGTCGTGTCGCGTCCTGTGCGGCGCTCGGTTTTGGCTCTACTAGGCTGTTCCGGGGTACCACGTCTCCTCCTGCCCACCTCCTGCTGGCTTTGCAGGCCGAAGGTCACCGGTTCGATCCCGGTACGCTCCACTGAGAAAGGCCCTGGTACCAAGGGCCTTTCTGTTTGGAGCGGGGATTGCACCGCTTCGCGGTTGCTCTGTTTTTGGAAACGCGTCTGGAGACCTCGACCCCGCGGGAGGGATCCTATCGGCCATCTTGCGCCACTGCCGACGTAGCCGTAGCGTCGAGGCGGGCCTGGCGCGGGTCCGGGGAGCACGCGAAACCGGTTCGTGAGTTCGTCACGGGCCGTCAGCCCCAGCTCCTGACGGCGGCGGGTTTAGAGGAGAGGCGCGCCGAGGTGCTCGCGGCCGTGGCCGCCCGGCGCGCGTTGTCCCTACGCGCCTCTCCTCACACCGGTTCAAGCGCTGGTCCGTCCTTGCCCCCGGTACCCAAACCGAAGCGAACGATTGTGCCAGCAATCTGCCCGGATGGCTAGTTCCCGAGGAGCGCTTCCGGTGTCATTTTTGCAGCGGGCGGCCACGGGATCCCCGGGCCGCATGGGGTCATCCGTGGCCGTCCATGACGGGTGACACGACACGTCGTAGCCCCGCGGCTGCGGAGCGTTGCCGGGCGGGCCGAACCGAGGCAAGGAGTTGCCTCCACGGGAACCCCGCTCGACCGCCTTTCCCCAGGTCTTACGTGATCCTGACCGCGGCGGTCAGCCGCTCGATCCCGAATGCTGCATTGCCTACGAAGCGGACGAGGCTCGAGTTGCACTGCCCGCGTTCTCCCGAGCGAGGCGAGGCGAAGCGACTTCGCCTACAGCCTGATGTGGAACGCGCGTCGTAGGACTCCTCCTCTCGGCCCGTATGACAACTCGACCAGCGCGGTGACCCGACCGTGGACACGCCCCGCGTACCGCGCCGGCACGATGCCAGTCGTCCGGGGGAGCAGGTCACGAGCCACGGGCTTGAGTCTCGCGATGGTCCTTCCTCCGCGGCGGAGGATCATGCTCAGGCGTTCGCGGCCCAGTCTCTCGGTGACATTCCCCAGGTTCGCGACGAACAGCTCCAACCGACGGGTCGAGCCGACGCGCCGGACGCGCAGCCGCCGCAACTCGAGCCGACGCGAGACCTGCCCCGGAGCGCGAACGACGACGACGATCCCCAGGCGCATCCGTACTGCGACCCGCGCGCCACTGATGGGACGGCTCGTCAGCACGACGAGCGCGTTGTGATCTCCCGGGCCAGCGCGTCTCGGCACGGCCGAGGTGATCGTCAGTGAGGCACTCGTTCCGGCCGGCAGCGCGAGCCTTCGTGGACGGACCGTGAGCCAGGACGCGACGGCGCCGCCCTTTCGGGCACGGGAAACGATCCTCGGCCGACCGCGGACGTCGAGGGCGAAGCCGGCTCGTCCCACGTCGACATCGACCCGGCGGCTGCCGGAATTCGTGACCTGGATGGTCGCGCGTCCCGAGCCGGCGATAGTCACTCGAGCAGGCGATGCGGTGAGCGAGACCGCGGCCCGTTCCGCGCTCGCGCCTGCCGATGCAGACGCGAGCGGGAGCAGGACGGTCACGAGGGCAAACCGGAGACAGGCAAGCCTCATCGTCCGATCACCGTCAGCGTGACGGTCGCGGTGTAGTGACCCGGAGCAACTGCCGGAAGCGGAGACGTGAAGCCCAGGCTCGTCGGCCAGACATCTCCTGTCCCGGCGCTTGGCGCCGCAGTCGTGCCGACGAGCAAGTCGGCAGCCGGAGCGATGGGAATCGGAACTCGAGCTCCGCCGCCGAGACCGCCGCCCAGCTGGCCGCCGTTCGGTGCAGACGCCGCCGCGATCCCGAGCGGCAGATCCGCCGGCACGAACGCCGTCCGGTGCACCGTGAGTGCGTAGCCGGTCGCGCTGTTGCTGACGACGGTGACCGCCTCGGAGATCGAGGACGGTGAGCTTCCCGACGCAACGCTCCCGAAGCTGACGGAAGGACGCTCGAGCGCGATCGAGAGAACCGGCTGGACGTCGACGTTCACCGCGGCACCCTGTGATGCACCTACGCTGGGCGGGGGCGTGCCGATACAGGCAAGGGACGGCGTCGACGTGTTGCGCGGTGTCGGAGCAGTCGCCGAGAAGTCGGCCGAGTTGTCGCCGCTGTCGGTGCAGCCGCCGGCGGCGCGCAGTGCCGCCGTCGTGCTGCTCAGAGCCGCAGCGGCCGCCGCTCCCTCGTAGTCGGTCGCCCCGCCGTACCCGACGAGGTCGGCGAGGAGAGGATCGGACGAGCAGCTGCCGGGTGACGCGCCGCATGTGAGCGCGGCGCTTCCGCGCACAAGGGCCACCTTGCCGCCCGAGACGGCGAGGTTGGTCGTCCCGGAGGCGTCAGACGCCGGTAGTGGGGCACCGACCGCGGCCGCTGAGGCGAGCTGTACGAGGTAGTAGCGGCCGGCGGGAATCGATCCCGAGAGGGCGGTCGCCTGCCAGCTCGTCGAGGCTGCCGACGCGTACTGGATCGTCCAGCCGGTGAGGTCGACTGCGGCCGTGCCGGGGTTGAAGAGCTCGACAAAGTCGTTCGTGTAGCTCGCCCCCGCATTTCCGCCGCCGGCGTAGACCTGACTGACGACGAGGTCGGAAGAGGCGCTCTGTGCAGACGATGCCGTGAGCAGCGCGGCAGCGAGCATGAGCGAGACGAAAAGGTGGATCCGGGCCATAGCGCTCCGATCGGTAGGGGATGTCGCCCTTCCGTCGTAGCGGCAGCCGCGTCCTGGCCGAAAGTGTCCGTTCCGAACTCGGCACTGCTTCGGGACAGGGACTCGACATACGGGGCAGCTGCCTCAGCTCGCGCCGGCCACCTGACGATCGAGGAGCGCGGTCAGCGCGGGGACGACGCGCTCGGCGCCGAAGCCCCGCAGAAGCTCTGCCCGTGAGGGGTCGCCGACGCCGACCACCGTGAGGCCTGCCGCGTGTCCGGCGGCGACGCCGGCCGGGGTCGCAGTCAGGGTGACGGCCTCGGTCGTGGCGACGCCCAGGCGGCGACAGGCGGCGAGCAGCAGGTCGGGAGCCGGCCGCGAGCGGAGACTCTCCTCGCGAATGAGGTCGGCGTCGACGCGCTCCTCGACCAGGGCCGCCAGCCCGGCGAGCTCGAGGATCGGCAGAGTGCTCGTGCTCGCCGAGACGACGGCCCGTTCGAGACCCGCATAGCCGACGAGCTCGAGGTAGTGCCGTGCGCCGGCCACGGCGTTCACGCCGCGAAGCCGGAGCCCGCTCGTGAGCGTGTCGCTTTTGCGCTTCGCCAGCCCGTACGCCGTCTCGTCCTCGCCAGGATCATCAGGCCGTCCCTCCGGCAGGCGTATGCCTCGACTGTCCAGAAACGCATGGACTCCTTCGAGCCTCGGACGGCCCTCGATGTACGTGCGGTAGTCGTCCACGGTGTCGAACGGGATGAAGTGCCAGCCGTTCGCCTGGCTGAAACGCTGGAGGAACTCGTCGAAGACCAACGCCCAGGCCCAGGCGTGCAAGGCCCCGCTGTCGGTGAGGACCCCTTCGAGGTCGAAGATGCAGGCCCTCACTGTGGGGACGAGGCCGAGCATCCTCGACTCCACCGGCACGGGCGACAGCCACGGCGCCGGCCTGACGCCCGTGTCCGTGGCGAGCCGCGCGAGCGCCTTCGCCGCCTGGTCGCGCTCTTTCAGAAGCTCCTGCCGCCGTCGCGCCAGCTCCGATCCCGGCAGTTGGCGGTCGGCGGCGCCCAGGGCGCGCTGGCCGGCGTCGAGGGCCAGCTGCCAGCGGCGGGAGACGGTGTCCAGCTCGAACGGGTGCCGACGGTTCGTTTCGGCCACGCTACGGACCGCGACTCGGGGGGTCAGCCCTCGAGCGCCCGCCGCACCCGGTCGCCGAGAAGCGCGAGCCTCTCGACGGGCTCGTTGCTGAAGACGAAGCGGACGTGTCGATCCGCGATCTCGCCGCCCCACCCGCGCATCGGCGTGGCCGCGACCTTCTCCACGAGCAGTCGATCGGAGACGTCGAGACAGTCGAGCCCGAGCTCGGAGACGTCGAGGAGGAGCGACCACGCGCCCGCCGGACGAACCGCCGGCAAGCCCTCGAGCTGGCGCAGCGTCTCGTCGCGGCGCCGCTGACACTCCTCGTTCGCGGCATCGAGGTGATCGTCCGGCAGGGTCAATGCGACGCGCGCCCCGATCTGGCCGAACCCGCTCGGGACGAGACCGTTGTAGATCTGGACGCGTGAGACGTCGTTCACGAGCTCCCCGGGGGCGACGACCCAGCCCACGCGCCAGGCGATCATGCGCTGCTCGAGCGTCACCGCGCCCACGGTTACCGTTCGGTCGCGCATGCCCGGCAGCGAGGCCGGCTGGCGCGGTGCGCGACCGTCGAAGAGGACTCCCTCGAATCCGGCCCAGTAGAGCAGCCACAGATCGCGCTCGCGGCAGATCGATGCGACCGCCTCCCACTCCCCGTCGCTCGCCACCCAGCCCGACGGGAACGACGCGTTGTTGAGGAAGACGACACGCGTGCGCTCGGTCACCGCAGCAGTGAACGCGTCGAGATCGAGCCGCCACTCGCCTCCGACTACGTGGAGCGGCGCGAGCCGCGGCTCTGCACCGACGAGCCGAACCCGATTGAGCATGCCCGCATAGGTGGGATCAGTCAGGACGACCTCGTCGCCCGGATCCGTGAGACAGAAGAGCGCGTCGAGCATCGCATCGCCTTCGCCGCTCGTGATCACGATCTCGCGGGCACCGTCGTAGCGTGGGCCGCCGCGTCGCTCGATGTACGCGGCCACCGCGTCCTTCAGGTCGTCGCGGCCGGTGAACGGCAGCCAGCTGTTCGCATCGTCTTCACCGATCGCGGCTCGGGTCGCCTCGATCGCTTCCTTCGGCGGTGGAATGTCGGTGTCGAGGTTCTCCAGTCGAAGGACGTCGGGATCGTCACCTGCCGCTGCCGCGATGCGGTCGATGTTGAACCCGGGTATGCGCTCGAGGCGTCGGACGCCCATCGTGGGCCTAGTGTTGCGCGATTGGCCCACGCCGTGCGTGAGAGGTCATACTCGAATCCGTGACGAATAGCTCGGTCGAAGGCCTGAGGCAACGCCACCGCGGCCCCGTCATCACGGCTGAGGACGACACGTACGACGCCGCGCGCGTGACCTTCAACGGGATGATCGACCGCCGTCCCGAGCTCGTCACACGTCCGCTCGACGTCGACGATGTCGTCGCCTCGGTCTCGTTCGCAGTGGAGTGCGACCTTCCGGTCGCGGTCCGTGGCGGCGGCCACGGAGTCGCCGGGCACTGCGTGGGAGACGGAAGCCTCGTCGTCGACCTGCGGCTTATGCGCGAGGTGACCGTCGATCCGGAGGCGCGCACCGCGACGTGCGGCGGCGGCGCACTCTGGGAGGATCTCGACCCGGCGTGCCAGCGGCACGGCCTGGCGACTCCCGGCGGGACGTTCGGGGACACGGGCGTGTCGGGCCTCACGCTCGGCGGCGGCATCGGGCACTTGATCGGAACCCATGGCCTGAGCCTCGACAACCTCCTCGCCGCGACCGTCGTCACGGCGGACGGGCGTGTCGTCCGAGCGTCGGAGGACGAGAACGGCGATCTCTTCTGGGCTCTGCGCGGTGGAGGAGGCAACTTCGGCGTCGTCGTCGACTTCATGTTCCGGATCCACCCCGTCGGCCGCCTCCTCGGCGGGCTCCTCGCCTATCCGGCCGGCACTGCACGAACCGTGCTCACGACGTGGCGCGAACTGATGGCGGGTGCTGCCGACCAACTGTCGTGCTTTGCACTGATCGGACGCGAGACCTCGGGCGGACACGCCGGCCTTGTGGTCTCGGTCGCCTACCTCGGCGACGTCGACCAAGGGCGCGAGGCGGTTCGCAGTCTCCTCGACCTTGCGCCGGTTCGGGACGGAGCCAGGCCGATGTACTACCCCGAGCTTCAGGAGATCTTCGGTCGTGCGCCGTTCGGGCTGCGGAACTACTGGTCGGGTCGCTTCCTGCGGGAGCTTCCTGAGGAGCTGATCGAGCAGGCGGTCGACCCTTTCCTCCAGTCCGAGCTCGCCGGCGGCATCCTCCTCGAGCCCATCCATGGAGCGGCCTCACGCATACCTGCGGAGGCGACCGCCTTTGCCGGTCGCCAGGCGCGCTACAACGCGACCTTCGTCAGCAGCTGGATCGACGAGGCGGAAGACGAGCAGCAGATCGAACAGGCACGCGGGTTCTCGGCGGCCCTCGCTCCGTGGACGATCGGAGGCGGCTACCTCAACTACGCCAGCGAGGTGACCGGCGACGGGCTCGAGACCGAGTACGGCGCCGAGCGGCTCGCGCGACTTCGCGCGGTCAAGGCGCAGTACGACCCCGCGAACGCCTTCCGCTTCAACCACAACATCACGCCGGCGGCCTGAGAACGGTCGAGGCCCGGTCCCGCGCCGGGCCTCGACCGTCGTTCACGGCGGCTACGAGATCGTGAGGGGAACAGGGGCTATCTGCCCGCGAATCTCGCCCGCCGGGTTCTTCTTCGTGTGCACGTTCACGTACGTACGACCCGACTCGAGCGCACTTACGACCGACGCGTCCACCGTTGCCGTCCCACGCATCCCGCTCCTGCACGGAGCGCAGAGGGGGACGATCACCGCGCCCGGCTTCCCACGGGCGCCGCTGTGGATGTGGGCGGCAACGCCGCGCCCTGTGAGCCGGCTGAACGTCAACCGCCAGGCGATGACCGCCGAGGAGCCGCTCTTGGTCACGGTCGCGGTGAACGTCCCGACAGCGCGCTTCACCTTGCCCTTCGGCTTCGGCACCTCCTGGCCCGCGCGCATGGTGGTCTTCACCGACGCGACGATTGCGACCTGGTCCCTGATCTCGCCGGCGGGATTGGTCGGCGTGTGGACGTTCACGTAGGCGCGATCATTCTGGATCGCGTCGAGGACGGTTGCGTCGATGTTCGCGGTGCCCGTCATGCCGCTCGTGCACGGGGCACAGAGGGGGACCCGGACCGGCCCCGGCTTGCCGCGGTCGGCGACGTGGATGTGAGCGGCGATCGCCTGCCCGCTCAGGTTGCTGAAGTCGAGACGCCAGCTCATCGAGGCGCCCGTGTCCGTCTTGGTCAGGGTGGCCGTGAACGCGCCCCGCGCCGCGCTCACGTCCCCCTTGGGAGTTGGCGTCTCGTTCGCCGCGGTCATGGCCGCGTCGATCGTGATGCCCGTTGACTGGCTCCGCGCCCCTGCCCCTCCGGCGATCACCAGCGCCAGTGCCGCCGAGACGGCCCCGGCAAGTACGACCTGCCTCTGCACGAAATCCTCCCTCTCTCGCTGAACGGAAGATGGTTCTCGAGCCTGCCTCGACGTACGAACGGGACGCCGGGGCGGTTTTCCGTGCCGCTCGGGCCGCGCTACGCTCTGCCGGTGAGCGACGCCGAGCAATGGGAGTCGAGCGACTGGGACACCGGCGGGCGGCGTTCCGACGGCGGTCCCTCCCGCGACGAGCTCCTGAGCCTCGCGCGGCACCTCGCCGTGCAGCGTGAGCGCCAGCGAGACGAGGATCTGGCCGAGATCGCAGAGCTGAAGCGGTCCCTCCGGGAGCGCGCTGCCGAGGTCGGCCGGCGTGAGCTCGAGATCGAACGCCGACGCCGCGAGCTCGACGAGCTCGCCACGAAGGCACGCGACGGCCGCCGTTCGCTTCGTCCGCGGCGGACCGCTCCTTCCGTCGACCGCGACGAGGTGCTCCGCGGCCGGGAGCAGGCCGCGGCCGAGCGCGAAACGGCGATCCGCGGACGCGAGCTCCGGATGGAGGAGGACGCGGCGAGACTGGCCGACCGCGAGCGAAGACTCGCCGACGCGGAAGCGGCGGCTGCGGCGCGGGAGCAGGAGCTCGCAACAGCAGACCTGCGCCGACAGGAGCAGGAGACGTCACTCGCGCGCGCGACCGACGAGCTGGTGCGACGGACCGCCACCGTCGAAGCGTCCGAGCAGGAAGCGGCAGCGGTGCGAGCCCGGCTCGACGCGCGGGCGGCAGAGCTCGAGGAGCGCGCGCGCGAGATCCATTCCGACGAGCTTCAGACGACGGACCTGCGCGAGCTTCGGCTCGCGGCACGGCTCGAAGCGCTCGACGAGCGCACGAGCGCGCTCGACCGAAGAGAGCGTGAGCTCGACGATCGTGAGAGCGTCGGCCGCGAGAGGGACCGGCGCAGAGATGAGGAGGGCAGTCGGCGCGCGGACGAGCGGGAGGCCCGACTCGCCGCGCGCGATGCCGAGCTCGAGGGGCGGGAGGCTGAGCTCCTCCGCCTCCAGACCGGTCTCGCCGTTCAGCAGGAGAGCATCCGCCGACACGAACGGGCGCTCGAGGACGCCGAGCGTCTGCGTCTACGCGAAGAGGTGGCCCCTCGTGCTCATCTGAGTTTCAGCGAGGGGCTAGACGCGTTCTCGGCGACTCGCCGCGGCTAGCTGCGCTCGCGCTCTTCGAGCACGCGCTTGCACGCATCGACGACGCGCGGATCGAACTGCGTCCCCGAGCCGTCGTCCAGCCGCCGGACCGCCTCGGTCACGGTGAGCCGCTTGCGGTACGGGCGGTCGGTCGTCATCGCGTGGTACGCATCGCAGACGAGGATGATCCTCGACTCGATCGGGATGTCCTCTCCGAACAGGCCGTCCGGGTAGCCGGCGCCGTCGAATCGCTCGTGGCAGTGGCGCACGATCGGGCGAACGTCTTCGAGCCGGTCTATTGGGCCGATGATCCTCTCGCCGAGCTCCGGGTGGCTCTCGACCAGCTTGCGCTCCGCAACCGTCAATGGTCCCGGCTTGGAGAGGATCGATTCGGGGATGCCGATCTTCCCGATGTCGTGGAAGAGGGCCCCGAGCTCGAGGCGCTTGAGGGCCCGACCGTCGAGCCCGAGCGACCGGCCGACCTTGAGCGCCAGGTCGGTGATCCAACGCGCATGCGAGGAGGTGTACTCGTCGTTTGCCTCGAGCGCGTTCGCCAGCGCCTCGACCGTCTCGAGAAAAGTCCGCTCGAGATTCTGGAAGTTTCCGGCGTTCGTGAGGGCGAGCTTGGCCTGATCGGCGATTCCCGCCAACAGGCGAAGCTGGCGGTCTGTGAACTCGCCGTCGCGCAGGCTGACCGCGATGCAGCCGCGCCGTCCGCCGTCGAGGGTCAGAGGCGCAACCGCAAACGGCCGCGCGGCGCCGTCGTCATCGGTCCCCGCGACGGCGTCGAAGTGGTGGTCCGTGAAGACGAACGGCTCTTCACCCGAGAGAAAGACTTCGGCCTGCTCGCGGTCGAACCGCGTTTCCCACAGGCGCTCGAGCTCCGGCTGTGGGTAGCCGTGTGTCGCCCGCGCGCGCATGGCGTCTCCGACCGCCTCCTGGAACCAGACGGAGGCGCGATCCGCATCGAGCGCGCGCGCTGACAGCTCGACGATCCGGTCGACGACTTCGTCGATGCCCTCCGCGACGGAGAGCTGCCGGCTGAACTCGAGCAGCGCGGTCGCCCGCTCCGCCTCGCGCCGGGCCGATTCGTAGAGGCTCGCGTTCTCCAGCGCAACCGCGGCGTGACCCGCGAGCACCTCGAGCAGGCGAAGATCGTCCTCGTCGAACTGGTCGAGCCCGAGCTTCGAGATCACGATCACCCCGACGACCCGCGTTCCGTAGCTCAGGGGGACGACGATCTGGGACTCGTCGATCGCATCGGTGCCGGGAAGCACCCGGGCGAACTCGCAGTTGGCGGCGTCCCCGATCAGCAACGGCTCACCGGTCTGGGCGACGCGACCCGTGATGCCCTCACCGACCTCGCAGGCGAGGATCTCGAGCGGCTCCTGCGTCTCGCTCGTGAACTGGCCGAGAAACGCGATCGGCACGACCTGCTCTCCCTCGACGAGGGAGACGCGGCAGTTGTGGTAGTCGATCAGCGCGCGGAGCTCGGTCGCGATCATCTTGCCGATCTCCCGCACGTCCGTCAGCCGGTTGAGCTTGCCCCCGAGGCTCTGGAGCATCTTCATGTGCGCGACCGAGCGGACGTCCCGTGCCGACGGCACCTGCTCTCCACCGGGGCGCTCGAGCGACGAGTCGTCGTAGAGCACGATCTGGCTCTTCCCGCGTACCTTCGCGGCCATCATCGCGGCCTCCGCACACGCGACGAGCTCGCGTGGGTTCATGGCGTGGTCGGGACTGCGCGCCAGGCCGACCGAGACGGTGATACGTCCGGCGGGATCGAACTCGACGGCTCCGATGCGCTCCACCAGCCGGCGCGCGAGCCCTTCGGCGCTCCGCGGCGCGCGGGAGGTGAGGATGACGGCGAACTCCTCGCCGCCGAGGCGGTAGACGATGTCGGTGGCACGGACCGAGTCCTTCAGCGTGTCGGCGAGGCTGCGCAGGATCTCGTCGCCGGAACCATGGCCGAAGACGTCGTTGACGCGCTTGAAGTCGTCGATGTCGAGCATGACGATGGAAACGGACTCGTGCGACCGGCTCGCGTCCGCGAGTGCCTTTCGCAGGCGCTCGTGGAAAGCCCGATGGTTGTAGAGGCCGGTCAGCGGATCGGTCTGCGCCTGGTGCTCGAGCCGCGCGCGGATCTGGGCGTTGTCGAGGGCGAGTGCCGCGGCGTCACCGAAGCGCTTGGCGAGCTCGAACTCGTCGTCGTCGAACGACGCTGTCTCGCCGAGGCGGTAGATGTTGAGCGCGCCCTTGATCGAGCCTCGGGCGATCAGCGGGATCGTGATGAGGGCCTCGGGCTCGTCCGCGGGAGTACCGGCGACGGTCATGACGCGTGGGTCGAGGTGCGCCTGATTGACTCGCACCGGCTCGCGGTGCTCGACGCCCCAACCAGTCAGGCCTGTCCCGAAGGGGCAGGTGTCCGCAAGGATCTTCTCCGCCCATTTGTCCCGGGCCCAGACCGGGGTGAGCAGCCGGCGCGGCTCGTCCGCCTCGTAGATCGTGAGCGCATCGTGCGGGACGAGATCCGCGAGCGCATCGGAGATGCGGTCGAAGAGCGTATCCAGGCTCTGCTCGGCCAGGACCTCGTGGAACACGTCGGCCAGGCGGCGGTACGACTCGACGAGGGCGGAGCCGTCTTTGGGGGCCCCGAGGTCTCGGGCCTCGGAGACGAGCCTGAGATCGAGGGCTTGGTCGCTCATTGGTGTCGGGGAGTCGGTGGCTGCAGCCGCAGTTCCCCTTGTTTCGGAACCAACAAAGCAAAGCGTGAGAGGACCGCGCTGATATCCCCCGGATGAGGGGTTCCCCACGGCGACCGTGAAATCAGAGGATGCTCGGGCGGCGGGCTCCCCGCCCGCGTGCTCAGGTGATCGGCGTTTCCTCCGCCTGCTGTGCGCCTTCGGCCTGCCGGGCGCGCTGCGCGAGATCGGAGCTCAGGTCCTCTTCGTCCGGGGCCGCCTCTTTCCAGGACGGAACGGGCTCCGGTGGGCCGAACCAGGCACGGAACGCGTAGGCAGCGCCCGCGGCGAGCAGAAATCCGAGCAAGAGTCTCTTCATGACGGCCTCCCAAGTCGTCGGAAGGCCCCTACCCTACGACGCCGCGACGGCGCGTGTGGAGTTCGTCAGTCGCCCCAGTCGAAGTCGCGGCTACGGCCCCAGAGCCCGGCACTCTCCTCCGAGTCCTGCGCCGCGTGCTCGACCGTCTCCTCGCCCGGCCACGCCAGGACGGTGGGCTCGACCGAAACGGCCGACTCCTCTCCGTCCATCGTCTCTTCGAGACGAGCCTGCTCCTCGGTCTTGAACAACGGATGGTTGTCGAACGGATCGACGGCGTGGTAGCGCCCGATCGGCATCGAGTCCTCGAGTTTCGCGTTTCGCTCCTTCAGCTCGAGATGGTCCTGAATGACCTGCGAGAAGGCGGACGGGGTTTCGACCGGCATGGGCTCTCCTGGTGCGGGGACGGGGCGGTGGTTCGCGGCGGATTCTAGCCCGTCACGAGCATTTTCCAGCGGAAGCGTACGGACCGCTACGGATGCCGGACTTTCTCGGGCGCGGTCTGGACCCGGTTCTTCCCGCTCCGTTTCGCCTCGAACATGGCGGCGTCGGCCGACGCGAACAGGTCGGCGGCAGTCGCGGCCGGGGGTACCGCGGCCACCCCGAAGCTCGCGGTCACGTGAATCTGAGCTCCCTCGGCCGAGAGCACGATCCGAGCGTGGAGAGCCTCGCGGATCCGCTCCGCGACCCGCGCGCCGCCCGCAAGGTCGGTCCCGGGAAGGATCAGGAGGAACTCCTCGCCGCCCCAGCGCCCGGCGAGGTCGACCTCCCGCACCGTTTCCTGAAGGAGAGCGGCGAACTCGCGCAGAACCGAGTCGCCCGCCGGGTGACCGTAACGATCGTTGACGTCCTTGAACCAGTCGAGGTCGGCGACGACGACGGCGAGCGTGCCGCCGAAGCGCTCGACGCGCGAGAGCTCGTCCGCGAGTGTGTCCTCGCATTGGCGCCGGTTCGGGAGCCCGGTCAGGCCGTCGAGCAATGCCTGACGCTCGACGATCCGATGGAGGCGGGCGTTGTCGAGCGCGACCGCAGCCTGCGCGGCGAGCGACGTCGCCGTCACCCGGTCCTCGTCCTGGAACGCGTCACCGAACAGCATGAGCGAGCCGAAGTCCTGGTCGCCGGCGTGGACGGCGACCTCGATCCGCTCTCCGCCGTTGCCCGGATCGCCGACCTTCACGAGCTCACCCGCCGGGCCGACCAGCACTCCGCCGGACGCCCCGGTCGCCTCGACGGCTCCTTCGACGACGAGCCGCATCAGCTGGCCGGAATCGTGCGTCGCCCCGAGCGCCTCCCCGAAGCGCGAGATGATGTCGCGCAGGCGGCCGCGCTCGGCGTCGAGCTCGTCGACCCTCGTCTGCAGCTGGTAGGCCATCTGGTTGAAGGTGCGGCCGAGCAGAGCGAGCTCGTCGTGGCCCTGGACGGGAACGCGTTGCTGCAGGTCGCCTCTGGCCACTGCGCGCGCTGCGTCGACAAGGCGGCTGATGTTGCGAACGATCGCCCGCCCTTCGACGTAGGCGACGCAGGCGACGAGCAGGAGTGAGGCGAGTATCCCGATCAGGAGCTGATTCGTCGCGTCGCGGTTCGCCGCGTCGATTCGCGCCTGTGGGCTGATCACCCCGAGCGTTGCTCCGCCGCTCTTCGCCAGTGTTCCTGCGACGAGCACCCGGTAGCGAGTGCCGGCCAGTGAGGTGGTGTGTGGCTTGCCGGAGTGGACGTCGAGACTCCCCTGGACGTCGGTCGGCCCGGCGACGACGCGGCCGCGCTCGACCAGGACGACGTGGTCTCCCTGCTCGAGCCCCGATCGTGTCTCCAGCCTCTGGACGAGGCCCTGGTCGAGCGGCACCGACGCGATCACCGCCCCGCGCGAGGCGCCGAGAGCGAGCACCGCGACCTCCCTGGTGGCGGCGTGCGGATCGCGTGTCCCGACGCGGAAGCCGCCCGCGGCCTGCACACTCAGGTGGGGCTGCCCGCGGAGCAGCCGCTGGAGTGCGGCCCGGTCTCTCCGGACGAGTGCGCGCTGGAACCGTGGGTTCCGCGCGAGCGCGGTGGCGGCCTCGTCCGCAGCGGTCAACTGCTCCTGATAGGCCGCGAGGGTGGCCCGCAAGCCGGCCTCGAGGCGCGCGTCGACGCGCCGCGTCTCGCTTTTCGAGGCGACCGTGGAGAAGCCCCAGAACGCCGCCGCCAACGGCAGGAGGGACAGCAGCAGGAAATAGGCGACGAGCTTGACTTTGAAACTACCCACGGACTCCCTTCAAGTCCTCCTCCCTAGGTGCCGATAGATCCCCAGAACGAGCTATCGGCTGACAGGGGGAGTTACATGAGGCAGACGACCGTCCGCGTCATGGCGGCGGTTTTGATGACCGGAGCGATCGCCACGGCGATGGGACTGCCGAGGCTGTCCAGTCCTGCCCGAGAGCCGAGTCACGCCGTGACGGCTCCCCCCTCCTCCCTCGAACGGGCGGTTCCCGCTCCGGCCGCGGCCGCGTGGCTCCGGCGCTCGGCCCACGCCGCCGGCGCCCGCCCGGCAGGCGGACGACGGGCTCACGGTCCCGCGGCACAGGTCGTCGCCGCCGCCTCGGTCCCGGCTGCTGCCGGTGCGCCCACAACGGCCGACGCGAGAACCCGCGCGGCCCGGGGCGGGCGTGGCCCCGCGCCGAAACCGGGCCGCCCTCCGGCTCCGGCTCCGACCGGCACCTCGACGACCCCGGCTCCGCCAGCCCCGCCGCCGGCGGCGGCGACGACGACGACCACCACGCTTGCGGTCACCACCCCCGCGGCGCCCGCGCCGGCGCCCGTGCCCACGGCCACCGACGACCCGACGCGTCCCGGCTGGGGAAACGGGGACAAGAACCACACCCACACGGGGCCACCGAAGAAGTCACCGTAGGTCGGCCCACTAGTGGGCGGCCGCCGTATGCGAGGATAAGGCGTGTGCGTCCCAAGCTGACGAGACGTGTCGGGCCCGTCGGCGTCGCCCTGACGGCGTGGGACATCTGGCGCCGCCTTCCGCCCAAGCAGCGCAAGCAGGTGATCGCCATCGCTCGTAAGCAGGGGCCGAAGGTCGCGACCCGCGTGCTCGAGGCGCAGGCCCGGCTTCGCAACCGTCGCCGCTGAAGACTTCGCCGCGCGCCCTAGGACGGGGTGCCGAGAGCGGCGCGCACGATCCTGTCCTGCTCGCGCAGGTGCGCGGTCGGATAGCCCTCGCTCGGGCTGGCGCGCCACGGCCGGC
This sequence comes from Gaiellaceae bacterium, assembly GCA_036377995.1. Taxonomy (GTDB): domain Bacteria; phylum Actinomycetota; class Thermoleophilia; order Gaiellales; family Gaiellaceae; genus 3-1-20CM-4-69-9. Next base: position 22,707 of record DASUXI010000188.1, read on the forward strand.
CCGCGTAGACGAGTGGAATCGCCCGTTCCAGGAGGGGCGCCTCGAGCCGGTGGCGGATCGTCCGCCACGCGCCCATGTTCTGGGGCTCCTCCTGCGCCCAGACGACCTCGCGGACGTTCGGGTAGCGCGCAAGAAGCTCGGTGTACGCCTCGACCGGGAACGGATAGAGCTGCTCGATCCGCGCGACCGCGACGTTGGCCGCGGCCTGCCGAGCCTCGTGCCCGGCGATGTCGTAGTAGAGCTTTCCCGAGCAGACGACGAGTCGCCTGACCGCCTCACTCGCCGCCTCCGGGTCCGCGATCACCGGCCTGAAGGATCCCTCGGCTAGCTCCGCGAGCATCGACGACGCCTGCTTCAGCCGCAGGAGCCCTTTGGGAGTCATCACGATCAGCGGCCGGCCCGCCGCGTCCAGCGCCTGGCGCCGCAGAAGGTGGAAGTGCTGGCCTGCGGTGGAGGGGTTGGCGACCCGGATGTTCTCCTGCGCTGCGAGCTGCAGGAACCGTTCGAGCCGAGCACTGGAGTGCTCGGGCCCATTCCCCTCGTAGCCATGCGGCAGCAAGAGCGTCAGCCTCGTGCTCTCACGCCACTTCGACAATCCCGCGACGATGAACTGGTCGATCACGATCTGGGCACCGTTGACAAAGTCGCCGAACTGCGCCTCCCACAAGACGAGGGCCTCCGGCGCGGCGACGGAGTAGCCGTACTCGAAGCCGAGGCACGCGTACTCAGAGAGTGGGGAGTTGTAGATCTCGAAGGAGCTGGTCGCATTTTCGATGTTCTGCAGCGGCGTGAACGGCTCTCCGGTCTCCACGTCGTGAAGAACCGCGTGGCGATGGGAGAAGGTTCCACGCTCGGTGTCCTGGCCGGTGAGACGGATCGGGATCCCCTCGACGAGGAGCGACGCAAATGCGAGCGCCTCTGCCTGGCCCCAGTCGATCCCACCCTCGTCGATCGCCCGCAGCCGCCGCTCGAGCTGTCCCTTCAGCTTCGGATGGACGGTGAACCGCTCCGGCGTCTCGAGCAGTTCCTCGTTCAGCCGGCGGAGGGCATCGCCCCGAACGGCCGTGACCGCGTCGTCGCCTGTGGAGTACGGAATCTTCCCCTCGGGCGGCGGCGGAGCGCCGAAGGTCTGCTTGAGCTCCTCGTGGGCCTGCTTGAGCTTCGCGGTCACGTCCTTCACGAAGCGGTCCGTGTCTTCCTCGTCGATGATCCCCTCGGCGATCAGCCGTTGCGCGAACTGGTCGCGCACGGTTGGATGGGCGGCGATCTGGGCGGCCATCAGAGGCTGCGTGTACGCGGCCTCGTCCTGCTCGTTGGGGCCGTGCCGGCGATAGCCGACGAGGTCCACGACGACGTCGCTCTCGAAGCGCCTCCGGAACGCGAGCGCGAGCCGGACCGCGGAGATGGCTCCCTCCGGGTCGTCGGCGTTGACGTGGATGATCGGGACGTCGAACCCTTTGGCGAGATCGCTCGAATAGCGCGTGGAGCGCCCCTCGCTCGGGTCGGTCGTGAACCCGATCTGGTTGTTCGCGATCAGGTGCAGCGTCCCACCGGTGGAATAACCGTCCAGCTCGGAAAGATTGAGGGTCTCGGCAACCTCGCCCTGTCCCGCGAACGAGGCGTCGCCGTGAATCAGGATCGGCAGCGCGATGCTCGGGTCGTGGAGGCCGGAGCGGCTCGACCGGTCGGTCTGCTCGGCGCGGGCGCGACCCTCGACCACCGGGTCGACCGCCTCGAGATGGCTCGGGTTGGCTGCGAGCGTCACCGAGATCTCCCCGGCAGGGGTCGAGCGGGTGCCCTGGGCGCCGAGGTGGTACTTGACGTCGCCTGTGCCGCCCTCCTCCGTCGCGACGACTGCGTCGATCGTCCGCTCTCCCTCGAACTCCCGCAGGATCGAGTCGTAGCCGAGGCCGAGATTGTGGGCGAGGACGCTGAGCCGCCCGCGGTGAGCCATCCCGATCACGACCTCGTGGGCGCCGTTCGCGGCGGCGAGCTCGATCGCCTCGTCGAGCATCGGGACCATCACGTCGAGGCCCTCGATGGAGAATTGCTTCTGGCCGAGGAAGGCACGGCGTAGGTACTGCTCGAACCCCTCGACCCGGGACAGCCGCTCGAGCAGCCGCTTCTGTTCGCCTGCGGGGAGTGGCGTGCGGTACTTGCCCGACTCGATCGCCTGTCTCAGCCACACGCGCTTCTCGTGGTCGGCGATGTGCTCGATCTCGAAGGCGACCGTGCCGCAATAGGTTTCCCTCAGCCGCGGGAGGGCATCCGCAAGTGTCTCGCCCGGAACGTAGAGCCGCAGGACGGAGGCCGGGACGAGGGCCTGGAGCTCGGGTGTGAGCCTCGGGATCAGCCGCTCGGGCTCGAGCGCCGGGTCTCCCGGCGGCTCGGAGCCGAGTGGATCGAGGCGGGCGGCGAGGTGGCCGTGCATCCGGTGCGCCTTGATCAACGCCATCGCGGCCGCGACCGCCCCGAGCAGTTCTTCCGAGGCCGGCTCGGGGGTCGGCGGCGGCTTCTCGGACGCTTCCTGTCGGGCCAGCGCCGGCGCTTCGACAACGGCCTCGGGTGCCTGTGGGGGAGCGGACCCGTCCGCATCCGCAGGTGCGTGTCCGTTGCCGACGGTCGCCAGGAGGCGAGCGAGCCCGGGATGGGCGGCGACGACGTCGCTGTCGCCGCTCTCGAAGAGGCGCCGCCACTCCGCAGGCACGGATTCGGGGCTCTCGAGGTAATGCTCGAGCAGGTCCCGCGCGAACCCGGAGTTCAGGCCGTCGACATCAGCCACGAATCTCTTTGTACCAGCGCGACCAGCGGTCGGGCCGGGCGCCTACCAGAGGGGATTGCTCGTGACCACGGCCACGGCCATGCCCACGAGGAACCCGAGCGCGCCGATACCCACGGCGACCGTGGCGAGCCGCTCGTGGCGGCCGCCGATGCCGACGGCGATGAGCGCAAGCAGGATCGCGAGAGGAATCAGCCGGAGTGGCCGGTACGCCATTCCCGTGAGGCTGGCGAAGATCGACGCCGAGGCAAGCAGCCCCGCGACCGTCTCTGCGGGACGCGCGCGCTCGACGGGGGCGGTGCTCATCTCACGTCCTGACGGGGGCGCGCGAAATCCGCGGGTAGCCGCGATCGGGACGACCGTGCGGACCCGGCCGCCTGGGACGACGCCTCGATGTCCACGGGGGATGATCCGAGCCGTCGTCGGTCGCGACGAGGGCGGCCGGCTCTTCGGGCTGTCGTTGTCCCTTGATCGACCAGTACACGACCCAGCAGAGGTAGAGGATCGGGATCTTCATGATCACCATCAACCAGATCAGCTCCCACACGGTGAGCGATTCTAACCGTGTCTCCGATCGGACTCAGCCTGCAACGGCCGCCTCGACGGTGCCCTCGATCAGCGCGGAGCCGCTCCGGTCGTACTGCGTGACTGCGAACGATGCCGTCGAGGCGGCCAGGTCAATGCGCCGGCTGCCGGCGATCCGCACGGGCAGCCCGCCGAGCACCTCGTAGATCTCCTCGTACCTTCCCTGGTCGACGCCGACCCAGTGAGCGCCCGAGACCGGCTCGATCCAGGCGTAGGCGAGCGGCCGCCCAGCGCGGTCGCGGCAGCCGAGATCGAGCCGTGGATCGAGCAGATGTCCCTCGAGCAGTCGCCCGGCCGACGTGCTGCACCAGGGCGGGGGATGTTCGCCTGCAGGATCGGTGCCACCGTCGCAGGCGTAGAGAGTCCGGCCGAGCCGGTCGGCAAACGTCAGGCTCTCACCCGCGATGCCGATTCGCTCGACGACGAGCACGTCGCGATCGACGGCGTCCGGACGACAGGCCTCGAAGCGCCGGCCGAGCGTCGTCCCACGGACGAGGCGGACGGACGTTACGACGCTGCCGGGCACCCGCGCGAGCGCAGCCGCACGCTCGCCGTCCAGAAGACGCTCGGGAGGGTGCCGGTGGGCACACCCGGCGAGCACGAGGACGAGCAGGACCAGACACCCACGACCTAACCGGTCCAGCCCCATCGCCCCACTCCGCCATAGCTCGGGTCGCTTCTGTAGGTGCGATAGAAGATGTTCGTCCCGCAGGACTCGCATTTGGCCTCGACGATCTGATCGCCGCCGTAGGGCGAGCGGAAGAAGACCATGCCGATGTGGGACTCGCTCGCGAACGCATCCATGACGCCGGCCGTCGCTTTCGCGACGACGTGATTCGGCGCGCCGTCCCCGTTCCTGAACCGCGCGGCCGTATACGGGCCATGCACGTTGCGCATCGCGAACCAGAACCACCGACCGTCACGCCATTCGTCGGTTGACTCGCGCCACGTCTTGAACGTGAGGCCGGAACAGTCCCCGCCCTCGCCGTGGGTCGAAGGATCGCCGGGCGGGTCGAACGGGTACGAGTCGACGTCATCGTAGTTCCAGCAGCCGCCGCCCCACTGGTAGCCCTCGTAGCGGGCGGCGTTCGCGTAGTCCTGCGCCGCGTCGCGAGTCATCGAAGTGGTGAATGTGGGCGCGTCGTAGTTGCATCGCGCCCAGAAGCGGTGGTAGGCCTGGGCGCCAGTCGCCCCTGCGAGGACGAGCCCGACTCCGAGCGATGTGAGGAAGAGCCTCATCGCGCCACCTCCAGGTCGAAGCGGTCGATGAATGCTCCCGAAGGTGTTGAGCCTAGGTGGTAGAGCGATCTGCCGGACAACCGAAACCGAGCGAGAGGAGCCCCCTCGGCCCACTCGTCCGCTGCGACGGAAAGCCGTTGCACCACGCCCGCCCGATCGAGGACGAGGACGACGTACTCGCCGTCGACGTCGGTGTATGCCTTCACGACGACGACCAGCCGGTCGCCCATCACCTCGGCAAGCTGGATCTCGCCGAGCGGCGTCGCGCTCGTCACTTGCCAGGCGCCGAGCACCGCGTTCCCGCGCACATCAGCGAGGCGCAACTCGCCTTCGCCGGCCCGCTCGACGATCACCTCACGGCCGAGGCCGATCGGCTTGCCCGCTCGCCCTCCCTTCGCCTGGGTCGTCCTGTCGAGCGCGGCACCGTTCGCGGCCAGCGGCATCCATTGTTCCGAGGGCTCCTGCAGCACGACCGGGCCCTCGGGGCCGGCAGCGAGCTTGGCCCAGGTCCGATCGGAGAGGCGTTGCGCCGACCTGAGCCTCCCGTCACGGTCGAAGCTCCGTAGGACGGGCTCCGGCTCGGCCCGCTCGGGCGGTTCCAGCACGTTCGCCGTGCCGTCGGGCTCGACCTCGAGATCAGCCAGGCCGCCGGAGACTTCAACGTGCGTCTGAGACACCCGGCCGCGCGACCAACGCTGTAAACGGCGGTTGACCTGGTCGAGCAGGGCCACCGTTCCGTCCGGCCCGACGTCGAAGGCGGAAGGCCCGATGAAGCCGAGCTCGCGCGAGCCGGCGAGGCCCGCCTCGCGCGTCCCGCTACCCCATGGAGCGTCCACGACGCGCGCGTCGGGAATGCGCGTGCGACCGAAGGCATGACTGCCGAGGCGAGCCCGGACCGCTCCGCGGAGCGGAAGGCTCCGCTGGGGCGCGAGTGCCCCCGCCGACGGAACGGTGATCTCCGCGCCAGTCGCCTCGTCGCGCAAAGTGGCGTAATAGGAGAAGCCCGCCGTCGACCCGGCGATCGCGGGCGGCAAGGTGACGAAGTAGCGCCCGTCGGCAGAATCGCTGCCCCGCTCGAGTGCGAACGATCTGAACGGGCCGCTCTGTCCAGCTCGTGCGTGAACGACACCCGAGCCGTCGCACGGTAGGCCGTCGTCCCTCGGGCGACAGACGATCGCGTAGCGCAACGTGACCGGCTCGCCCGGCAGGGTCAGCAGGGACGGAACGTGAGCCGCGTCGATACGGCCGGTTACCGGCGCAATGGCGAGATTCCCCGCCGAGCCGGCTGTGAGCGCTATGCCGCCGCAGATTCCGGCGACGATCCCGGCCGCTCCCCCCGCCAGCGACCGAGTCGTGGGTCGGAGCATGGGAGTCCTCCTGGTGGGATCGCACCCACGGTATGCGGCCAACCGAGACGCCTGGCACACGTCTTTGCAGCAAGAGTGAAAATCCGGATTACGGGTTTGGACGAAGTGGAAAGGGACAGCGATGACCGTCGACGAGCGCCTACAGATACTGCTGGAGCGGGGCGAGGAACAGGGCTGCCTCAACCTCTCCGCCGTGACCGACTTCCTCGTCGAAGCCGAGCTCGACGAGGACCAGACGACCGGATTCTTCGAACAGCTCGAAGAGCGGGGGATCCCGCTCACGGACGACTGCGGCCGCGCGGACGCCGAGCCGGAGACCTACGTCAACGGCGACCTCGCCGTCGCGACGACCGACACCCTCCAGCTCTTCCTCAACGAGGCGGGGCGCTACAGGCTGCTCACGGCCTCCGAGGAGGTCGAGCTCGCCAAGCGGATCGAGCGCGGCGACAAGCAGGCGAAAGACCTGATGATCAACTCGAACCTCCGGCTGGTCGTCTCGATCGCGAAGAAGTACCAGGGACACGGGATCTCATTGCTCGACCTGATCCAGGAGGGCATCATCGGCCTCATCCGCGCAGTCGAGAAGTTCGACTGGCGCCGCGGCTACAAGTTCTCCACCTACGCGACATGGTGGATCCGCCAGGCAGTGCAGCGCGGCGTCGCGAACAAGGCGCGAACGATCCGCATTCCGGTCCACATCGTCGAGCGCGAGCAGAAGATCGCCCGCGCGGAGCGGGAGCTCAGCGCGAAGCTGGAGCGCGACCCGACCGACGAGGAGATCGCGGCGAAGGCCAACCTCTCGCTGAAGCATGTGCAGGAGGTGCATGCCGCGGCACGCGCCGTCACGTCGCTCGACAAACCCGTCGGCGCCGAAGGGGACTCGAGCTTCGCCGACCTCATCGCCGGCGAAGCGGCCGAGCCCTCTGAGGAGGTCCACGTCAGCCTCACCGAGGAAGCCGTCCGCACAGCCGTCGAGACGCTGCCGGAACGCGAGCGCGAGGTCGTGAAGCTGCGCTTTGGCCTCGACGGGGATCCCGACCCGCACTCCCTGGAGGAGATAGGCCGCAAGCTCGGGCTCACCCGTGAGCGTGTGCGTCAGATCGAGACTCAGGCTCTGAAGCGTTTGGCCGAACGGCGCGAAGTCGCCGCACTGGGCGGAACGTCCAGGTAGCGGCCCCCGCCGCGACCCAAGTCAGTGGAGCCAGCCGGGCTCGAACCGGCGACCTCTTGCATGCCATGCAAGCGCTCTCCCAGCTGAGCTATGGCCCCTGGAGCCGGGACAGTGTAGCGGCGAAGTCGAAGTCGTTCGCCCAGTTGATCCCGTTACTCTGGTTGTTCCTGGTAGGCCCAAGGCGGAGCTGCAACGTGGTCATTCGGTCGATTCGTGTGATCGGGATCACGAAACACCGGTCCAACTCTGCGGCGTGGGCCGCCACAGCGTCGACCTCCTCGCCGCTGTATGTCCTCTTGACGAAACCTGTTGCAGTTCGACGCGTCGAATAGCACCGAACGACGATGATCTCGCCCTTCACGACAGCTGTCTTGCACTGGACCCGCAGCAGCCGCGGCCGAAGATCGAGAATCAGGTCGTAGCGCTCGTCCATAACGGGCCGAAAGACTCCGATCCCGAGTTCCACCGCAGCCTTCACGATCGCGGCCTCCGTCACGGCACCTCTCTGGTTCGTCGTGAGCATGTTGTCCAACGTAGCAACGGATTCGGCTGGGCCACGTCCTGTCCGGACACTTGCGGTGAGCTGCGCGCGCACGCACCGTCGAGCGCATGTCCCTGCGGACCCTGCTCGTCGCAACCGCGCTCGTCCTCCTCGGCCTGGCGGTCGTCTGGCCCCACGCGTCGCAGCGGAAGTCGCCGTACCACGCCGATCCCGTCCGCACGCCGGGCGTGCTCAACCCCGACGTCACGCAGGCCAACGCCGCGTCGACGATCTGCCTGCGCGGGTGGACGAAGACGATCCGGCCTCCGACCTCCTACACGAATGAGCTCAAAGTGAGACAGATGCGTGAATACGGTGTCGGCGGGACGAGGTCGGACTACCAGGAGGACCATCTGATCAGCCTCGAGCTCGGCGGCCACCCGACCGACCCGCGCAACCTGTGGCCCGAGCCGTATCCCCGCGCGTCAGAGGTCGACGCGATCGAGAACGACCTGAACGGCAAGGTCTGCTCGGGCGAGCTCTCGCTCGAAGCGGCCCAGCTCCAGGAGTCCGCACTCAAGCACCGCGATGGTTGAGACGACCCCTCAGGACCAGATCAGCCCGTGGCGACCTCGACCGACGGCACGTCGCCCCAGAGATCCTCGAGCCGGTAGTAGGCCCTCGCATCCGGGGTGAAGATGTGGAGGACGACGTCGAGGTAGTCGGCGACGATCCAGGTGGCCTCGCGCTGCCCGTCGACGGCCTTCGGCAGCACCCTCCCGTCGTCGTGCTTCATGGCGGCGTGCACCTCGTCGTAGATCGCCGTCGTCTGCCGCGGGTTCTGGCCCGTGCAGATGACGAAGAAGTCCGTGTAAGAGCAGACCGGGCGCATGTCGAGAATGACAACGTCCTGCGCCAGCTTGTTCTGGGCCAGCCCGGCGATGCGGCGTGCTTGTTCGAGTGACGTCAGTGTGGCTTCAGGCCTCTCCGGTTCCGGCAGAAGTGTAGCCGGGGGGCAGGTAGAGGCCGAGCGACTCGATCAGGTCGGCGACGGCGGCGGGAACGAGATCGCCGATCGGCTCGCCACGCGCCGCACGGTCGCGGATCTCGCGAGAGGAGATCGGTAGCGGCTCGATCTCGAACAGCTGCACGCGGTCGGGCTCGTCGAGCCTCGTCAGAACGGCATCGAGCTGCGCCGCGGGAAAGCCCGGTCGCGTCGCGACCCCCAGCCTGGCACGTGAGACGACTCCGTTGGGGTCCTTCCACGTGAGAAAGCCGGCAAACTCGTCGGCGCCGATCAGAAACAGCGGATCGCTCCACCGCGCGCTCTTCAGCAGGTCGACGGTGCGCTCATGAGGGTCCAGCTCGACCGCGTAGTCGGGGAACGCCGCCCTTGCCAGCCGCCGGCGGGTCTCGGCGTCGAGCTGCACCTCCTTGTGACCGGGGCGGACCGAGACGAGAACGACAAGCGTCTCGAGGCGGAAGTGCCGGACCGCGGCGTCCGCCAGTGCGACGTGCCCGTTGTGGGGAGGATTGAACGTGCCCCCGAACAGGCCCGTCACGTGACTTCGAGCATCTCGCCGTCGATCTCCACGGCATCGCCCGTCCGTGCCCCCGCTGCCTTGAGCGCGGCGGCAAGCTCGTCTTCAGCCTCCGGGGGCTGGCCGATGATCCGAAAGCCGCGGTCGGTGCGCAGGATGCGAAACCGCCGGCCGCCAGGCTGCGGTCGGTAGACGAGGAAGTCGACGAGGCCGTCCCCGGCCGACGGCGCCGCGTCCTGCGCCGGGCAGAGCTCGAATAGCGCGCGACGGAGCTCCTCGATCCCGGCACCGGTGGCGCACGAGACGCGGAACACCCGCACTATGCGCTCGTCCTCGACGTCGAACGCCGGTGGGTCGGGGCGGAGGTCGGTCTTGTTCAGTACGACCGCCTGTGGCCTCTCCTCCAGACCCGCGCCGTAGGCCGCGAGCTCGCGGTCGATCGTCGCGAAACGTTCGGCCGTGTCGTCCTCGGACGAGTCGATCACGTGCAGGAGAAGGCTGGCCCGCTCGAGATGGGCGAGGAACTCGTGGCCGAGCCCGACGCCTTCACTCGCGCCCTCGATCAGCCCCGGCACGTCTGCGACCGTGAGCTGGCGCGTCGCGTCGGGCGCATCGACCGTCCCGAGCACGGGTGCGAGCGTCGTGAACGGATAGTCCGCCACCTTCGGCCGGGCGTTGGAGATACGGGTCAGGAGCGACGACTTGCCGGCGTTCGGCAAGCCGACAAGAGCGGCATCCGCGAGGAGCTTCAGCCTGAGATCAAGCGTCGCCTCTTCGCCGAGCAGTCCCGTCTCGGCAAAGCGAGGAGTCCTGCGGGTCGGCGATGCGAAATGCTTGTTGCCACGGCCGGGCAGCCCTCCCCGCGCGACGACGACGCGTGCGTCGGAGGCGGCGAGGTCCGCGATCAGGCGGCCGTCCTCGTCGAGCACCTGCGTTCCTGCCGGCACGGGCAACTCGATCGTCTCGCCGGTTGCACCGTGCTTCAGTGCACCGCGGCCGGGCTCGCCGTCTGCAGCGCGGAACCGCCGCTTCGCGCGGAACGAGGACAGGTCGCGCAGGTCGCGATCCGCGACGAGGACCACGTCGCCGCCGGGGCCGCCGTCGCCGCCGTCCGGCCCGCCCTTCGGCACGTGCTTCTCGCGCCGGAAGTGCAGGCTGCCGTCACCGCCGCGACCCGCCTGCACGTGGATGCGGGCGCGGTCGTGGAACACGAGTGGCTAGTCCGTCGCGCCGTTGACTTCGACGAAACGGCGCTCGCCGCTCTGGCGGAACATCACGGTGCCGGGACGGGTCGCGAAGATCGTGTCGTCACGTCCGATTCCCGTGCCCGCTCCCGCGCGGAACTTCGTGCCGCGCTGCCGCACGAGGATCATCCCGGCCTTGACCTCCTGCCCCGAGAAGATCTTCACGCCCAGCATCTTCGGGTTGGAGTCGCGACCGTTCCTCGACGAGCCGAGCCCTTTCTTGTGAGCCATGACTAGTGCTCCTTCTCTCGCTTCGCCGCCAGTGCGGACTCGAGCGCGGCGATCGCGCCCTTGCGATTCGCGTGCGCGGCCTCGAACTCGAGCGCGGCCTCGAGCTGCTCGACCTTCCAGCGCTTCGATCTCTCGCTGATCTCGGCCACCGTCAAGTCCGCGTAGCCCCGGACCGGCTGTGACTCGGTCGCTTCCTTCGGCTCCTTCGGCTCCTTCGACTCGGCGGGCGCCTCCTTCTGCGCGCTCCCCGTGCGCGATGCTCCGATGGACTGAATCTCGATCTGCGAAAGGCTCGCGCGGAATCCCGTCTGCTTCCTGTAGCCCTTCTTGGCGCGGCGCTTGCCGATACGGATCTTGTCGCCGAGGACGTGCGCGACGACCTTCGCGGTCACCTGCGTCCTGGGCGAGAGAGTCCCATCGCCGTCGCCGCCGAGGAACAGGACGTCGGGGTGGAACGACTTCCCCTCGTCGGCCTTCAGGCGGTCGACGAGCAGGCGCTCGCCTTCGCGGACGCGGTATTGCTTACCGCCGACTGAGATGATCGCGTACGTCGAAGCCATTTCGTGGAAAACGCGGGCGTTATGCCCGCGAGCCGAGGCAGTTTAGCGGCGATGGCTGCCCGCCGCCATCAGCCTCGCCCCGGCCTGCGCGACGTCTGGGTCGTCTGGGGGTTGTACGGGCTGGCGGCCGCTGCGATCTTCGCGACCTACTCGCGCGTCCCGGTCGGTGACCTGTACAACGTGAGCGGGTCGGGGCGATCCGGAGGTGCGGGCCGGGTCGTCGTCTTCCTCAACTTCTCGACGGCCCTGGCCGCCATCGCGCTCGTCGCCGTCGTGGCATCGGCGGCGCGGCGTCGCTGGGTCTCCGCTCTCGGGATCGTGGCCGTCGTGCTGTGCGCGGCAGTGGCCTGGCCCGGAGTCGTCGATCAGGCCGATCTCGACGTGAGGTGGGTCAACGTGATCGCCGCGGCGGGGGTCGCCCTCGCCTTGGTGCTGACCGTCGCCGTGACCGCGCTCGAGGGAATCGGCCCGAGCACACGTGTGACCCGAGATCGGCTGCGTGTGATTGCCGCGATCGTCCTCTTCTTGCTGGCACTCCCTTGGATCGTCGGGGAGGCCGGGTTCCTGATCGGGAAGTGGCCGGTGCTCGGCTCGATCTACTACTCGGACGAGTGGTACGCGCCCTTCGGTCATGCGCGACTCCACCGCGCGGTACACGTTGGACATCACCACGGTCTGGACGGCACGCTGCTCGTGGTCACCGCAATCCTCGTCTCGCGAACACTGGGCCGAATCGACAGGCCGTTGCGCGGGCTCCTCGGCGCCTACCTCGCGCTGCTCACTGTCTACGGCCTCGCCAACCTGGCGAACGACTTCTGGCTGGAGCAACTGGTCAAGCGAGGAGTCACGAGCTGGCAGCTGCCGTCGATGCTCGTGCCGTCGGCGAACCTTCCCTGGCTCGTCCTCCTCGTCCTCGGCCTCTTCGCCTATCTGCTCTTCTTCCGTTACCAGGCACCCGCGGAGACGACCGCCAGGCACCGGCGCGTCTGGCCCGTTCCGTGGGCTGCCGCCGTCATCGCCCTCGTGGTCATCGGCCTGCTTCACGGAGAGCACCGCGGCGCGCGAACGCCGTCAGGGCTCGTCGACGGGATCTCGTTCGTCTCCGCCCCCTCCGGGACGCCCCACATTTACATCACCGCCCACGGCAGCGAGGTTCGGCTCTCGCGCGACGGCGGCAGCGATCTTGCGCCGAAGTGGTCGCGACACGGTGGGCTCGTCTTCCAGTCGAACCGCGACGGCAACTGGGACGTCTACTCGATGATCCCGCCTTACGGCTCCGTGAGGAGGCTCACGCACGACGACGGACCGGACGGTGAGCCTGCACCCTCACCCGACGGGGGCCGTGTCGCGTACATCCACGACGGCGATCTCTACGTGAGGTCGTCCATTGGAGGCGAGGGGCACAAGGTCGCCGACGCTGCGGCCTGGCCGACCTGGTCGCCCGACGGCAAGTCGATCGCCTACGAGGCTGGGTCCGCGGGACGCCACGGCATCGTCGTCACCGGGCGAGGCGGGAGCGGATACGGAGCGCCGGGCCACAGACATCCGGCCTGGTCGCCGAACGGGAACGCGATCGCGTACGAATGCCTCGTGGGCGACCACTGGCACATCTGCTTGCTGAACCCGACGGACGGATCGAGCCGGGCCATCACTCACGGTGGCTCCGACGAGTTCGCGCCCGCGTGGTCGCCCGACGGCCGGCGGATCGCCTTCATCGGCGACCGGGACGGAAACGACCAGCTCTATGTGATGCGTGCGGACGGCACCGGGATCGTCCGGCTCACGTCCAGTCACGCCGAGAAGGACACTCCGTCCTGGCGCTGAGGCACGAGGTCAGGCGCCGACGTCGTCGCCCCACTCCGACATCGGCACGTACTCCCAGTCGCCTGGCTCCTCGGGCTGCTCGTCGGGCTCCGGCTTCGCTCCGTCGCTGTTCGAGGCCGCGGCCGCGGTCTTCTTCTTGCGCCCGCGTCCGCCCCGGCTGCCGCGGCGAGTCTTCTTCTTCGGCCTGGGCGCCTCGGTGCCGTCTTCTTCAGGCCCGGCGCCGGCGGCGACGGGCTCCTGCTCCGTCGAAATTCGTGCCTCGGTCTCGGTGGGAGTTTCCATCTCGGGCTCTCCCAGGTCGGGAGCCGGAAGGTGGATCCTCGCCGCCTGCGGTGTGCCGACCTGTTCGGCCTCACCGGCGCCGTTTGCGCCGGCTGCCGAAGCCGCCGCCGCCGTCTTCCGCTTCCGGCCACGTCCGCCTCGCGTGCCGCGCCGGGTCTTCTTCTTCGGCTTCGGCTCGCCTTCCTCTGACGGTGTGCCGGCCGCCTCGCTCGGCTCGGCCGGAAGGGTCGCCGCTTCGGGCATCGCCGGCTCGGGCTCCGCGGCCTCGGCCGCTGCGGGCGTCGTCTCCTCCGGCTCGGCGGTCTTCTTGGCAGGTGCGCGCCGAGTCGGCTTTTCTGCTTCGCTCTCCGCAGTGATCGGCACCTCGGCTCTGGGCGCCCCGTCGGCGAGCGTGGCGTAGGCCGTGCCGTCGAGCACGCGCTCGACCTGCGCCTTCACCTTGCGGCCGACGAGCCTGGCCGCGGCACCGACCGCGACGTCGAGATCTCCGACCTTGCCGACCCCGGAGGTCGGATCGTGCAGGCCGACCTCGACGAGCTTCACGTCGACCGTCGCCCCCTCCTCCAGCGGCGCCTCCACGGCGATCTGCTCCCGCTTGCCCTCGGCGAGGACGAGGAAGTGATCGAGGTGGGTGTCCTCCTTCGGCACCAGATAGAAGCGTCTCCGGGTCTGCTCCTCGAGCTCCATCAACCTCGACGCGCCGGGCCCGATCAGAACGGCTGCGATCTTCGCGGCGACCTCGACCCGGTAGGCCTGCGACCGTGATCCCGCGACGAGCGTGCGCAGGCGGCGCTCGACGTCGACCGCAGCCGATGCCTCCGAGAGGACGATCCCGTCTCCGCCGCACGTGGGGCACTTCTTCGTCATCACCTCGCGGGGGCCGTCCGTGACGTTCTGGCGCGTCATCTCGACCAGGCCGAGGGGTGAGATCTCGACGACGTAGGTCTTCGTCCGGTCGCGCTCGAGCTCGGTCCGCAGCGCCTCCTCGACGGCGGCGCGGTTCTTGGGATTCGCCATGTCGATGAAGTCGATGACGATGATCCCGCCGATGTCGCGCAGCCGGAGCTGGCGGACGACTTCCTTGACGGCCTCGAGGTTGTTCTTCGTGATCGTGTCCTCGAGCCGCGCCCCCGACGAACGCGAGCGCGAGCCGACGAAACGTCCCGTGTTCACGTCGATGACGGTGAAGGCTTCCGCGTAGTCGAAGATGAGATAGCCACCCGATGGGAGGTCGACCCGGCGGGAGAGCGTCGACTTGATCTCCGCATCGACCCCGTACGCGTCCATCAGCGGCTGCTTCTCCTTGTAGCGCACCACGCGGTCGACCATGTGCGGTGAGGTCTTCTTCAGGTAGCCGACGATGCGCTTGTATGCGCGATCCTGGTCGACCAGGGCGCGCTCGAACGCGTCGGTGAAGAGATCGCGGGTCACTCGCAGCGGCAGCTCGGCCTCCTGGTAGAGGAGCTCCGGCGCCTTCGACTTCTTGGCGCGCACGTCGATCGACTTCCAGAGCTTCTGCAGGAACAGGAGGTCCCGCTCGATGTCCTCGGCGGAAGCGCCTTCGGCGGCAGTCCGCACGATCACTCCGCCACCCTTGAAATCGAGCGCCTTGAGGATGTCCTTCAGACGCGACCGCTCGTCGTCGTCGAGCCGCCGCGACACGCCCAGGCCGTCGCCGTTGGGCTGGTAGACGACGAACCGGCCGGCGAGCGAGATCTCGGTCGTGAGCCGCGCCCCCTTCGTCTTCATCGGGTCCTTGACGGCCTGCACGAGGATCGTTTCGCCGCGGCTGATCAGGTCCTGGATCTTCTTGCCGTGCCTCTTTCCCTCGAGCTCGGGGGTCACGATCTCGTCGACGTAGAGGAAGCCGTTCTTCTCCAGGCCGATCTCGATGAAGGCCGCTTCCATCCCAGGAAGGACGTTGTCGACCGTCCCCAGGTAGATGTTGCCGGCGATCGAGCGCCGCTCCGGCCGCTCGAGGTAGACCTCGGCGACCCGGTCGTCCTCGAGCACCGCCACACGCTGTTCGCCCACGTCGACCGACACGAGGAGCTCTCGCTTCGCCTCCGGCAGGGGCGCCCTGCGCTGAGGCTCGCGACGCCGCCGCTGCTGTTGCGACCGTTCCCGGCGCTGCGACGTCGCGCTCTTCCGATCTGACCTGGGCGGCGGCTTCACGGCCGCTCGCGGCGGCATAGGCGCTGCCTTCGTCTCAGTGGCTGCGGTCTTGCGAGTGCGCCCGCGACCTCCGCGGCTGCCGCGGCGACGTCTCGGCTTGGTCGTTGTCTGTTGTCCCGCCGCGGCGGGCCGGGGAGTTACAGGTTCAGGTGCTTGTGTCGGAGCGGCAGCCTCGCGGGGCGCCTGCTCCTCTGTCTTTCTTCGTCGAAACCAGCGCAAGAAAAATCTCCTTCGTGCGCGCGCGCTGCAGCAACGCCGCCGAAGGCGGCGGCGCGGAGCGTGCGCGGCAGATCGTGATGGATGGTGTTGAGCATCTCGGCACAGGCTAGCAACCCGCGGGAGGCCGCCTCCCAGGGCGCCCGACGTCCGGAGGAGGTCCTACGCTTCGGCCATCACAACGACCGGGAGGTGGACCCTGGTGACCGGACAACGCGAAGCACACGAGCTCCTGTTGATCGAGGAGGCCGACGCCTGGTTCGAGTACCTCGAGGCGACCCGGTCTCAGTCTGCCCTGCGCTACAAGGAGGTCGAGCCGTGGGCGTGGGCGCGGCTATCCCAGCGCCTCCGCGCGATCAGGACCAGGCGCGCGAAGCTCCGCCCGGCCGCCGAAGCGGCCTAGATCGAGGCTAACGCCGGGCGCCCCGCGCGCGGACGTGGATTGCCAGCAGTAAGCCGACCGCGATCAGGTTCGAGATCATCGACGACCCGCCGACGCTGACGAAGGGCAGCGGGATGCCGGTGATCGGCGCGATCCCCATCGTCATCCCGACGTTGACGAAGATCTGGAAGAGCAACGCAAAGACGAGCCCGCCCGCGACGATCGCCGAGAACGGGTCGCGCGCGATCGCCACGACGCGGAATCCGCGCCAGACGACGAGGAGATAGAGCATCAACAGCAGAGCGGCGCCGAGGAAGCCGCGCTCCTCGGCGAGCGACGCGAACACGAAGTCGGTGGCGTGCTCGGGCAGGTAGTCGAGGTTCGTCTGCGTCGCGCCCTCGACGCCGCGGCCGCGAAAGCCACCGGCGCCGACCGCGGTGATCGACTGCTCGACGTTGTACGTCGCGCCGGCCGGGTCGGCGTTCGGATGCGTGAAGCCGGTCAGGCGCTGCGCCTGGTACGGCTTCAGCACGTGGATCCCCGCCGCGGGCAGCAGCCACAGCACCGAGACGGCGGTGACGAGCGTCGCCGCGGCGAGCGCGACGAGCGTCAGCCAGCGCGTGCCCGCCACGAAGAGGAGCGCTGCGAGCGCGGCGCCGTACACGAGCGCCGTGCCGAAGTCCGGCTGGATGAACACGAGCGCGATCGGGAACGCCGCGAGCCCGACCGCGCCCAGCGTCGTGCGCGGGTCGTTGACGCGGCGCCCGCG
>DASUXI010000189.1:0-3756 GCA_036377995.1 Gaiellaceae bacterium
CGTCAGCTGGTTCCCGGCCGCCTGGCCGTAGAACGGCTTGACGGCGTTGCCGATATCGACCTGATTCCTCAGGAGCCGCTCGACCGTGGCGTTGGTGTCGGGACTGCCGCTCAGGAGGCTGATGATCGCCAGCCGCGTCCACGTGATGTGGTCTTCCCAGAGCTTCCGCATGTCGGTGCGGAGGGCAAAGACCTTGGCCGGCGCGGTCCGCGCGGCGTTCACGGTCATGTCCATCTTCATGTTCATGGGTGCCTGGGCCTGCCGGGCGGCATTGCCGTGTGCCTGGGCCATGTTCATACCGTTCGAGACCGCGAGAGCGGCAAGCGCCGCGAAGAAGGCGACCAGCGCCGTCAACGCGATGGGGATCGGGCGCGAAGCCCGTGTCGTGTTCATGTCGTGGTTCCTTTCGGTTGGAAGAACGTGAGGCGGAGGACGGGCTGCCGGACCAGACTCATGGCCGCGAGAAGGCCAACTACCTCGACCGCCTTGGTGACGAGCGCGAGCCCGTCTACGGTCTCCACGCCGGGATGGAGCACCGGGACGCCCGTGGTGACCGCGAGTGCGTAGCTCGCGACCAGTCCGGCGAAGAGAGCGGCCGTAGACGCGAGCGCGAGCTGTGTCGGCCCGCGCGTCAAGACGATCGCGAGGGCCGCGAGCAGCACCGTGGCCAGGAAGAAGCCGACCCCGGGCCCGATGCCCTCGTTGAAGTGATCCGGAATGAGGGCGCCGTGGACCCCGGCGCTGATCGCGCAGGCGAGGATGACGATGTCGACTCGGAGCTCGGCGAGCCTCACTTGACGATCACCGTTCCGTGCATGTCGTGGCTGTGCAGCGTGCACTCGTAGTGGTAGGTGCCGGGCTTGTCGAACGTGATCGACACGCTGTGTCCCCGGCCGACCTTGTGATCGGCCTGGCCGTCGACCTTCACCGTGTGGGTGAAGTTGTCGTTGTTCGTCCACGTCACCGTCTGGCCGGTCTTGATCTCGACCGTCTTCGGATCGAAGCGGTAGCTCTTCGCCATCGACACCTTCGTGGTGGCGACCGGGACGTCGCTGCCTGCCGCGCTACAGCCCGCTGCGAGCACGCCGACAGCGGCGAGCGTCGCGAACGGGAGCAAGATCCGCCGAGAGCTCATCCCCGGCTCACCTCGACAGCGGGCCGGCGCACCGTCGAGTAGACCGCGGCTGCGAAGACGAGCACGAACGCGGTCAGGTCGAGGACCTCGGCGATCGTGTGCGCGAACAGGAAGACGGTCCAGTCGAGGTGATAGGTCATGTAGACGAGCTCCGCCGCGGCGAACAGCGAGAACGCAGTGCCGAGCAGGGACAGCTCGCGCTTGAACGCGAGCCATGCGAAGCCGGCCCCGAGCGTGAAGGCGGCGATGTGCACCGCCAGGAAGAACCCGGTCGGCAGGTTGTTGACCCAACTTCCGTAGGGCATGTGCTCCTCCTCGTGTCGAGTGTCGGAGCGTTGGTGCGGCGCCCGAAGCCAGTCCTTACCGCTCCTCTCACGGCCGGTAAGGACGGCGCGGCAAGCGACACGGACCGGTAACACCAACTGGAGGCACACCATGGAGAAGTTCGAGCTCGTGATCGCCGGCGGTGGCCTCACCGCCGCGCGCGCAATCAAGTCGTTCCGCGAGGCCGGCGGCGAAGGGCGTTTGGCGCTGTTCTCGTCGGAGAGCGTGCTCCCGTACCACCGCCCCGCGCTCTCGAAGCGCTACCTGCGCGGCGAGACCACCGACGCGCCGTTCGCGGAGGACGAGTCGTTTTACCGCGATCACGGCGTCGAGGTCAGGCTCGAGACTGAGGTCTCCTCGGTCGACGGTGCCGCCCGAACCGTGGACATCGACATCCACAGCGTTCGCTACGACCAACTTCTGGTCGCCACGGGTGCCACGCCGAGACGGCTCGAGGCCCCCGGCGCCGATCTCGCGGGCGTCTTCCACCTGCGCACGCTCCACGACTCGGACCGGATTCGGGCCGCCGCTGCGACGGCCGAGCGCGCCGTCGTCGTCGGCGGCGGCTTCATCGGCATGGAGGTTGCCGCGTCATTGCGCGGGCTCGGCCTTCAGGTCACCTTGATCCACACGGGCCGAGGCCTGTTCGATCAGTTCCGCTCACCGCAGCTGAGCAGGGACCTCCTCGAGCTCTACCGAGGTCACGGCGTCGACGTGCGCCTCGACGAAGAGGTCGCGGCCTTCGGCGGCAACAATCGGCTCCAGTACGTCGGAGCCATGAGCGGGCTGTGCGTGGAGGCAGACCTCGCCGTCGTCGGCGTCGGCGTCGTCCCCAACACGAGCTTCCTCGCGGGGAGCGGCGTCGCGATCGACAACGGGGTCGTCGTCGACGAGCGCTTCCAGTCCACCGTTCCGGGAATCTACGCCGCGGGCGACGTCGCCAACTTCTACGACCCTCTCTACGGCCGCCGACGCCGGATCGAGCACTGGTCGAATGCCAACTACCACGGAACCGAGGCGGGCAAGGTCCTCGCAGGAGCCGGCGGCGGCTACGACGCGGTCTCCTCGTTCTTCAGCGAGATCTTCGGCACGACGATCAAGGTCTTCGGCGACGTCAGCAGGTTCGACGAGCAGTCGAGCGAAGGATCACTGAGGTCCGGGCGCCTCCTCACCAGCTACGGCCACGACGGGCGGCTCGTCGGCGCCCTCACCGTCGGCCAGTCGAGCGAGGTGGAGACCCTCGCCGGCGACCTGATCCGTGAAGAGGCTCCCACGCGCGCGCTCCACGACGACCTGATCGGGCAGGCGGTCACGACTGGCTGAGATCGCACCCCGCCACAGAGGCCCAGCTTTCCGCGGAATGCGAAAATGCCGCCGCCACCGCGCGAAAGGAACCCGTGCACGTCAGCCTCACACGAGTCAAGACCCCGGAAGAGTCGATCGCGAGCCCCGAGATGGTCGGAGAGGAAATGCTCCGCTGGCTGCGCGAGATCGACGGCTTCGAGGGGCTGCTTCTGCTGTCCCGTGAGGGGTCCACCGTCGGCCTCACCTTCTGGGAGAGCCGCGAGGTGGCCGAACAGCATCTGAGCGCGCGCATGGAATTCCTGCAAAGGATGATGTCGATCGCGGAGGTCGAGATCGAAGAGATCCTCGACTACGACGTCACCTTCGCGGACATCGGCGCGCTGCGGATAGGGCCGTGACGGGCCGCCTCCTCGCTCTGCCGCTGGCGGCCTTCGCGCTTCACGCCCAGATCCAGCCGCTGCCGCCGCCGCTTCGCGCCGAGTTGAAGGCTCACTACTGGCAGCCCGGCTGTCCGGTCGCGCTCTCGGGCCTTCGCGTTCTCACCGTGACGTACTGGGGATTCGACAAACAGGGCCATGCGGGGCAGCTCGTCGTGAACGCGCGCGCCGCCCCCGCTCTGGCTCGCGTCTTCCGCCGGCTCTACGAGCTCCGCTTCCCGATCCGCCACATGCAGCTCTCGGACGCCTACGGACCGAAGAGCGGCAGGCCCGCCGACGGCGACATCACCGGATCGTTCGAGTGCCGCCAGGCCGTCCCGTCTCCCTGCACGGGCGGCAAGGGCACCGGAAGCTGGTCGGAGCATGCCTACGGCGAGGCCGTCGACCTGAACCCCGTCGAGAACCCGTACGTCGGCTGCGGCCGCACGCATGACCGGGCCGGCCTCCCGTACCGAAACCGGTCGCGCCTCCGTCCCGGAATGGTCACGCCGGCGGTCGTCCGAGCCTTCCGCGCGATCGGCTGGGGCTGGGGTGGCACGTGGGCGGGATCGACCA
>DASUXI010000190.1:0-16869 GCA_036377995.1 Gaiellaceae bacterium
GCCCTCTGCGCGTTCATCGCGTTCGGGAAGGTGCTCTCGCCACAGTTCCTCATCTGGCTGATCCCGGTCGTCCCGCTCGTCCGTGGACGGCGTGGCGTGGCGGCCGGCGCGCTACTCGGAGCCGCGCTCGTCCTTACGCAGATCTGGTTCCCGCATCGCTACTTCCGGCTCGCGCTCGACTTCGAGCCCGGGCTGTCGTGGCTGCTGCTCGCGCGCGACCTCGTGCTCGTCGCCCTGACCGCGGTGCTCGTCACCTCACGGCATAAAGGCGCCAGTCGCCCGGAATCCCTTTGAGCTCGTGCGTCCCGCGGTCCTCGACGTCGATCCCCGATCCGGCCACGAGGTCCTTGACGGTCTGTGACACGAGCACCTCGCCCGCGCCGGCCATACCGGCGACGCGCGCGCCTGTGTGCACTGCGATGCCTCGGACCGCTTTGCCCGCGAGCTCGACCTCGCCGGTGTGGAGCCCCACGCGGACGTCGAGCCCGATGCCCCGGAGATCGTCGACCACGGTGCGGGCGCAGCGAATCGCTCGCGCAGGCCCGTCGAACGTCGCGAAGAAGCCGTCGCCCGCCGTGTCGATCTCACGGCCGCGATAGCGCTCGAGATCGCGACGCACGATCTCGTTGTGGCGGTCGAGAAGGTCGCGCCAGCGACGGTCGCCCAGCTCGCGGGCTCGCTCCGTCGAGCCGACGATGTCGGTGAAGAGGATGGTGGCGAGCACACGGTCCGGCTCCGCCGGCTCGCGGACGCCGGTCAGGAACTCCCGGACCTCGTCGACGATGTCGCCGCCGTCGACGAACGGGAGGTGGTCGCCGCCCGGGAGCTCCACGTAGCGCGACCCCGCGATGTGACGTGACAGCCACCGCGCGTTCTCGACGTGGCAGACCTGATCGTCGACACGGTGCAGGATCAGCGTGGGGACGCTCAGCGAGGGGACGACGTGCCGCACGTCGATCTCGAATGCCATCCGCATGAACGCGATCGCGTCGTGCGGGCTCGCGGAGTGCACCTGCAGGCGGCCCACCTGCTCGCGCAGATTCGCGTCGCCCTTGCGGCTCGGAACGAGGAAGTCGACGCTCAGCCCCTTGCCCCACCGCTGCACGATCCGGTCGACGTCCATCGACGCCTCGAACTCCGGCCGCGTCGCCTCGCCCCACGGCCAGTCCTCGGTCGTCTCCTCCTTGACCTCGGCGCCGCAGAGAACGAGCGCTCGTGTGCGCTCGGGGTACGTCGCTGCGAAGAGGATCGACATCGGGCCGCCCTCCGAGGAGCCCATGAGGCTTGCGCTCTTCGAGCCGACGTCGTCCAGGATCGCGCGCACGTCGTCCATCCGCTCCTCGAGCGTGCCGAGGCGGACGCGGTCGGACAGGCCCATGCCGCGCTTGTCGAAGAGGATCAGGCGCGAGAACGACGCCAGTTCCTCGCAGAATCGTCGGTAGTCCGGCATCTCCCAGAGGACGTCGAGGTTCGTGATCGCCCCGGCGACCAACATCAGGTCGAGCGGGCCGTCACCGACGACGCGGTACGCGATATGGACGTCGCCGTTCTGCGCGTACCGGATGGGCGGCGTCACGGAACCGGTACGCGAACCGGCTCGCAGCTCGTCGCCCTGCCGGCTTCGTCGCACTCGATCAGCACGCCTTCGATCCGGACATCGCCGTCGGCCGTGTCGAAGCGCACGGGCATCGACGTGCGCATCTGGCGGATCGCAAGGTCGGCGACGACGCCGATGACCGAGTCGTGCGGGCCTGTCATGCCGGCATCCGTGATCGCCGCCGTGCCACCGGGCTGCACTCTCGCATCGTTCGTCTGCACGTGGGTGTGCGTGCCGATCACCGCGGTCACCTTGCCGTCGAGCCAGCGCGCCATCGCGACCTTCTCGCTCGTCGCCTCGCCGTGGAAGTCGACGAAGACGACGGGCGCTCTGCGTCGTGCTTCGGCCACGAGGTCGTCGACGACCTCGAACGGGCTGTGGGGCGGTCCGATGAAGAGCGAGCCGAGCAGGTTGACGACGGCGACATCCACGCCGTCCTTGGCGGTCACGACCACGAGCCCCTTGCCAGGCGCATGCGCTGAGAGGTTCGCCGGCCTGACGATTCGGTCGCTTTCGCTCAGGTAGGGGACGATCTCGCGGCGTCTCCAGACGTGGTTCCCGAGCGTGATCACGTCCGCGCCCGAAGCGAGCATGCGGTCGGCCAGCTTCGGCGTGATCCCCACTCCGTCCGCGAGGTTCTCGCCGTTCAGGATGCAGAGATCCGCGCGAAGCTCGTCGCGGAGTGCGGGCAGGCGCTCCTCGATCGCGCGGCGTCCTGGTGCGCCGACGACATCAGCGACGAAAAGGATTCTCAGGGCAGCGTCAGTGTCGCAGCGGAGCGCAGCTCGACGGTGACGTGGTTGCCCGTGTCCTGGGTATAGCGCGCGAGCCCCTGCGTCTCGACGCCGGACACATCGACGACCCGGCCGATCTTCGTGCTCGACGCGCCGATCGCCGAGCCGACGCTCAGAGCCGGATCGAGAGAAACGTGCGTGATCGAGACGATCAGCGACGGTGCATCCGACGGTTGGATATCGACGCGCGATCCGTACGTTTGCCCGTCCAGGACGAAGTCGGAGATGCCGACGATCGTGCCGTCCACTGGCGCGTAGACGTCGGTGCCCGCGCTTGCGCCGACATCGAGCACGTCACGCTCGCCGCCGCCCAGCTGGTAGTAGACGAATCCTCCTCCGCCGCCGCCGAAGATCAAGTGGGCGAGTCGCGAGAGCGCACCGGCATTTCCCTGCCGGCCGAGCGGCGTCAGGGGGAGCGCGCCGTCGTCCGAGGCCTGGTAGCCGATTGCGGTCACGCGGCTCTGCGCGATCGGGAGCTGGATCCGAAGCCCGTCGTGCAAGGCGACCGTGAGAGGCGTCGGCGGGCCTACCGGGAGCAGGCGCTTCGCCGGCCCCGGCAGTGCCTGCGAGACCTGGCGGGTCGCTCCCTGGCTGAAAGCGGTCACGAGCAGCGTCCCGACGAGGACGCCGGCCAGGACCGTGAGGACGATCAGACGGCGCCCCCGGTGGGGGGCAGGCCGAGTGCGCACGGGGCGATGCGCGCCGTGTCCGCGACGGGAGGGGGCCGGCACTTGCGGGACGGTAACGAACCCAGGTCCTTTCTTCAACTTGCTCCGACCCCGACTTTGTGACAACGGAACCATTGGAGATGACTGGATTTCCACCCGGAGATTGTGAGAGTCCAGCGCGAGGTTGCCGTCGGCGGCCCAGTCCCACTCCCAACGCGGGGGCCTGAGGTGTACGACGCCCGCTGTACGATCAGCCGCATGCCCGCCCGCGCGGCGAAGATCGAGATTCCGCGCTGGATCCAGCTGACGGGGTTGCCGATCATGCTGCTGCTGCTGTGGGTGGTGGCGGGCGCGGTCCGTCACGTCGTCTTCCTGTTCCTCGTCGCGCTGCTGATCGCTCTGCTCCTGAACCCGGTAGTGCGGATGGTGCAGCGGGCGCGAATCCCCCGCGGCTTCGCAGTCGCGCTGGTGTACCTCGTGTTCGCGGTGTCGCTGATCGCCGCCATTGGGGCTGTGGGAACCGTGGTCGTCAACGAGACGAAGACGGCCGCGAAGCGGGTCGATTCCTACTTTACGAAGGTGAACGGACGAACCGGCCAGGTCGCAGCGGATCGCGACGTCGACCTGCTCCAGCAGTGGCTCGACCAGCATCGGCTCGGGGGAATCAACATCCAGAAGCGCGGGCACAAGCTCGTGCGCGACATCAGGCGCCACGATGTCGGGAAGTACACGGACAAGGTCGTGAACTTTCTCGAGGGCGCTGCCCTGTCGATCGGAAAGCTGCTCTTCAGCGCGCTCATCATCCTCGTGGTGTCGATCTACATGCTCCTCGACTTCCCGCGGCTGGATCGGGTGATCGAGCGGCGATTCCCGCCTCATTCGGCGTCGATGCCGTTACTGCCGCGGATGGAGCGGTCGCTGACGAGCTACGTCAAGGGCCAGGCGCTGGTGTCGCTGATCATCGGAACAAGCGCCGGCGTCGGGCTATGGCTGCTCGGCGTCCTCGGTTGGCTTCCGCACGGCCAGAAGTACGCGCTGCTCTTCGGCGCCTGGGTTGCGATCACCGAGCTGATCCCCTACCTCGGCCCGTGGCTGGGAGCGATTCCACCGGTGCTCTACGCGCTCGTCGTCCACCCGATCTCCGCGCTCTGGGTCGTGCTGCTCTTCCTCGTCATCCACCAGATCGAGGGCCACGTCGTCGTCCCGAACGTCATGGGCAGCGCGTTGCGGCTTCACCCGCTCCTTGTGATCTTCGGGCTCCTCGCGGGCGGTGAGATCTACGGCCTGCCCGGCGTCTTCGTCGCACTGCCGCTGCTCGCGGCCGGCCGTGCCATCTGGGAGTTCTTCTCGGAGCGCGTGGAGCTCGAGCCCTGGGGGGAGGGCGGCGTGCCTCCGGTCGAGGTCGAGCTCGAGGACACGGTGGTGCAGGGGCCTGTCCGGCCGGAGTCCTGGGGCGATCGCATCGTGTCCCCGGAGGGCCCGGTCGCAGAAGCCGGCCACGACGACCCTTCGGCTGCGTCCCAGCATTGACCGCCGCGTACCTCCGGGCGCGGGGCGTTGCGCGCCGGTTCGGTACGCAGATCGGGCTCGAGCCCACCGACGTCGACGTCCACGTGGGTGAGACGCTCGCGCTGATCGGGCCGAACGGCGCGGGAAAGTCGACCCTCCTTTCCCTGCTGGCCGGGGCGCTCGAGCCGAGCAGTGGCTCCGTCGAACGGGTCGACGACGTCCGGGTCGGCTGGGTTCCGCAGCGTCCCGCGCTCTATGACCGTCTCACGGCCCGCGAGAACCTGGAGCTCTTCGCTCGGCTCGAGGGGGAACGCGACCCTGCCGGGTCGGCGGCGCGCCTGCTCGAGCGCTTCGACGTGCCGCCGGACCGACCGGCGGACACGCTCTCCGTCGGGAACAGGCAGCGCCTGAACGTCGCGCTCTCGCTTCTCGGCGATCCACGCGTGCTTCTCCTCGACGAGCCGACGGCGTCGCTCGACCCAGGGCAGCGGCGCCGGCTCTGGGAGACCGTGACCGGCCTTCGCGGCGGCGGCGGCTCAGTCGTGTTCGCCACGCAGAACCTCGAGGAGCTCGATCTGTACGCCGACCGGGTGGCCGTCCTCCAGCGTGGTGCGCTCTCGTTTCTCGGGCCGACGACCGAATACCGCCGCCTGCACGCCGAGGAGATCTTCGCGTGAAGGGCGTGCTGCTGCTGCTCCGGAAGGACCTGCGGGTACTCGTGCGCTCGCCGCTCCTCCTCGGGGTGCTGCTCGTGTATCCCCTGCTCGTCGCCGGCCTCGTCGGCCTGGTTGCCGGGTACGGCAGCTCGAAGCCGCGGGTCGCGCTCGTCGACGAGGATCACCTCCCGGCCGAGGTCGTGATCGGGTCCCATCGCTTCCGGATTCGCGATGCGATCGACGAGGTCGGCAAGAACGTCCATCTGACGAGGATGAGCCCCGTGGATGCCCGGCGCGCGCTGGCGACGGGCCGTGTCGTCGCGACGCTCACGGTGCCGCCCGGCTTCCTCGCGGATCTGAAGAGCGGCGTTCAGTCGCCGAGCCTCGTCTATCAGACGACGAAGGGGGGAATCTCCACGCGGGTGACGCAACAGGTGCAGGCCCTTGTCTACGAGCTGAACCGCCGGCTGCAGCGGGCGTACGTCGAGACCGACCTCAACTTTGTCCGGTTGATTCTCGACGGCGGCCACGCCCGGTTCGGCGGGCGGATGTACGACGTCCTCGGACTGGCGCGGATGCATGCCCTGCTTGCCCGGCTTCCGCGGAGCCCTGAGCGGCGGCAGATCGCGGAGTTCGCGCGCATCGCCGGTGTCGCGCTCGCTCAAACCGGGGACCTGCTCGCCTCGACCGCCAACCCCATTCGGCTCGAGCGCGCCCGGGAGAAGTCCCGCAGCTCACTGCTCTCCGCACAGGTGCAGGCGTACGCGCTCGCGCTGACCGTCACCTTCCTCGCCCTACTGCTCGCGGCAGGAGCAACGGCGAGCGAACGCGATGAGAACGCGATCGGCCGGTTGCGGCGGGGGTTGGTGACGATGGGGGAGCTCGTGTCGGCGAAGGCTGCGCTCGCCGCGGTCGTCGCGCTCGCGCTCGGCCTCGCGATCGCGACGGTCTTCGGCGTGATCGTCGAGCTCGGTGGTGTCGTCGGCGGACAGCCCTGGGACCGTCTGCCGCTCCTGGCCGTCGGGTTGCTGCTGGCCGGCGGCGCGCTTGGAGCGCTCGGCGCGCTGCTCGGCGCTCTGGCTCGGGAGACGCGCGCCGCGTCGCTCGTCGCGGTGCTCGTGGTCATGCCGATCGTCTTCCTCGGCCTCGTCCCGCGCGAGGTCGTGCCCGTCGCGGGCTGGCTCAGCAATGGCCTCCCGTTCGTGCACGCGGCGCGTTACTTCGCGTCGGCGCTCTACGACGCGAGCCCGTGGAGGACGGTGGGCCGCGAGCTGGCCTGGCTGGCAGGCCTCGGGCTCGTCTTCGGCGGCCTCGCCCGAGTGGCGACCCGGCGCCTGCTGACCTGAGGCGCATGGTGGATGTGAAATGTTCGTAACGGGCTCTGACCCCGGTAGTGCGCCGATTTCGTCGCAACACGTCCACAACCGGGTCATCGTCCCGGTCTAGGCTGTACCCCGTGAGCACGTTCCCGGTCACCCGGCTGCGCCGGCTGCGTCGGACGAGCGGCCTCCGGAGCCTCGTCCGCGAAACCCGGCTCGACCTCGACGAGTTCGTCATGCCGCTCTTCGTCGGCCCGGCGGCGCTGGCGAACGCCGACCTGCCGGGGCTCGCGCGGCACTCGGTCGAGTCCGTCGCCGCGGAGGCGGAGGAGCTCGCGCGTCTCGGCGTGCGCGCCGTGATCCTCTTCGGGATCCCCGAGGAGAAGGACGACGAGGGGTCCGGCGCCTACGACGAAGACGGGATCGTCCAGCGGGCGCTCCGGGCGCTTCGGGGCAGCGGTCTCCAGCTGCTCACCGACGTCTGCCTCTGCGAGTACACGTCTCACGGCCACTGCGGCGTCATCCGCGACGGGGAGGTCTCCAACGACGACACGCTCGAGCTGATCGCGCGCACGGCGGTGAGTCACGTCGATGCGGGCGCTCACGTTGTCTGTCCGAGCGACATGATGGACGGCCGCGTCGGCGCGATCCGCAACGAGCTTCCCGACACGCCGATCATCGCGTACTCCGCGAAGTACGCCTCGGCGTTCTACGGGCCGTTTCGCCAGGCGGCCGAGTCTGCGCCCGCTTTCGGCGACCGCCGCGGCTATCAGATGGACCCCGCCAACGTGCGCGAGGCGCTGCGCGAGTGCGAGCAGGACGTCGCGGAAGGCGCCGACGTCCTGATGATCAAGCCCGCGCTTCCCTACCTCGACGTGATCCGCGCGGCGCGCGATCGCTTCGAGCTGCCGCTCGCGGCCTACAACGTCTCCGGCGAGTACGCGATGATCAAGGCGGCCGCGGCCAAGGGCTTCATGAACGAGCGCGAGGCCGCGCGCGAGTCGCTGATCGCGATCAAGCGGGCCGGCGCCGATCTCGTCGTCTCGTACTGGACGAAGGAGCTCGCCTCCTGGCCCTGAGCACGCGCAGCGACCTCTACCGCCGCGCGCTCGAACTGATTCCCGGCGGCGTCAACTCGCCGGTTCGCGCGATGCGCGCCGTCGGTCTCGACGAGCCGATCTTCGTCCGCCGTGGCGAGGGCGCGTACATCGAGGACGTCGCCGGAAACCGGTTCGTCGACTGGGTCATGTCCTGGGGGCCGTTGCTCTTCGGCCACGCCGACCCTGAGACCGTTGCCGCCGTGCGCGACGCGGCAGGCCGGGGGACGAGCTTCGGTGCTCCGACCGAGGCGGAGGTCGAGTTGGCCGCCGAGATCGTAGACGCGGTGCCCTCGGTGGAGCGGGTACGGCTGGTGTCCTCGGGCACCGAGGCCGCGATGAGCGCAGTGCGCCTGGCCCGCGCCCACACCGGGCGGGACCGCATCGTCAAGTTCGCCGGCTGCTATCACGGTCACGCGGACGCCCTCCTGGCAAGCGCCGGCTCCGGTGTTGCGACCCTCGGGCTGCCGTCGAGCCCCGGGGTGCCGACCGCGGTCACTAGCGACACGATCGTGTGCCCGTTCAACGACGTCGACGCCGCGGCCGCCGCTGTTGCCCAGTATGGGGAGGGACTCGCCGCGATCCTCGTCGAGCCCATCGCCGGGAACATGGGCGTCGTCCCTCCGCGCGACGGCTATCTCGAGGCGCTGCGTCGCCTGTGCGACGCCTCGGGCGCGGTCCTCGTCTTCGACGAGGTGATCACCGGCTTCCGCGTCGCCCGCGGCGGCGCCCAGGAGCGCTTCGGCGTCACTCCCGACCTGACCATTCTCGGGAAGATCGTCGGCGGTGGGCTGCCGCTCGCCGCGTTCGGCGGCCGCGCGGAGATCATGGACCGCCTCGCCCCCAGCGGCGACGTCTACCAGGCCGGGACGCTGTCGGGGAATCCGCTCGCGACGGCCGCGGGCCTCTCCGTGCTGCGGCGTCTCCGCGACCCGGGCGTCTACGACGAGCTCGAGCGCCGCGGCGTTCGGCTGGAGGCCGGCCTTTCTCCGCACGGTCGCGTGCAGCGCGTGGGCGCGATGGCGACCCTGTTCATGACGAGAGGGCCCGTCAACGACTTCGACGACGCCCAACGCTGCGACACCGCGCGCTACGGGGCGCTCTTCCGCCACCTGCTGGACCGCGGGATCTACATCGCGCCGAGCCAGTTCGAGGCGATGTTCCTCTCCGTCGCGCACGGCGACGACGAGATCGAACGGACGGTGCAGGCGGTTGCCGACTTCGACGCCTGACGTCTGGGAGACGATCGCGGCCGAGGCCGGTCGGGAGAGCGAGCTCTGGGCCGCCGTCCTGCGCGCCTCCGACGACCAGGAGCGCGAGCCCGTCTTCTCGCAGCTCGGAGAGGAGCGCTACGCCCTCGGGATCGAGACGATCTACGAGGGATACCTCCTCCACTACGGCGCGTCGCGCCTCTTCCGCCCGGTGGACGGGGACACGGCGCTCCTACTCGGCGACTACCTCTATGCCCACGGTCTCGTCCGGATCGAGCAGGTCGGCAGCGTCGCCGCCGTCAACGACCTCGCCGAGCTGATCGCCCTCTGCGCGTACCTGCGTGCCGAGGAGATCCCGGGCGACGGCCCGGCCTGGGCCGCAACGGCCAGCGCCCTCGGGCGCGGCGAGCTCGACGAGAGCCGCTCGTCGCTCCGGTTGGACAACGACCCGGGCCCCCTCGATCGGTTTGCGCGTGCCCGCGCGGGCGACGCGGCGGTCGACGCGGCGCTCGCTGCTCATAGAGAGCGGTTGCGTTAAAGTCGCCGTGATGCTCGCAGCGCTCCACTGGTTCGTCGCCACGGACGACGCCGCCACCGAGGGCAAGAAGGTCATCACGGGCATGCTCATCGTCGGCCTCGTCTTCATCAGCGTGATCGCTCTCGGCCAGACGATGCACTGGCTGCGCCACCGGCGGAGGTAGACAGCAGGTCCCGCCGGGCGTACCCTCCCGGCGACAGCAGCGCGGTGTGGGGCGGCGCCGCTCGGACGAGGGGGAGGATTCGTATGCGCAGATGGTTGGTTTTGCCTTGCGCCTTCGCGCTCTTGGCGTTCTTTGTCGCCGGTAGCGTCGGAGCCGAGATCGACTTTCCGAAGGGGATGGCGGGGAAGCGCTCTGTTCAGGGTGCGGGCTTCGACAAGCAGCACGGGCCGTTCTCGCAGATCGAATGCTCCGTGACGGCCACCGGGCCGAACACGAAGCTCGACTGCGACGACCCGTTCCCGAACAACGAGCCGCAGATCGGGGTCAACCCCGTCAATCCGAACCACATGATCGCGAGCTCGAACGACTTCGGAACCTGCTGCGACCAGTTCTACACGACCTTCGACGGAGGCGCCCACTGGCAGACCGGGAACATGTCGCGCGAGAACGCGAACAAGACCGGGAGCGATCCCGTGACCGTGTTCGACCGGAAGCACGGCGTGGCACTTCATTCCTCCCTGAGCTACTCGACGCTGCACGCGAACGGGACTCAGGCCTGCGACGGGGACGTGGTCGTCTCGATCTCGCGAGACGGCGGCCTGACGTGGGAGATTCCGGTGAAGGTCGACGACGGGATCGGCTGCGACCTGAGCAAGACGCAGTTCTTCAACGACAAGGAATGGATCACCGTCGACAACAACCCGGCGTCGCAGTTCTACGGCCGGGCGTACCTCACGTGGACGAAGTTCGAGTCACACGACGGCGCGTACGCCTCTTCGGCGATCTTCGAGTCCCAGAGTGACAACGGCGGGGCGACCTGGACTCCGGCTCGCGAGATCTCGGGTTCTAATTCGGCTCTCTGCACGTTCCAGGTCAGCGGGCCGGCCGGCCAGTGCGACGAGAACCAGTTCTCGTCGCCGACGGTGGCTCCGAACGGGACAGTGTACGTCGCCTTCCAGAACGAGCAGAACCAGGCTCTCTGGGAGTCGGCCAAGGAGTTCGACGACCAGTACCTCGTGGTCAAGTCGACGAACGGCGGGGCGACCTGGTCGAGCCCGAGCTTCGTCGTCGGCCTCGAGGACGGGGCGCGTGACTACCCGCTCAACGCGGACGGTCGCCAGACCCTGAGTGGCTACCAGGTTCGCGTGAACTCGGTCGGCAACATCGTCGCCAGCCCGATCGACGGGAAGCTCTATCTCGTCTACTCGGACAACAGCGCCGGGACGCACGACTCGGCGACGCCCGTGACGAACACGAACGTGTACGTGATGACGTCGACCGACGGGACGTCCTGGTCGGGGCCGTTCGCGGTTGACACAAGCGCAAGCGACCAGTGGTTCCCGTGGGCCGACGTGAGCCCGACGACCGGCAAGGTCGGCGTGATCTACAACGACCGGTCGGCGACGACGCCGAGCGTGTACAACGCGTCGCTCTCGGAGGGCCAGCCCGGCTCCTTCGTCAAGACGGTCGTCAGCACGGCCGCGTCGCATCCGACGCAGTCGCGCTTCTTCCAGGCTGGGGTGCCGGACTGTATGACCTGCGCTGTCTTCCACGGCGACTACATCGCGCTCGCCTACGGATCGGACGGCAAGGCGAACATGGCGTGGACGGACATGCGGGACGCGGATCCGACCGCAGCAGGCCTGTTCGACCAGTTCATCTACTTCGCGCGGAAGTAACAGCGAGCGGTGGGGCCGGCCTCGGGCCGGCCCCACCGCGCTCCAACACTCGTCGTAGACTGACCCGCGATGGCGCCGCCGGGAGATCTGCGTGACTGGGTCGCCTTGCTCGAGCGCGAGGGCGAGCTCGTCCGCGTAGGGGCCGACGTCGATCCGGAGCTCGAGATCACCGAGATCGTCGATCGCACCGTGAAGGCGGGCGGCCCAGCGCTGCTGTTCGAGCACGTCAAGGGCTCGACGCTGCCGCTCCTGATCAACCAGTTCGGCACCGAGCGGCGAATGTGCCTCGCCTTCGACGCACCCTCGCTCGACGCGGTCGCGACGAAGCTCAGCGACGTGCTCGAGATGCAGCCCCCCGCGGGTCTCGTCGACAAGGTGCGCGGGCTGCAGAAGCTCAAGTCGATCGCCGACTCCCGCCCAAAGACGGTCAGGCGCGCCGCATCCCAGGAGATCGTTCTCGAGGGCGACGACGCCAACCTCGACCTGCTGCCGATCCAGAAGTGCTGGCCCGGAGATGCGGCGCCGTTCATCACGCTGCCGGCGGTCATCACAAAGGACCCACGCACCGGCACGCGCAACGTCGGCATGTACCGGCTGCAGAAGCTCGGACCGCGGACGACGGCGATGCACTGGCAGATCCACAAGGACGGCCGCGCCGACTACCTCGCGACCGACGGCAGGATCGAGGTCGCCGTCGCGCTCGGCCTCGACCCCATCACTGCGTACTCCGCCTCCGCCCCGCTGCCGAAGCACATCGACGAGTTCATGCTCGCCGGCTTCCTGCGGGGTGACCCGGTCGAGCTCGTGCGCGCGAAGACGGTCGACCTCGAGGTGCCGGCTTCCGCCGAGATCGTCCTCGAGGGGTACGTCGACAAGGACGAGCTCGTCGAGGAAGGCCCGTTCGGCGATCACACCGGCTACTACACGCCGCCCGAACCGTTTCCGGTCTTCCACCTGACCGCGATGACGATGCGGCGCGATGCCGTGTATCCCTCGATCGTCGTCGGCAAGCCGCCGGCGGAGGACGCGTGGCTCGGCAAGGCAACGGAGCGGATCTTCCTGCCGGCGATCCGGATGACCGTCCCGGAGATCGTCGACTACGACCTGCCGGTCGCGGGCGCGTTCCACAACTGCTGCATCGTCTCGATCCGCAAGGCCTTTCCGGGCCACGCCCAGAAGGTCATGCACGCGATCTGGGGGCTCGGGATGCTCAGCCTCACCAAGTCGATCGTCGTCGTCGACGAGTGGGTCGACGTGCACGACTACGGGGAAGTGATGTTCCGCGTCGGGGCGAACGTCGATCCGGCCCGGGACGTGCTGCTCACCGAGGGACCGCTCGACCATCTCGACCACGCCCCGACCCGCCAGTTCTACGGTGGCAAGATCGGGATCGACGCGACACACAAGGGTCCCGACGAGGGCGCCCGGGAATGGCCGCCGGAGATCGAGATGACCCGGGAGGTCAAGGACCTCGTCGACACCCGCTGGCCCGAGTACGGCATCCCGATCGATTCCTCTGCAGAGAACGGGCGAATCCGTCAGAGTCCGCCGTTGCGTCGATTGTTACGTCGTTGACAGGCCGAGCGAGACAGGGGTTCAATCAACAAGTGGTGACCCACACGGTGAAGGGGCGGTGACGGAAGACAGGCACGGCAGGCGGCCGCACCTACCGGGCCCGTCGCTCTATCCGATCGGTTTCGCAGCGGGAATCGCGTGCGTGCTCGTCGGCCTGATCGTCAACCCGAAGCTCGTGGCCTCGATCGGCGGCGCCGTCGCCGTCCTGTTCGGCTTCCTCTGGGCGCGTGACGCGACGAAGGACTACCGCGGCGAGCCCGAGCCCATCGAGCCCGAGCGGGGAGAGCCGGTGGAGCCGGCGGCCGTCGCTGCCTCTCAGGAGGAGGAAGTGGCCCCGCGAACGGTCCTCGGTGAGCGGTTCCCGCGGAACCGCTTCCTCGAGGGAGCGACGCTCGGCCTGGGCGGCGTGATCGGCGGTCTCGTGACCGTGCCGGCGATCGGCTTCATGGTCGTGCCGGCCTTCAAGGGGCAGGGATACCCCACCGTCGACCTCGGGTCGCTCGACAACTTCCCGGAAGGGAAGTGGTTCGTGACCTCGTTCTTCATGCACCCCGACCAGGGTGAGGTCTCGCACCGCACGGCCTACATCCGCAACAACGGCCTGCTGAACGGCGAGCCGAGCTTCACGATCATCTCCAACCGTTGTGCTCACCTCGGCTGCCCCGTGCAGCCGAACGGCCCGATCCAGGACAACCAGAGGAAAGAGGTCAGCGGCCCGGCCGGCCAGAGGATCACACTCATCCCCACCATCCCGGCCGGAGGCTTCGGCTGCCCGTGCCACGGCGGCCAGTACAGCCCAGAGGGGAATCGCACTTCGGGCCCGCCGGTCCGGGGGCTCGACCGATACGAGTACGCGATCATGAACGGGCACCTCGTGCTCGGCAAGCCGTACAGCGTCCTGAAGGTGACCGGCGAGGGCAAGGACGCGCGCATTCAGAAGTATCGGCTCACCGGCCCCGGCCAGCACATCGACGGCTTGGAGCAGATCCTCTACCCCTTGCAGCCGCCGCACTAGGGCACGAGCGCATGGCCTCCGCCAGGAAACCCGCGCGCCACCAGAAGCTCGAGGCTGCGATCAACTACCCCATCGACTGGCTCGAGGAGCGCTCGGGCCTGGTCGGCGGCATCAAGTACTTCCTCTTCCGCAAGGTCCCGGGCGACACCAACTGGTTCCACACGCTCGGCTCGGCAACCCTGACGGCGTTCCTCGTGCAGGCGCTGACCGGGGTGATCCTGGCGATGTACTACAAGCCGGACCCGAACAGCGCGTATCAGTCGATCCAGCACATCACGAACGACGTCACCCTGGGCTGGCTCGTCCGCGGCATGCACAAGTGGGGCGCCAGCGTCTTCATCATCCTGATGTTCTTCCACATGGCGCGTGTGTTCCTGTTCGGCGCCTACAAGTATCCGCGCGAGCTCAACTGGATCATCGGAGTGAGCCTCCTCGCGGTCGGGATGCTCGAGGGCTTCACGGGCTACCTGCTGCCCTGGGACCAGACGGCGTACTGGGCGACGGTCGTCGGCATCAACATCAACGGGACGGCGCCGATCCTCGGGCCGTTCCTTGCCGATTTCTTACGAGGCGGCGCCGAGATCGGGAGTGAGACCCTCGCGCGCTTCTACTCGATGCACATGCTCCTGATCCCCGGCCTGATCTTCGGGCTGATCGGGCTGCACCTCTATCTCGTCGTCCGACTTGGGGTGACCTCCCCGCCCTGGTCGAGCGAGGCGGCGGGCTCGGACTGGGCCGATCGGGAAGAGGAGGTCACGAACGGGCGAAGCGGTTTGACGCGCCCGGCGCCGCGCGGAAACGAGGGAACCTCGTAGTGGCCACGATGGACGAGTGGCGCGCCGAGCACAAGCGCTACAAGGACGACGTCGCGAAGCGCGGGAAGCCCTTCTTCCCGTACGCGATGTTCCACGACACGGTCATGAGCCTCGTCGTCGTGTCGGTGATCATCGGCTTGGCCTGCGTCTGGTACTTCACGTCGGGCCATGATCCGAAGACGTGCGGCAGCGGCGACTCGTGCCTGCTCGGCCCGCGCTACTCGGAGCCGGCCGACCCGGGAACGACGAACTTCGTGCCGAGGCCCGACTGGTACTTCTACTTCCTCTTCTATCTGCTTCGGATCTTCAAGTGGCCCGCCTCGGTCATCCTCGGCACGATCGGCATTCCGACGATCGCGCTCGTGATCGCGTTCATGCTGCCGTTCTTCGACCGCCGCCGTGAGCGGCGCCTCAGCCGACGCCCCGTGGCGATCCTCGCCGCCGTGCTCGTGGCGATCTCGATGGGAGTCCTCACCTACAAGGGAGCAACGGCCAAGGAAGCGCTCGCGAGCGAGGTCGTCCAGGCCGTGCCGACCTGGGCCGCACGCCAGGGCTTCGAGTCGAACCAGGACGCCGTCGCAGGCGCGAAGATCTTCGCCAGCTCCGGCTGCACCGCGTGCCACACCTACCTCGGCACCGGCAGCTCGAACCAGGGCGCGCCCGATCTCAGCGCCGAGGGGTCGAAGGGCCGGAACAAGGACTTCTTCACCCACTACATCGCCGACCCGTCGAAATTCGGCAACAACGTGATGCCGAAGTTCGGGTTCTCGAACGACCAGCTCGCGCAACTGGCGGCGTTTCTCCTCGCCTCCAAGGGGCCAAAGTAAGTTGGCGCGCCCATGCGCGTTTTCCTCGGCATAACCGGTGCATCGGGCGCGCCGTACGCGGCCCGCCTCGTCGAGACCCTGGCCGCAGCCGACGTCGAGCTCGGAATCTGCGCGTCGAGCGCTGGGATCGAGGTGCTCGCGACCGAGCTGTACGAGAATCCGCGCCTCTCTCGGGACGAGACACTGGCAAGGCTGCTCGAGGCCGCTCACGGGGGCAACGTCACGGTCTACGAGCCGAACAACTGGAAGGCCCCTTACGCCAGCGGGTCGGCGAGGGTCGATGCTTACGTCGTCTGCCCTTGCTCGATGGGGACGCTCGGGACGATCGCGTCCGGTGCGATGTCGAACCTCATCCACCGGGCGGCGTCGGTCGCGCTCAAGGAGGAGCGCCGGCTCGTGCTCATGCCACGCGAGACGCCGCTCTCGACGATTCATCTGCGCAACATGCTCACCGTCAAGGAAGCGGGCGCGACCGTCCTCTTCCTGGCGCCGGGCTTCTACCACGGCGCGGCGTCGGTGGACGATCTCGTCGACTTCATCGTGGGCCGGACGCTCGACCAGCTCGGCCTCGACGTCGAGCTGGTGAAACGCTGGGGCTCGGCATGAGCGTTGAGACCGGAAGCCTGCCCGCCGACGGCGTCCGGACCATGTTCGACCGGATCGCCCCGGTCTACGACGCGATGAACCACGTCATGACCGGGGGCCTCGACCGCCGCTGGCGGCGCCTGACGGCCGAGACGGTCGTCCGGCCCGGCGACGCCGTCCTCGACGCGTGCTGCGGGACCGGCGATCTCGCCGTCGCGGCCGCGCGCGCCGGGGGACGTGTCACGGGCGTCGACTTCTCGACCGCCATGCTCGAACGGGCCCGTAGCAAGGCGCCCGGGCTCGAGTGGGTCGAGGGCGACCTGCTGGCCCTGCCCTTCGACGACGCGACCTTCGACTCGGCCACGGTGGGCTTCGGCGTCCGGAACGTCGACGACCTCGCCCGCGGACTGTCGGAGCTGCGGCGCGTCCTTCGGCCCGGCGGCCGGCTCGCGATCCTCGAGATCACGCGCCCGCGCGGCCTGCTTGCCCCCTTCTACAGGCTCTGGTTCGACGGAGTGGTGCCACTGTTGGGCAAGCTGCTTCCAGGTGGCTCTGCGTACACGTACCTGCCCGCGAGCGTGCGGCGCTTTCCCGGCCCCGAAGAGCTGCGGGAGCTGATGGAGACGGCCGGGCTCGGGGATGTTCGGATCCGGCTCTTCGCGGGCGGAATCGTCGCTCTCCACACGGCGGAGGCCGAATGAGCGCTCTGACGGAGATCAGGGCCGCGCCGGGACTCGACGCGTACCTGGCCGAGCTCGAGGATCGCCTCGAGCACGCGCTCAGTGGCTCGCGAGGGATCGTCTGCGAGGTCGGCGTCCAGG
>DASUXI010000191.1:0-2356 GCA_036377995.1 Gaiellaceae bacterium
GCACGTCGAGTTCCACTACGAGGGCGGTATCAGGGACTTCGTCGCCCACGTCAACACCTCGAAGGACTCCATCCACAAGCACATCGTCTACTTCGAGGGCGAGAACGAGAAGGGCGCCGTCGAGGTGGCGATGCAGTGGAACTCGTCGTACCAGGAGTCGGTCTACACGTTCGCGAACAACATCAACACGCACGAAGGCGGCTCGCACCTCTCCGGGTTCAACGCCGCCCTGACGCGCACCCTGAACAAGGTCGCGCGCGACATGGGGCTGCTGAAGGAGAAAGAGGACAACCTCGAAGGCGAGGACGTTCGCGAGGGCCTCGCGGCGGTCGTGTCCCTGAAGATGCAGGACCCGCAATTCGAGGGGCAGACGAAGACGAAGCTCGGGAACCCTTGGGTGAAGGGCTTCGTCGAGTCGACCGTCAATTCCAGGCTCTCGGAGTTCCTCGAGGAGAACCCCACCGACGCGAAGCAGATCATCCAGAAGGCGATCTCGGCATCACGCGCCCGGCAGGCAGCGCGTAAGGCGCGTGAGCTGACGCGCCGCAAGGGGGCGTTCGGCGGAGAGATCGCCAAGAAGTTCGCCGACTGCCAGGTGCGCGACCCCGAGCTCGCGGAGATGTTCATCGTCGAGGGCAACTCGGCCGGAGGCGCGGCGAAGGATGCGCGCGACAAGTCGAACCAGGCGATCCTTCCCCTGCGCGGGAAGATCATCAACTCGGAGAAGAACCGCATCGACAAGGTCCTGTCGAACACCGAGGTGCAGCTGCTCGTGCAGGTGATCGGCACCGGGATCGGCGAGGAGTTCGACATCGCGAAGCTCCGCTACCACCGGATCATCGTCATGACCGACGCCGACGTCGACGGCGCGCACATCCGGACGCTCGTGCTGACGTTTCTCTACCGGCACATGCCGGAGCTGTTCGAGCGGGGCTACGTCTACATCGCGGTGCCGCCGCTCTACCTCGCCCGGCTCGGCAACCAGCAGAACTACCTCGAGAAGGATTCGCAGCTCGAGGAGCTGCTCGTGCGTGAGCGGTTCGGCGCGCTCGAGGTCGAGGCGAGGGGAGCGTCCGCCGTGAAGTTCACCGCGACCCGGTACTCGCGGTTCGTGCGGACGCTGAGCGAATACGTGGGGTGGGCGGCCCGCCTGCGCTCCGACTTCGGCCCGCAGGCCGCCGACTTCGTCCTCGCACACCGTCTCGTCGAGTCCGACGCCAACTCGCCAGCGGAAGCGGCGGGGGTGATCGCGGCCGCCTCCGCGAACGGCTATGCGCTCGAGCCCGAGGCCGACGCCGAGGCGCTGCGGGTCCGCATCGTGGAGCTGGAGACGAGCGCAATGCGCCAGGTGATCGTGCCGGCCGAACTATTCGCGTCGCCGATCTACGACCGGGTGCGCAAGACCTACGCGCGTCTGGCGGAGATCGTCGGTGGCTTGCCGCCGTTCAGCCTGAGGTACGGGAAGCAGACCATGGAGGCGCCGACCTTCGAGGAGCTTCGCGACGCCGCGTTGACGCTTG
Source organism: Gaiellaceae bacterium (assembly GCA_036377995.1). GTDB lineage: Bacteria > Actinomycetota > Thermoleophilia > Gaiellales > Gaiellaceae > 3-1-20CM-4-69-9. Next base: position 1,521 of record DASUXI010000191.1, read on the forward strand.
CGAAGACCGGTATCCAGATCACGCGCTTCAAGGGTCTCAGCGAGATGAACGCGCCAGAGCTCTGGGCGACGACCATGGATCCGAACAGGCGCATGCTGATCAGGGTCGACGTCGAGGACGCCGCCGCAGCCGACCTCTGGTTCTCGCGATTGATGGGCGACGAGGTCGAGCCGCGACGTGAGTTCATCGAGCAGAACGCACTCGACGTCAAGAACCTCGATGTTTAGGGTCGACTCCCGCGCCGCCCGCACCCTCCCGCGCGCTGCAAACAGCACGCTCGTTGCGAGAGGCAACCCATGTCTGACCTGACCGGCGAGCCGCTCGGCATGGGCCGCGTCGAGACGCGCGAGCTCGACCTGGAGGTCCGCACGAGCTTCCTCGACTACGCGATGAGCGTGATCGTCAGCCGTGCACTGCCGGACGTGCGCGACGGCCTCAAGCCCGTCCATCGCCGTGTGCTCTACGCGATGCACGAGGCTGGCCTGCAGCCGAACCGCCCGACACGCAAGTCCGCCCGTGTCGTCGGTGACGTGATGGGCAACTACCACCCGCACGGCGATGCCGCGATCTACGACGCCCTCGTGCGGCTGGCGCAGCCGTTCTCTATGCGTTACCCGCTCGTCGACGGCCAGGGGTACTTCGGCTCCGTCGACGGCGATCCGGCAGGGGCCATGCGCTACACGGAGTGTCGCCTCTCACGCATGGCAACGGAGCTACTGCGAGACATCGATGCGGACACGGTCGACTTCGAGCCGAACTACGACGAGTCGCGGCGTCAGCCGACGGTCCTGCCGGCGCGGTTTCCGAACCTCCTCGTCAACGGCTCGTCCGGCATC
>DASUXI010000192.1:0-3479 GCA_036377995.1 Gaiellaceae bacterium
ACTGACGACGTGAGAATGCGACGCGGAGAGTTTCTGACGAAAGGCGCTGCTGCGCTGGGCGCGGCGGTAGCCGCTCCGCTCGTCGGCGCCGCCGGGGCGCAGGCCGCCGCCGGGCGAGCGCTCGCGGGCGTCGGCGGCTGGGAGCTCGGGCTCGTGGGCCTGGACCACGTCGGCATCACCGTGCCCGACATCAACCAGGCAATCGAGTGGTTCGAGGACGTGCTGGGCGCAGCCGCGCCGCTGACGTTCGGCCCGTTCCCGGCAGGGCCATTCGTCGCGAGCGTCGTCGACGTCGCGCAGACGGCGTCGATCGACCAGATCACGATGCTTCGCATCGGCCACAGCGCGAACATCGAGCTGTTCCAGTACACCGCGCCGGACGGGCAGCGGCAGGACATGCCGAAGAACTCCGACTGGTCCGGCCATCACGTTGCCTTCTACGTCACGGACATCGACACCGCGGTCGAGTACATGGTCGGGAAGGGCGTTCGCAAGATGCCGGCGGGCCCGTTCACGCTCGCTCAGGGACCGGCGGCAGGCCAGACGATCCAGTATTTCCAGACGCCCTGGGGCGGCTACATCGAGTTCATCAGCTACCCCGACGGGATGGCTTACCAGGTGCCGAGCGTGAAGCCGCTCTGGTCGCCGAAGCTGAACGGGACGGACTCCGTCGTCACGAAGGTTCCCGGGCTGCTCGGCATCGACCACATCGGCATCACCGTTCCGAACCTCGACGTGGCTGCCGCGTGGCTCGAGCAGAAGCTCGGCTTCAGCAACCCGCTCACATTCGGGCCGTTCAGCGATCCGACCGGCGACTTCATGACGCAACTCGTCGACGTGAACCCCCGCGCGGTCGTGCAGCAGATCCGCATGCTCCGCGGCGGCGATGGGCCGAATATCGAGCTCTTCCAGTACACGGCGCCGGACCAGAATCAAGTGTTCCGGCGAAACTCCGACTGGGGCGGCCACCACATCGCCTTCTACGTCCGCCGCATCGACAAGGGAGTCGAGTACCTGCAGACGAAGGCAGGAACGAAGCTCTTCGGCCCGGTCACGCTGACCGACGGCCCCGCGGCCGGCCAGTCGATCAACTACTTCCACGACCCGTTCGGAACCGACGTCGAGCTGATCAGCTATCCACACGGGATGGCATATGCCGAGACCGCAGCGATCCCGCTCTGGGATCCGCGCGACAACCACCCCTAGCCGCTACTAGGTGTCTCGCCGTGCGAGCAGGACGGCGGCGAGCGCGAGGGCGACCGCGGCGTAGCCGCAGAAGAGGGCGAAGCCCGTCCAGGGTGCGAGCGAGTGCGCGCCGGTGGTGAGCGCGAAGACTGCGCGGCCGGCGCTGTCGGGCAGGTAGGGAGTCATCGCGTCGTTCCAGCTCTGCGGGAGCACGTTCATGAGCGGCGGCAGCACAAACATCAGCGCGACGAAGGTGGCGATCCCGCCGGCGGTGTTGCGGACGATCGCACCGATGCCGAGCGCGAAGATGCCGACGACCGTGAGGTAGAGCGCCGAGCCGACGACCGCACGGGCAACGCCGGCCTGCGAGAAGGAGATCTGGAGAATGTCGTGACGCGCGAGCAGCGCCTGGCTCGCGAAAAAGGCCGCGACGACCGACGGCAGCATGAGCAGGAAGGCGACGACCGCGAACACGACGGTCTTGGCCGCGAGGACCGGTAGGCGTCGCGGCACCGCGGTGAAGCTGGCCCGGATCATCCCGGTCGAATACTCGCCCGTGATGACGAGTATCCCCAGCACCGCGATCGCGAGCTGCGAGATGTTGACGCCGGCGAGGGCGACGTCGAGCGGATGGTGGCGATGACCGGCGCGCTCGCGCAGGCTCAAGTGAGCCCACCGGTTGGCGAGGATCGCCGCGAAGAGGGAGGGCAGGCCGATCGTGAGGACGACGGCCGCCAGCAGTGACCAGACTGTCGAGCGGACCGAGCGTAGCTTCGTCCACTCCGAGCGGAGCACGCGTGGCAGGGTGAGGCGCCCGCCGCGCTCCAGCCGTGGCAGCCCAGCCACGTGGGGCAGAGCACTCATGCGACCTCCTCGAGCCCGTGCGCTTGGTACTCGAGATCGTCCCGCGTCAGGTCCATGAACGCCTCCTCGAGCGATGCCTGCTGCGGCGTCAGCTCGTGGATCGTGATCCGGTTCGCGAAGGCGAGATCCCCGATCCGCTCCGCAGCGAGCCCCTGCACCTCGAGCGCACCGTCCTCGACGGCGCGAACGTTCACACCGGATGAGGCGAGCACTCCGCGCAGGACGTCGGCCTGCGGCGAGCGGACGCGGACGCGCTGCTTGGACGCGCCCGCGATGAACTCGTCGACGCCCATGTCGGCGATCAGGCGGCCGCGCCCGATCACGATCAGGTGATCGGCCGTCAACGCCATCTCGCTCATCAGATGCGAGGAGACGAAGACCGTGCGGCCTTCGCCGGCAAGACCCTTCAGCAGGTTGCGCATCCAGTGAATCCCCTCCGGGTCGAGCCCATTCACTGGCTCGTCGAGCAGCAACGTCTGCGGATCGCCGAGCAGCGCGACCGCAATCCCCAGCCGCTGCCCCATCCCCAGTGAGAACTGCCCCGCCCGCTGCCTCTCCACCTCGTGCAACCCGACCAGGTCGATCAGCTCCGCGACGCGCCGCTTCGGGATCCCGTGCGTCTGCGCCAGCGCGAGCAGATGGTTGTACGCCGAACGGCCGCCGTGGACAGAACGTGCCTCGAGCAGGGCCCCGACCTCGTGCAGCGGCGCCTTCAGCTCGCGGTAGTGCCGACCGTCCACGCTGACATCGCCCGCCGTCGGCCGGTCGAGCCCGAGGATCAACCGCATGGTCGTCGACTTGCCCGAGCCGTTCGGCCCGAGGAAGCCGGTCACGACTCCCGGCCGCACCGTGAACGTGAGATCGTCGACGGCACGCTTCGCGCCGTAATCCTTCGTCAGCCCGCGCGCCTCGATCATCTGAGCACCGTACCGGGGGTAGATGAGAATTCGCGAAGAAATCAGGCCGAGCAGTGACCGGTTAGCGTCCTCCGGATGAGGGTCACCGCCGAGGCCGCGCGCCGTTTCCTCGTCGCACGGCATTTCCTCGCGCCGGCGCGATCTCTCGAGGGAGGCCTCGAGGCCGTGCTCGAGGTCTTCCGCAAGCTCGGCTCGATCCAGTTCGATCCGCTCGCGGTTGCCGGTCGGAGCCACGACCTCGTGCTGCACGCGCGGGTCGCCGATTACGACCCCGCCTGGTGCGACCTGCTCTACGAACGCCGAACGATCTTCGAGGCGTACAACAAGGGGCTTTCCCTCGTCCCGGCGAGCGAGTTCGCCTGGTTCCGCGGAACCCTGAGCCGGAATGCGCCGCGCATCCTCGCCGAGAACGCCGAGGTAGCCGAGCGGGTGCTCGAACGGATCCGCGCCGACGGCCCGGTGTCGGCGCTCGATTTCGAGCCCGAGAGCGGGGCGACGACCGACTGGTTCGGG
>DASUXI010000193.1:0-3033 GCA_036377995.1 Gaiellaceae bacterium
TTCGCGGTGGCTATGCGCCGAAGGTGAGCGGACGCCGGGGCTATACCGCAGATAGGAGATTCCAAGGTGCTCGGAGTCGAGCTGCTTGCGCGCGAACCGCCCCTCGATCCCCGGCGCGCGCTCGCCCATAGAGTCCTCGACGTCCTCTTTCAGGTTCACGATCGAATACGCGCTCATCAGTTCTCCCTCCTTAGGGCGTCAGTGTTGTGTACTCCGATCGAATCGGAGAGCTGCGACCTCGAATGGCGGCGAACTCCATCACTCGGCTAGGAAGCTCGAGCGACCACGGTGATCTCGATGAGTAGGCCGGCGACGAGGTCCGCGCGCACCGTTGTCCGCACCGGCTTCACCCCCGTGAACTTCTGCTCGTAGACCGCGTTGAACGCGGGGAAATCAGCCAGGTCGACGAGGTGAACAAGGCACGAAATGACGTCGTCGATCGATGCTCCGGCGGCCTCGAGCACGGTCTCGATGTTGTTGAAGGTCTGCTCGGTTTGTTCGACCAGATCGTCGCTAACCACCTTGCCCGTGTTCGGATCGAAGCCGCCTTGGCCGGACAGGAAGATCCACTCACCGACCGTCAGACCCGGTGAATACGGCCCGGCCGGAGCGGGGAGCTTGTCAGAGCTAACAAGAGCTTTCATGGATGGGGGCCTCCTCGAAGTGGAGTCGGTCAGGGTTGGGTAACCGGCCGGCAGTCGGCGGATCAGGTGGCCTCTGACGCGGCCTGCAGCGGCGGGGCTATTGTCGGCAAGAGGGGGTCGGGTATCCGGTTTCCGAGTCGAAGGAAGCCGACTCCGGTCAGTGCCATTGCGAAGGCGCCGCCCCACCAGATGATGTTGGGTGACGTTCCGAGCAGCACGCCGCCGACCGCGGGGCCGAGCGCCACTCCGACCATGAAGCTGAGCTGGTAGAGCGACATGTAGCGGCCGAGCAGATGCGGCGGCGCGATTTCCGCGACGAGCGGGCCGAGCACGATGAACTGGCCACACTCAGCGATCGCGATCAGGATCGCGACGACGGCCAAGACGGCGGTGGCGGCGAGCGTCGAGTGCGTGAGCGTTGCGAGCAGGACCGCGAGCAGGCCGACTGCGAATACGACGCCGGTGGCGAACAAGGCGTGAGTGCGGCGCATCCGCGCCACCACCCGGGTGGCCGGTACCTGCGCGACGACGATGAAGAAGGTGTTGATGAACACGACGACACCGATCCCAACCGGCCCGACAGGTGTATGCGCCTCCGCAAACGGCGGAAGGATGAAGGAGAAGAACGCGCCGCCGATCATCACAAACGCGAGGTTTCCCGCGACCAGGCCGAGCAAGAGCCGATCCCGGGCAACAGCTCGGAAACCGCGTGCGCCGTCGCTCGCCGACGGAGCGTCCGCGCGGCCGGGATCCGGGATCCAGACGAGCACGACCAGCGCGAAGGCGACGAACGAGACCGCGTCGGCGAGGTAGAGGACTTGGAACGCCTGGAGGTGATGATGGGTGGCCGCGACGATGAAGCCTGCAACCGTCGCGCCGAGGCCGAGACCGAAGTTGCCCGCGACTCGTCGCAGCGCGGTCGATGCGGCGCGCTGGTCCGCCGCGACCAGGGTCATTGTCAGGACTTGCCCGGCGGCTCCCACCAATCCGAAGCCGGCCCCGCCGACGGCCGAGCAGACGAAGCCTTCCCAAGGACGGTCGACGAACGCAAGGCCCCCGTAGCCGAGTGCGTTCAAGACGCTGCCCGCGATCAGGAGCCGTTTCGCGCTGAAACGATCGAGGAGCGCCCCCGAAGGGAGGGTCACCACTGAGGCCGTGCCCATGACGGTCGCCACCACCAGCCCCGCGGTCGCCGTCGAGAAGCCGCGGCCCGCGTGGAGGTAGATGATCTCGAAGGGAAGGATCAGTCCGGTGCCGACGTTGTTGAGCGCCCAGCCGCCCTGAAGAGCGAGGACGGGCTTCGGCAGACCGGTACGCCAGAGGGCGACCACACGTGCGAATGCGCTGCTCACGACGTCAAAGACACCGTGATGCCGCGAAACGGACCGCGGTCCGTTTCCGACAGAAGTGGTGTCATTGATGCGATGGCCGTCGATCTCGAGCGGGCGAAGGGAGGCGACGAACGCGCGTTCGCGTCGTTGGTCGAGCCGTTCCGGCGCGAGCTTCAGCTGCATTGCTACCGGCTACTCGGCTCGGTGCAGGACGCCGAGGACCTCGTCCAGGAAACACTGCTCGCCGCCTGGCGCGGGCTCGACTCCTTCGAGGAGCGGGCGTCGCTGCGCTCCTGGCTCTACCGGATCGCTACCAACCGCAGTCTCAACGCAATTCGCGAACGCGGGCGCCGCCCCGCCACGGAGAACACCATGAGACCGTCAAGAACCCGCCCCGCCGTCGAGCCCAGCTGGCTCGAGCCGTACCCGGACAGCGCGCTTCCGGATCCCGCTCCCGGACCCGACGCACGCTACGAGCAGCGCGAAGCGATCCAGCTCTCCTTCATCGTCGCGCTACAGCAACTGCCTTCGAAGCAGCGCGCAGCGCTCGTGCTGCGCGACGTGCTCGGCTTCCACACCGACGAAGCCGCCTCGATCCTCGAGACGACGCCCCAGTCGGTCAAAGCCGCGCTCCAACGCGCACGCACAACGCTCGACTCGTACACCATCCAACGAGAGCAGGCGCCGCTGCCCGACTCGCCGACCGAACGAAACCTCCTCGCCACCTTCAGCGACGCCTTTGAAGCTGCCGACACGCCGCGGCTCCTAGCTCTGTTGAGCCCCGACGCGCGTGTGACCATGCCGCCGCAACCGGGCCAGCTCATCGGGCACGACGCGATCAGCGCGTACCTCGCCCGCGGTGCCGCGGCCCGCGGCGCCCCGCTACAGGTACGCCCGACCCGCGCCAACGGCCAGCCGGCCTTCGGCTGCTACCTACGCTCGCAGCCCTGGGGCATGGTGGTGCTCACCCTGAGCAGTAGCAAAGTCGACGAGATCACCTTCTTTGCCGACCCCGCGCTGCCCGGCCGCTTCGGTCTTCCCGAACACATCTAGCCGGG
>DASUXI010000194.1:0-12271 GCA_036377995.1 Gaiellaceae bacterium
CATCCCGGAGACCGTCCAGCACGACGACCTCCACATGGCGAACGTCTATGAACACGGCGAGAGCCTGCGCGTGCTCGACTGGGGCGACTCGTCGATCTCGCATCCGTTCGCCTCGCTGGTCGTCACATACCGGTTCCTGGAAGAGTTCAACAAGCTGCCGCCGACGGACGCGTCGTTTGCTCGGCTGCGCGACGCGTACCTCGAGCCCTGGGGGCCCGGCCTCGAGACGACGTTCGCGCTCGCCCTTCGCGTCGGCGCGTTTGCCCATGCGTTCGCCTGGTCGAGACAGCGGGATCACCTGCCCCCTGAAGACGTCCCCGACTTCGACAGGTGGTTCTCGGTCGTGCTACGGCGCGCGATCGCGCAGAACGATGGCTAGGACGAACACGCCCTCCCGGGTCGACCTGTTCAGTGGGCGCGCAGCATCGGGAGCATCGACGGCCGGATCGCCAGGCCCGCGACCGCAAGCAGGACGGCGATGCATGCGAATCCGACCCGTCCGTGCCCCGGCAGGGAGAAGGTGAAGCCGAGCACCGGCGTCCCGACCACAATGAGGAGAGTCGCGCAGCCGTTGACGAAGCCGATCGCTGCCGCAGGCGCGTCGGGCCGCTCGAGCTGCGCGCCCGCGAATGCCGCTGCGAACGGGATGCCGGCCGCAAGCCCGAGAAGAGCCGAGCCGACCATCCGCGCAGCGAGCGGGATGTCCAAGAGCAGCAGGACCGTTCCCGCGGAAGCCACGAGCATGCTCGCAGCCAGCAGCCACGCGACTCGCTCGTGCCAGCGCTGCACGGCGCGGCCGCCGAGAGGTCTCGTGACCAGCCCGCCGAGCAGCGTCATCGCTCCGATCGCGCCCGAGAGCCGGAGCCCGTACCCGTCGCGATGGAGCAGTGCCACCGCCCAGTTGCCGGCGATGACGCTCAGGCCGAACGAAGCCGTGTGCGCGAGCGCCAGCGGATATAGGCCGCGATCGCGCACGACGCTCGCCGCCCTCTCGACGGCGGGGCGGCTCCGCACCGCACGGGGCCGGTCGCGCGGCGCCAGCGGCAAGGAGGCAAGGACGAGAAGCGCCGCGGCGGCCGCGGTCACGTAGGGGGCGCGCCAGCCGAGGGGAGGCACCCCGAGCGGGACGATCGCGATCGCCAGGCCCCCTCCCCCGACGCCGGAGGCTCCGTACAGGCCCTGAGCAGCGGCGGAGCCGACCGTCGCGCGCACGTACTCGCTCCCCGCGATGAAGCCGATGCCTGTGCCCAGCCCTGCGACCAGGCGGCCGGCGATGCCGAGCGCGAGCACCGGCGTCATGAGTGCGAGCGCGTTTCCGACGATGATCACGCCGAGCGCGGCCAGCCCGAGCGTGCGCGCTCCGTGACGATCGATGAGCCGCCCGCCCGGGATCTGCATCACGAAGTGAGTCACGAACAGCGCCGTCGTCAGGAACCCGATGGTTCCGAGCCGCACGCCGTAGACCCCGGCGAGCGTGTCCGCGGCGGGACCGACGTTCGCGATGTTGTAGCCCACCGCCGTCCCCAGTGCCACGCCCGCGACGGCCGCGACTACCGGGTGAGGCTCGCCACGCAGAGTGCGGAAGATACGCGGCCCGCGCGACGGGGCTCCGGGGAAGGGCTGGTCTTCAGCCCTTCCCCGGGCTCCGGCTTCAGCGGCTGTAGCCGTACCCGCCGTAACCGCCGCCGGTCCCTCCGGAGTTTCCGGAGGAAGACCCGGACGGCGGCTCGACCGCGCGGCCGCTTGCTGCGAGGGCGTCCCAGGACCCACCGAACGCCTTCACGCCTTCACCGGCCGTCTGGCCGGCCCTCATGTCCAACGCGAACGTGTAGAGCGGGTGACCTGCGTAGGTCACCTGCCGCCGTCCGTCGGCACGCCTGGTCAGGCCGAGCATGGAGGAGCGCAATCCGCTTCCCGGCCGAGCCTTCCCGGCGCTGATCAGCGGAGGCCAGGAGACCGGGCAGGCGCCGTTGCACGCGCTCCTGCCGTTCCGGTCCTTCTCGAACATGTAGAGCGTTCGCCCGCGTGAGTCGACGAGGATCCTGCCGAGGGCCGTCGCTCTGAGGCCGACCATCGCGCTCTTCGGCGCCCGCGAGAGCGACGCCAAGCCGGCGCTGCCGACGGCAGCGGCGGCGAGCGTCGCAGCCGACAGAGCGGCAATTGCAATGAACAGTGTGATCTTGTGTTTCATTTTCGAGCTCCTTGAGTCGTGGTTGTCGGTGGTTTGCTGGATGCTTCGTCGTCTGGTCAAAGGACCTTCGAGCCGTCGACGAAGAACTGGATCGCGCCGGCGGCGAGGCCACCGGAATCCACGGCGTCCCTGCCGGCGAGCGTGTTGACATCCAGGCGGTCGTTCGCGGCCTCGGAGTGGAGGATCTTCACCGTCGCGGCAAGCCCGCTGACCTTCACGCCGCCGGCATCGCCGTTGACGTCGATCCGGTCCTCGCCGTTGGTGGCGTTGACGATCACGCGGTCGGCCTGGCCGTCGCCTGCGGCGCCGCCCAGCGTTCCGGCCAGATCGACGGTCACACTCTGGACGTCGGTTCCGGACAGGTCGTTGACGGTCACCACGTCGGCGCCGCCGAGGGCGTTGTACTCGACTCGCTCGACGCCGGCCGTGTCCATGGTGATGTTCCCGGCGTCCCGGAAGAACCGGAGCCGGCTTCCGTTCGCGGTCAGGTCGACGTGCTCGGCGACGTTGGCACTGTTGAAGCGCATCGTGTCCGTGCCGTCCTGGCCCTCGACGATGTCACTACCGTCGCCCTGATCCCAGACGAAGATGTCGTCGCCGGCGCCCATCAGCGCCAGGTCGCTGCCCTTGTTGCCGTCGATGACATCGTTGCCGCGCCCACCGCGGAGCGTCTCCGCGCCGGAGCCGCCGGCCAGGGTGTCGTTCCCGCGGCCACCATCGAGCGTCGTCGGGATGCTGTCGGTGAAGACGCCGTTGCTCTCGTCGATCCGAATCGAGTCGTTGCCGGCGCCGGCGTCGACCAGGATCTTCGAGATCTGGTCTCGCTGGAAGCTGAAGTCGGCCGAACCGTCGTCGCCGACGTCGACCTGGAGGATGCCCGGCTGCCCGGCCATCAGCCTCAGCGTGATCTTGTCGTTCGCGCGGGTGCCGTTGACCTCCAGCACCCCGTGCTTGAGCTTCGGCTGCTTGAACGCGGCCGCCTTGCCCGGGTAGGAGGCACCGGGGCCTTTCATCGGACGAGCCGCGTGTCCTGGCCCGGCCGCGATCGCGGCTGCGACCACGACGCCCGCGGCCACGGCGAGCCTCGAAAGCCCTACCGGCCGCGCGATCCGCGATTCCGTGATTCCAACGTGCTTGTTCATGGTCTTCCTTTCGGGAGTGGTTGATCTCTCACGTGCTAGAGACACCCGCGACGCGGCCTTATTCCCGATGGCGGTCAATGCCGCGGCGCGGGAATAGCCCGGGCCGAGCGGCGTCCTTCAAAGCGTGAGAGAGCTACCGTTCGTCTTTCTGTGCCCATGAGACGCCGTCGACAGGACGAGGCCGAGACCGGCGGTCACGAGGTGGTGGAGCTCGCCGCCCTTGCAGACGGCTCACTCGCGCCGGAGGGTCGCAGCGCGCTCGAGGCGCGTGTCACCGCCTCGCCGGAGCTTGCCGACCGCCTCGCCGAGCAGCAGCGCGCAGTCCTCCTCGCCCGGAGCGCCGCGGCCGAGGTCGATGCGCCGGCCTCATTGCGGGCGCGCGTCGATGCGCAACGGAGCCCCCGCCGGGCGCCCCGCCGCCTCGTTTTCGCAGGCGCCGCCGTCACGGCCGCGCTGGCTGTCGCGATCGGGCTCGCCGTCTTCCGCTCGGGGACGTCGAGCCCGCGTTTCCAGGCTGCTTTGGCACCCACCGGGCTCGTGCCGAACGCCGCGGGCCACGCGACGCTCACCAGGACGTCGTCGGGCTGGCGGATCGAGCTCGACGCCACCCGGCTGCCCCGTCTCGACGGCGGACGCTTCTACGAGGCCTGGCTGCGCAATGGCGCCGGGGTACTAGTCCCGATCGGGACGTTCAACGAGGGAAGGAACGTCACACTGTGGGCGGGCGTTTCACCGAAGCTGTTCACGACGCTGACGGTGACGCGCGAGCAGGCCGACGGCGTTCAGGCCTCGTCCGGCGAGAAGGTGCTGGTCGGGCCCGTCACCGGCGGCTAGCCCCCGTCGATCCGGCGCACGACCTGCCGGCGGGCGCGATAGAGCCGGCTCATGACCGTCCCCTCGCGAATCCGAAGAGCGCGAGCCGCCTCCTTGTACGAGAGGCCGGTGATGTCGACCGCGACGAGCACGTCCCGGAAGTCGTCCGGGAGAGCGGCGACGGCGGCATAGAGCTCGCCGGCCTCGACCGCGGCGTGCGGATCGGGGGCCCGTGGGTCGGCGACGAGGTCGAGTTGATCAGGAAGCGGACCGGGACGCAACCGCCGATCCTCCGCGCGCTTCTTGCTCAGGAACGTGTTGCGCAGTGCCCGCAGGAGGTAGCCGAGGTCGTCGTCGTTGCGAAGCAAGCGCGGGCGGGCGAGAACGCGCGCGTACGTCTCCTGCACGAGGTCCTCGGCCTCCTCACGCCTGCCGGAGAGCGCCCACGCGGCCCGGTAGAGCCGGTCGAGGTGGTCTCCGAGCCGAGCGGGATCGAGCGTGCGCTCCATTGGCGACAACGCTCACTAGCACAGGATCGCTCGACGCGCGACTCAGGCAGCCGGGCGAGCTCCCGGCACGTGGCGCTCGAGGAAGCCCAGAACCTCGCCGACCTGACGCACCCTCTCGTCGACGTCGAACGGTGAGTGGCCTGTCGGAAAGACGTACACCTCGTGGGGATGTCCGCGCGCCGCGAGCCTGTCGACGTAGAGCATCGCTTGCCGGTAGGGGCACCGGCTGTCGTTCTTTCCGATCAGGAAGAACACGGGCGCGCGCACGTTGTCGGCGAAGTTGATCGCGTTGCGCTCGCGCATCAGCTCCGGGACGTCGGCGGGAGCGGCACCGCCGAGGAGCGCGCGATCGTAGGCCTGCAGGAGCGGGGAGAGATCCTCGTAGCCGGCCGCGTAGTCCCCGACGGGAACCCCCGCGACGCCGCAGGCCCAGAGCTCGGGATGCTTCCCCAGCTCGAGCAGCGTCACGTACCCGCCCCACGAGTGCCCGGCGATCACCGCCCTCCCGGGGTCGGCGATGCCGCGCTCGACCAGGTCGCGCAGACCGGCGTTGACGTCCTCGAGCTCTGGTCCGCCGATGTTGGCGATGAGGGTGTCGCGCCACTCGCGGCCGTACCCGGTCGAGCCCCGGTAGTTGACGAGCCCGACGGCGAAGCCCGCGTCGAGGAACGCCTGGACCTCCGGCTGCCACCTGTCGCTGTCGAGCGAGGTGGGGCCGCCGTGGACGAACATCACGACCGGGAACGGGCCGCGCGAGTCGTCCGGAGCGACGAAGAACCCCTCGACCGTCTGGTCGTGCTCGTTCGCAAACTGCCAGGGCGTGTACGGGCGCGCAGCGAGACCCCCGGCCCCGTGCAGGCGCAGCACCTCGGCGCCGGTGTCGTCGACGATCCGCCGCTGCCGGTGGCCCTGCTCGTGGAGGAGCCACACCCGCCCGTCGGGCCGGACGCGCGCGCCCGCGATCACTCCCGGCTCGGTCGGGAGAGTCTGCAGCTCGTCCGTCTCGAGCTCGAGGCGCAGCAATCGATGACGGCCGTGGACGAGGTGTCTCAGCAGGAGCGCCGACCCGTCGGGCCACCAGTCCTCGGCGTAGACCTCACCGTCCAGGTCGAGCGAAAGATCCCTGCGTTCGCCGGTGGACATGTCCCAGACGGCTGGCCGCGCGTCGCCCTCACGCTCCTGGTCGAATGCCAGCCTCTGATCGCCCGGCACCGGCGACCAGCACGCCGCGGACAGCGACATGCCTTGGTCGCGTTGCTCCCCGACGACGGCACCCGAACGGGGGTCGACGACCTGGAGCGCGGGATGGATCAGGTCACCGTGCTCGGCGTGCTCCAGGCAGAGCAGGGCGCCGTCGGCCGAGAGGCCGCCGCGTGAGAATCCGCCCCGGTCGGCGCCGCCGATCCGCACAGCTTCGGAGGACCGCCGGAGCTGGGTGGCCGGCTCGCCGTCGAGCGAGACGTAGACCGCGAAGCCGTCGCGGTCACTGATACCGGCCGCCACGATCCCCGGGGCCTGGGCAAGCCCGCCGCTCCAGCCGTGAGGGACGCCCTCGAGAAAAGCTCGGGCCTCGCCTCCGGCGAAGGGCTGGACGAGCCAGCGGCCCGACTCGTCGCCCGTCTCGTCGTCGAACCACAGGACTCCCTCTCCGTCGAGGGTCGGCGTCCCGTCGATCACTCCGACGGTGCTGTTGGTGACCTGACGGCGCTCGCCGCTCGTCGGCTCCCAGGCGAACAACTGCCACACGCCCGCCTCGTTGGACGCGTAGACGCACCGGTCCGGCGCGCACGGCGACCACTCGGGTAGAAACGAGACCGGCGCGCGAAAACGCCGCTCCCAAAGCGCCACACCCGCCTCCGCCGCACTCATTCCCGAACGAGCCTACCCACGAAGCCCGGCGGCTAAGCGTGCGAGGTGATCAGCCCGGCTGCGATCTCCGAGCTCCCGCTCTCCTGCCATTGGGCAGTGACGTACCGGCGCCCTCCGTCGGGAACCCGGCATGTGGCGCTGAAACCGAGAGCGTGAACGGCGGTCACCTTGCCGCCGCAACGTAGGCCGCTCGGCAGGTACTCCATCTGGAACGACGTCCGGACGACACGGTTCGGGGCGATGAGGAGATCGGCGCGAACGAGGACGCGCTGGGCGCCGCGGCCCTCGCCGGCGAGCGAGACGATGCCGCGCGTCACCCCGGTGAGCTGGGCGACGTGGCCCGTCAGCGGCTCGCTGAACGCAACCGCGTTCCAGGGCCTCGGCGAGAACCGGAGTGGCCCGGCGCCGAGGCCGACCACGAGTGTCGCAAGGGCCGCGGCGGCGAGCCCGGCGAGCGGCAGCGAGCTGCGGAGTGTGCTCCTCTGTCGCAGGAGCCTCCACACGCACGCTCCGCCGACCGACGCCGTCGCGAGTGCGAAGATCGCCAGCAGCCAGGGCGCGCTGCGATCCGTCCCGCTGCCAACTCCGTGCAGCGTCGCAGCGCCCCAGACGGCGAAGTTGAGGTAGTGAGCGCGCCGCCAAACTCGATGCTCCAGCCTCCTGCGGTAGTGGTTGGTGACGGCAAGTGCCAGCAGGAGCTCGGCCGCCACGACGCCGAGTGCGATCCACAGCGGCCGGTAGCGGGACACGAACGGCACGATGATCGCGCCGATCGAGAACGGCAGCCAGGCATCGATCGCGACGGTGAGCACGTGGATCACGACGAAGCTGCCGACGAGAAGGCCGACGAATCGGTGGACGTCCTCGACGACGAATTGCGGCCAACGGCGAAACGTCTTCTTGCCCGCCATCGTCAGGCCGAGCAGGACGGCGGTCGTGACGAGCAGGTAGGCCGCGATTCCGGCGGCTCGCGCGATGTACCAGTCGAGAGGGCTCGAGGTCAGGTGCATGCGTGCTCCCGCTCGACGCTGCGACGCCACGAGTCGTTGACCCGCACGGCACCCTCCGGTGTCACGAACCGCGCGGGGATTCGACGCGCGTCGAGCCACTCCGGCCCGGCCTCACCCCGGAGGAAGCCGATCTTCGCCGCGACGTCGGCGCCGACGCACGTTGCGGCGCAGGCGGTCACGTATCGCCACGGCGAGCTCGCGGGCGCGCCCGTGCGGGGGTCGATGAGGTGATGCTGAATCTGGCCGGCGCGGGTCCACCGGCGACGGTCGGTGCCGCTGGTTGCGAGCGCGCCGCGCTCGAGGCGCGCCGTTCCCCCCTGCGGCAGTGAAACGACGACACCGTGGCGAGCCGCAAGGTCACCTCCAGCGGAGACCCAGCCGCGGCCGCCGATCAACGCCAGGGCGTCGTCGACGGTCGCTCCCTTGACGACGCCGTTGAGGTCGAGCTCGACTCCGGCCGGGGCGAAGACGTGCCGGCCGATCAGGCGGACGCTGCCCCAACGTCCCGGCGGTCCTCCGTGCGCGTGCGTCCCGTCGTCCCGTAGGAGCGCCAGGTCGGCGTCGTAGCCGGCCCCGACGAGCGCCGCGCCGAGAGTCGGGTCGACGAGCCCGTCGCTCTCCGCTGCCGCGTCGAGCGCGACGCGGAGCATGACCGCGAACTCCCGGGAGGTCTCCACCGGTCGGCCGGCGGCGGCGTTCACGCGGTTCAATTCGCTGCCTGCGATGAAGCGGCTGAAGGTCTGCTCTCGCTTCGCGAAGAGCTCTTCGACGGCTCGCGCCGCAGTCGCAGAGACATCGCCGAGAACGACCTCGCAGCCCATGGCATCGAAACGGTGTCGACTCACGACGTGCTGGCGGTCGCGTCGGGCGGCGCGGTGGCCGGAGCGACTATGCCGGCCTGAAGCAGATTTCGGCGAACGACCTGGTACAGCGGCTGCGGTATCGAGAGTGCTCGCACCGGATGCTTCGCGTGTCCCGCATAGGTCACTCGTGCGAGCATCATCCAGATAACGAAGCCGGCCGCCGCAGCCGCGCCGAGCGCCGTCTTGGCCAGCCGTCCGCGATGCCGCGCGAGAGCGAGGCGTCCTTCGTTTTTCTCCCGCGTCAGGGCTTCGCGGCGCTTCCGCGCCGAATTCTTCGGCCGGCTCATCTCGCCCACGCGTGCGTCGCCCACGCGTGCGCGAGCGGCAGCGTCGCGATCGCGAGCGTCACGCCGGCGACCAGAGCCCCGGCAACGAGCAGCCGCCGGACCGCGACTCCGGAGCCTCGATGCGCGCCGGTGACGTCCGCGCCGACCAACTGCGGGAGGCGAAGCACGTACGCGAGCACGTGCGCGGACATCGCGAAGAACCAGACCAGGAAGCTGGCCTTGTGGACGGCGAGGACGGCTCCCCCCCGCGGGCCGACGGCCAGCAGCGCGACACCGCTCGCGAACAGCCCGAAGGTGGAAGCCACGACGAGAGGCGCGACCAGCATGCGCATCATCAGCCCCGGCGGCCCGTCCCGCCGGTACGCCCGGTCACCGGTGTAGTAGCGCGCGAAGCGGTAGCCCGTGCTCGCCAGCTTCAGCGCAATCGGGGGGATCAGGAGCATCCCCAGGAAGACGTGAGTGGAGACCAGCGGCCGAATCGCGAGAAGGGTCAGTCCCTCGGCGGCGAGCAGAGCGAGCAGCACGGTGGCCGTCATCGCGGTCAGCCGCCGGTTGCCCTCCGTGCCGCCGGCGAGCAGTCGGCGGGGGACCCAGCGCAGCCGAAAGGACCGCGGGGGAATTCCCTGTCGCGCTTCCACGGCGCAAATCCAGCAGACGGAGATGAGAAAGGGATGAGAACGATTTCCTCATCGTCCTCTCACGAGCCGTCAGGAGAATCCGGCGGCGTGGCGTCAAGACCGGCCTTCTACAACGCCGCGCAACTCCGCGAGCGGCGTGAGCAGAAGCGGAGGGTGCTCCGGCGGGTGCGCCGGCGCAGGCTGCTCGCGATGGCTTGCGGGGTTCTGCTTGCGGTCATCCTCTTCTCGTACGTGTCCGCGATGTTGCGCCCGTCGAGCCTCCCGCTCGGCGTGCGCTCGGTCGAGTGGCTTCGCGCGAACGGCGGAGCGTGGCTCGTCAACGACGTGGAGAACCTCTACTACCGCTGGACGGCGCCCTCGAAGGGCGGGCCGTCGCTCCGCAAGCTCCCCGCGGTCGGCATCGCCGCTGCGCGGAAGACGCAGGCCCGACCGGTCCGCATCCGGCCTCTGTTGCGGCCCGCTCTCCCCGGGGAGGGCGTGTGGCGCTCCGTCGGCGCGCCGGTCGGCGGCTCACCGCCCGTGCTCTTGACCACCTTCCGCCCCAGTGCCACCTATCCGCGGGTCGTCGCATACGTCGCCTGGATCGACCATTCGAGAACCCAGCTCGCGCTCTACCCCGGGCGTTACGAGCCTCCTTCGAACCTCCCGCGCGGTCCTATGCGGGTCCCGTACGGCGAACGCTGGCGCCTGCTCGCGACCTTCAATAGCGGCTTCACCTATCGAGACGGGCACGGCGGCTTCGCCGTCGGCGGACGGACCCTCACACCTCTGCGGCTCGGGCAGGCGACGCTCGTCGAGTACGCATCCGGCCGCGTCGACGTCCTCTCCTGGCACGGGGGCTCGACGGCCGGCCCGGGAATCGTGCTCGCGCGTCAGAACCTGCCGTTGATCGTGGCCCACGGCAGGCCCACGGCGAACCTGTCGAGCGGACGCGAGTGGGGCGCGACGCTCGGGAATGCCGTCCTGGTCTGGCGCTCCGCCGTCGGCATCGACCGGCGCGGGAACCTCATCTACGTCGCCGCACCTTTCCAGACCGTCCGAACGCTGGCGGAGATCCTCGTGCACGCAGGCGCCGTGCGCGGGATGGAGCTAGACATCAATGCCGAATGGCCGAGCTTGATCACGTACCGACACGCGGGAGGGCTCACTCCGACCAAGGTCGTGCCGAACGTCCAGCAGTCGGCGAGCCGGTACCTCAGGCCGGACGACAGGGACTTCTTCGCGGTCTACCGGCGTGTGCCGGGCGGCTCGCTCCAGGTGCCGTTGCACTGACCTAGGTCTCGATGACTGCGACCTCGTAGCGGTCGACCGTGGGCTGGGCCGTCGCCTGCATCTCTTCGGCCACGTTTGCACGCAGCTCGTTGGCGCGCGCCTCGCTCGCGCTCAACGCCTGCTCGTCCTCCCAGAGCGTGATCGCAAGCGCCCGTCCGGTCTGCCTGTCGACCAGCAACATTCCACCCTTGCCGCCCTGCTCGTGCGTAAAGGGCACGATCTTCTCCTTGAAGTCGGCGATACCGGCGTCGACTTCGCCGGGCGAGCCGCTCAGGGACGTGACGCGTGCGTGCATGTCGTCTCTCCTATTCGGGGGTAATGGCCCGCCGACTCTAGTCCCTTGAGGAGTAGCCTGTCAGCCGGGCGACGGCCGCTCGACGCCGGGAGCATGCGGCGATCGTCCTGTATGTGTGCCGGCGTAATCGGCGCTGGCCGCGACGAGCAGCGTGAGGAAGCGCTCGGTGGCAGGGGTCAGGTATCTCGTCGAGAGGCGAAGCGCCGACACCCGCCGCGTCGGCGGGTCGGTCGCGAGTGGCCGGATCGCGACGCCAGGGTTTGCCGGCCTGAGCATGAGTCGCGGTAGAAGAGCGATCCCTTCTCCGGCGGCGACGAGCGCCTGGGCCATCTGGCAATCGTTGACGCGATAGGCCACATGCGGATCGAAGCCCGCGTCGCGGCAGCGGCGGTCGATCATGCGAAAGCTGGGGCTTTCGGCGCCGAAGTCCCCCAGCAACCAGTTCTCTCCGCCCAGCTCGGCGAAGCGGATCGACCGGTTGCGCTCGAGCCTGTGGCCGCGCGGCACGACGACGTCGAAGGGATCCTCGAGGAGAGGCTCGAGGTCGAGGTCGTCGCCGAACGTGTCGCCGATCTCCGGGTAGTCGAACGAGACACCGAGATCGAGGTCGCCGCGGCGGAGCGAACGGGTGAGCGCCGACGGCATCCCGATCTCGGTGATCGAGACCTCGACTCCGGGGTTGCTCTTCCGGAAGACCCGTAGTGCGTCTACGACCATCGCGGCGCCCGCGCTGGAGAACGTCCCGACCCGCACGCGGCCGGCCGAAAGATTGGCGATCGCCTCCACCTCGAGCTCGGCGGCCGCGATCTGTTCGAACGCCGCGCCGGCCCTGCGGGCCAGCGCGCTCCCGGCTTCCGTCAGCCGGAGAGGACGGATGCCGCGGTCGACGAGGGTCGTTCCCAGTTGGCGTTCCAGGGTCGCGACGATCTTCGACACCGCCGGCTGCGTGTAATCGAGCCGATCGGCGGCGGCGGAGAAGGAGCCGGTTTCGCCGACCGCCTGCAAGACGCGAAGCTGTTTCAGCTCCATTCCTGAAGAGAATGCTATCGATTACAACTCTTCCTTGCAGGAATACAAGAGTCAGGCCAATCTCTCGTGCGACAGGCACGACACCCTGAAGGAGGAGGAAGACATGACCGAGACGATCACCAAGCCCTACCGCGTCGCATCCGGCGAGGGCCTCACCAACGTCTGGTGGAAGAGCGGCCGCGTCACCGTCAAAGCAGGTAGCGCCGAGACCGGCCACGCGTTTTCGCAGATCGAGACCGACGACCCGCGCGGCAGCGGGCCTCCCCTCCATGTCCACCATGACGAGGACGAGACCTTCTACGTCCTCGAGGGTGAGGTCACCGTCCTCGTGGGCGAGGAGCGGATCGACCTCG
>DASUXI010000195.1:0-13305 GCA_036377995.1 Gaiellaceae bacterium
TCGAGGATCAGCTGCGTGAGCTCGACGTTCTCGTGCTCTTCGCCCGCGCCGACGTTGTAGATCTCCCCGGCCTCGCCTTCTCGGAGCACGAGCTCGATTCCCGCGCAGTGATCCTCGACGTGGAGCCAGTCGCGCACCTGACGGCCGTCCCCGTACAACGGCAGCGGCTCACCGTCGAGGGCGTTGGTCGCAAACAGGGGGAGGATCTTCTCGGGATACTGGTTCGGGCCGTAGGTATTGGAGCCGCGCGTGACCGACGCGTTGACACCGAACGTCCGCACCGCCGCGAGCACCTGGAGGTCGCCGCCCGCCTTCGAGGCGCTGTACGGGCTCGACGGCCGCAGCGGGTCGTCCTCCCGTGACGACCACCCCGGCTCGACGTCGCCGTAGACCTCGTCCGTCGAGACATGGACGAGGCGCGCGCTCAGCTCCTCGGCCGCCTGGAGCAGGACGAGCGTGCCGAGCACGTCGGTGCGCACGAACTCCTCCGGCCCCATGATCGAGCGGTCGACGTGCGTCTCGGCCGCGAAGTTGACGATCGCGTCGACCGGGCCGATCAGGTCGACGTCCTCCCGCGAGGCGATGTCCCCGCGCCGGCAATCGGCGCCCTCCGGCAGGTTGGCGGCGTTGCCCGCGTAGGTGAACTTGTCGAGGACGACGACCTCTTCCCCCGCGGCGAGCATCCGCTTGACGAAGTGGGACCCGATGAATCCCGCTCCACCGGTGACGAGGACGCGCACGGCCGTACGGTATAGACTCGCTTCGTCAGCGAGGCAACGCAGCCTCGGGCGCGTCGTCCGCGCTCGGGGCTTTTTGCGTTTCGAGGAGGAGTTCATGGCGCAAGTCGAGACACGGAACCGGGCAACGTCGAGCGAGGACTCGCGGAAGCAGGCGCTCGCCCGGATCGAGCAGGAGGGCGTCGAGTTCGTCCTGCTCTGGTTCACGGACATCGAGGGTCACCTCAAGAGCTTTGCGGTCACCCCGAGCGAGATGGGGGACGCGCTCGACGACGGCATGGGCTTCGACGGCTCGTCGATTACCGGCTTCAACGCGATCGAGGAGTCGGACATGGTCGCCATCCCGGATCCCGAGACCTTCCAGCTGATGCCCTGGAAGGAGGGCGAGACGAAGGTCGCACGCATGATCTGCGACATCGTCACGCCGGACGGCAAGCCCTACGACGGGGATCCCCGCCACGTCCTGCGGCGCGCGCTCGACCGCATGTCGGCGCTCGGCTTCGACACCTTCAACGTCGGCCCCGAGCTCGAGTACTTCCTCTTCAAGGACAACAAGGGCACCGAGACGCTCGACGAGGGTGGCTACTTCGCGATGACGACGATGGACGCCGCCGGCGAGCTCCGGCAGGAGACCGTCCGGGCGCTCGAGTCGATGGGGATACCGATCGAATACGTCCACCACGAGGTCGGTCCGTCGCAGCACGAGATCGACATGCGTTTCTCGGACGCGCTCTCCATGGCCGACCACACCGTCACGTACCGGCTGATCGTCAAGGAGATCGCGAAGAAGGCGGGCTTCCACGCGACGTTCATGCCGAAGCCGATCTTCGGCGAGAACGGCTCGGGCATGCACACGCACCAGTCACTGTTCAAGGACGGCCGCAACGCCTTCTTCGACGGCGACGACGAGTGGCACCTCTCGCCCACCGGCAAGGCGTTCATCGCCGGGCAGCTGCGGCATGCGCGGGAGATCACGGCGGTCTTCGCGCAGTGGGTCAACTCGTACAAGCGGCTCGTGCCGGGCTACGAGGCGCCCGTGTACGTCGCCTGGTCGCGGCGGAACCGCTCGGCGCTGATCCGGATCCCCCTCTACAAGCCCGGTGCCGAGCAGGCCACCCGGGCGGAGATCCGCTGCCCCGACCCGGCGTGCAATCCGTACCTCACCTTCGCCGCCCTCCTGCACGCGGGGCTCGAGGGCATCGAGCATGGATATGAGCTCCCCGACCCGATGGAGACGAACCTCTACCACCTCACGGCGGATCAGCGGCGCGAGCGCGGCATCGTGGCGCTCCCCGAGACGCTCGGGGAGGCGGTCGACGAGCTTGCGGGCTCGGAACTCGTCAGAAGGGCGCTCGGCCCGCACATCTTCGACCGGTACGTCGAGCTGAAGCGAAAGGAGTGGGACGAGTACCGCGTGCAGCTGTCTCAGTGGGAGCTCGACAAGTACCTGTCCGTGCTCTAGCACCTAGCCGGACGGTTCGGCCTTGTCGACCGGGCGAGAAAAGGTGAAAATGTCAGCTGGTCCCGGAGTGCTCTGCGGCCTGCGGGGCCCAACTGACGGCCGACTGCGAGCTGCTGCGATTTCGCGCAGCTCGTGGTCGTTTAGCGGGCTGTCTTCTCGAGGTTGGCGACAAGACGGCCGCCGGGCAGAGCCCGAGCGGCCTCTAAGCGGCATCGCAAGCGACGCCGCTGCGCGCAGCTCGTGGTCGTTTAGCGGCCGTCTTCTCGGAAGGGGTCAGGTCTTGCATTCGGTCACGCACCGACAGGCCGCTCGCGGCCTGAGTGAATGCAAGACCTGACCCCTGGTTAGAGGAAGCGCCGGATGCTCTCGCGCGCGACGCGGAGCGCGACCACGTTGCTCCGGCGGTCGACCTCGGCGATCGTGTCGGCCGGAACGAGTCGCCGTTGGCGCGAGAGGAATCCGCTCTTCACGGCCAGCGCATCGGGGACATCGGGGAGCGTCCCGTACATCGGACACTCGACCTTCCCGATCACCCGGCCGCGGTTGTCGGCGACCAGGAACCCGGCCGTGTCGACGAGATTGAGAGGTAGCGCGGACATATGCCAAACCTATTTCCCTTCTGCAAAGAAAAAACCTTCCGCGCGGTAAGGCTTTTGTAAATCGCTAGGAGGGCCGGGTCGTCATCGCCCACCAGGCGACGACGAGGGCGGCGAGCTGGATGGGCGCCAGCAGGGCGAGGGTCGTCGCCAGCCGACCCGCTCCGCCGCGCTTGGCGCTCAGATATGCGACCACCGCGCTCGCGAGGATGACCACACCCACGCCTTCGGAGACGCTGAAGCCGATTCCGATCCACGTCGGACTGTTGTGGGGGTATTCGCGATCCACGACCAGCTGCGCCGGCACCCGCATCAGGAACCAGGCCGGAATGACGGCGAAGGCGAGCGTGCGGAAGGCGAGCCGTGAAAGGAGGGCCGAATGGTCCCGATGCCTCTTCGTGGCGACCGCGAGCACGACGACGGCGCCCACGCTCCCCACGAGCACGATCGAGCCGAGCACATGCAGGAACACGCGCCAGTTGGGGAGGACGAGAGCGACCATCAGCCGCCCGGCTTCCAGACCATCAGCGCGAGGATCGTGACGATCAGGAGCCCGCTGGCCCAGTTCAGGGCCATCCAGCGGAGGTCTCGTAGCTGGGCCGACAATTCGGGGCTCGCCGCATCGCCCTCCCGAGCGAGCCGCTCGGCAAGCTCGCGCAGCCGCCGCTCGCGGCCGCCTCCGATCCCGCCGAGCGCGTTCGACAGCACCCAGAACACGAGCGCGAGCACGATCCACGTCTGGCCCCAGCCGTACCCGAGGTAATGGACGAGCCACAGGCCGAACACGAGCGTGAGCCCCATGCCGAGACCGATGGAGACGACCGCGACCCGGGTCAGACGGAACAGGAGCGCGATCTCGCTGGGCCGCTCGCGCCGGAGCGCCGCGACGTTGAAGATGCCGGCCATGACCGCGCCGCCGAGAACACAGAAAGCGCCGGTGACGTGCAGAAAGAGCAGCCAGTCGTACTTGCTCACGGCGTTAGCCTAGTTCCACCGTGGACACGCGCGAGCGCCACCTCCGCCTGCTGATCGAGACGATCGCGGCCGTCAACTCGACGCTCGATCTGGAGGAGGTGCTCGGGCTCGTGGCACGCAAGGTCGCCGACGTTCTCGATACCGAGGCCTGCTTCGTCTACCTCTACGACGAGGGCACCGACGAGCTCGTCCTGCGCGCGACGCACGGCACGAGCGTCGCCGAGATGACCCGGCGCCCGCGGATGCGCCCAGGAGAGGGGATCACCGGCAGCGCTGCGGCCGAGCGCGCGCCGGTGATGATTCCGTCGCAGGCTCATCTCGATCCGCGCTTCAAGCTCTTCCCGAACCTCCCGGAGGAGGAGTACGAGTCGATTCTGGCCGTGCCGATCCTCGCGCGCGAGCGGCTTGCCGGTGCTCTCAATGTCAGGACGCTCGAGCCGCGTGAGTTCACCCGGGACGAGATCGATCTCCTCACGGCGATCGCGGACCAGGTCGCGCAGACAATCCAGCATGCGCAGCTCTACGCGCAGGCGCAGAGCCGCGTGGCGGAGCTCGAGGCGCTGGCGAAGATCTCCGAGGCCGTCTCGGAGTCGCTCTACCTCGAGGAGTCCCTCGAGGCGATCGTGAAGACGACGATGGAGGCCGTCGGTGCTACCGGTGCGGCGCTGGTGCTCGAGGACGGGAACATCGCGTGGCCTGAGGGCCGCGCCGGCGCGTTCAACATCCGGCTTCCGCTTCGCTGGAAGCGGCGGCAGATCGGCGAGCTCGTCTGCGACCGAGACATGCCGTTCACCGCCGACGAGCGCTCGCTCCTGACGTCGATCGCGCATCACGCGGCGGTCGCACTCGAGCACGGCCGCGCCGTGATGCGCGGCGTGCTCGCGCAAGAGATCCATCACCGGGTGAAGAACAACCTGCAGACCGTCGCGTCGTTGCTGCGGTTACAGGCCCGCTCGGAGCACGCTGATCCGCGGCAGGCGCTGGAGGACTCCGTCAACCGGATCCTCGCGATCGCGGCCGTGCACGAAGTGCTGACCGAGCAGCGAGACGAGGTCGTGGAGTTGAGCGACCTGCTCGACCGCCTGCGCGCGATGCTCGTCCAGGGCCTCGCGGGGGAAAAGAAGGTCCACGCGGAGCTGGCGCCGGTCTCGCTCGCGGGTGATCGCGCGACGGCGCTGGCGCTCGTGTTCAGCGAGCTTCTGCAGAACGCCCTCGAGCACGGAGGAGAGACCGTGCGCATCGAGCTCGCGCAGCGAAACGGCGAGGTCGTGCTGGCGATCGCCGATGACGGCAGGGGCATCGCTGGCGAGCCGGCGGGGACCGGCCTGTCGATCGTGCGGGCGCTCGTGCGCGACGAGCTTCAGGGACAGCTCGAGCTCAGGGGCGGGGGAGGAACGCGCGCCGAGGTCGTCTTTCCCGCGTGACCATCCCTGGGAAGGGCAGCTTTCGGCCGGTTACCTGACGCCGCCGTCGCCGCCGGCGGGGCGGGCCCACCAGGCGTCGTCCGAGCCGGACATCGCGCCCTGTAGCTGGTCGACGTAGCTGACCAGGTCGCGCTCGCGGCGATCGAGTCTCTGCTCGAGCTCTTCCAGCTCGGAGCGCCAGCGCTCGATCCGGTCCTCCCGGAACTGGACGTCCGCCTCGAACACCGCCTCGCGCTGTTCCAGGTCGGTTTCGCGGGTCTTCAGCTCTTCGATCCTCGCGTCGGCATATCCCTCCGAGATGCGCGGCGGGGGAGCGATCGCGTGGTGAAGATCCTCGAGCGGCTCGCCCGGCAGGGCCGGAAGCACCGGCGCCGTCTCGAGGAAGGGTGCCAGTGAAGCCGCCTGCTCCGCGGAGATTTCGACGCGGAGGACGAGTGGTTTGCGCGCAGTGTTGTCGTCCGACATAGGCCGTCCGGGGATCTGATCGCCCTCCCGCCTCGCGGACTCGATCCCTCACCTGAGCGTTTCGGCGACACTGCCGGTCGTGCGCGTGCTGGTCGCGGAGGACGAGACGATCATCCGGCTCGATCTCCGAGCCCTCCTCGAGCGCGCGGGGTTCGAGGTCTGTGCGGAGGCTCGAGACGGTGAGGAGGCCGTGCGGCTGGCCCGCTCCGAGCAGCCCGACGTGGCCGTGCTCGACGTGAAGATGCCGGTCCTGGACGGGATCGAGGCGGCCCGGCGGATCCTCGACGAGCGGCCGATCCCGATCGTGATGCTCACGGCCTACGGCCAGGAGGAGCTCGTCCAGCGGGCCGCGGAGGCGGGCGTCTTCGGATACCTGGTCAAGCCGTTCAGAGAGCAGGATCTCGTGCCCGCCATCCACACCGCGCGGGCGCGGCACGCCGAGCTCGCCGCGTTGCGGGAAGAGGCGGAATCGCTCGCAGACGCCCTCGCGGCGCGCAAGGCGATCGAGCGTGCAAAGGGGCTCCTGATGGAGAAGGAGGGCCTGTCGGAGCGGGATGCCTTCGCCCGCTTGCGCAAGGCGAGCCAGATCTCCGGCCGGCCGCTCAAGGTCGTCGCCGAGGCGCTGATCGCCACCTTCGGCGAGAGCGGCGAGGCCGGCCGCTCCTAGAAGGGTCGGGCGATGTCGGCGACGACGCCGAGCGCGACCAGGAGGATGCCGAGGAGGAAGATCGGCTCCTGCCGCGAGCCGGTCGGTCGGCGTCGTGTCATCCGGCCACGGAACGTGGAGAAGCCGCCTGTCGGGAACATGCCCATCAGGAAGAGGCCGCAGCCGACGATGTAGTAGGCAGCCGAAAGGCCGGTCGCGACGCTTCGATGCGCCGCCCATGCAATGCCGGCGCCGAGCAGCCCGACTCCGACGGCGGCGGCGACCGCTCCGATCACCATCCGCCGCACGACCTCGCCCATCCCGCTCCAGCGGCTCGACGGCTCTGGCGCCGGGTGGCTCATGCCTGCGACCGCTCGAACAACGACTCCCACTGCTGCAGCAGTGCCTGCAACTCGTCACGTGCTCGCTTGTGCTCCGCGAGGATGTCGACGTCCTCCCAGTCCTGCGCGAGGCGCCGCTCGAGCGCGGCGACCGTGGCTTCGCGCTCGGAGATCTCGGTCTCGATCCGCTCGAGCTCCGACGGCCTCGGCCGTTTCGGAGGCGCTTCCACCGGTGTCTTCGCCCGTTTCGGCGGGCTCGGCTCGGGCGGCGCCGCCTCGACCCGGGCGCGTTCCTCGCGCCGGCGCACGTATTCTGCCCAGCCGCCGTCGTAGGACTCGAGCCGCCCGCCCTCGATCGCGAGCGTCCTGTCGGCCACGGCATCGAGGAGAGCGCGATCGTGCGAAACGAGCAGAACGGTGCCGGGGAATGCCTCGAGCGCGGCTTCGAGCGCCTCGCGGCTCTCGAGGTCGAGGTGGTTCGTCGGCTCGTCGAGGACGAGGAAGTTCGCGCCGGACGCGACCACGAGGGCAAGCGCCAGCCGCCGGCGTTCGCCGCCGGAAAGCGCGACGACGGGCTTCTCGTGCTCGGCCCAGCCGGAGAAGAGGAAGCGCCCGAGCAGTTTCTGCGCGTCGGGCCGCTGCAAGTTCGTTGCGCGTTGAACGCATTGCAGGACGGAGCCGCGGGTGTCGAGCTCCATCTCCTGCTGGGAGAAGTAGGCGGGTGTCACGCCGTGGCCGAACCGAACTGGCCCCTCCTCGGCGTCGCGGTTCGCGAGCATCGTCTCGAGCAACGTCGTCTTGCCCGAGCCGTTGGCCCCCACCAGGGCGACGTGCTCCCCGCGTTCGATCGCGAAGGTCGCGTCGTTCACGAGGTCACGGCCTCCGATCCGGACCGCGAGGCCGTCCGCCTCTACCACGGTCCGTCCGCTTCGCGCCGGCTTGAGGAACTCGAACCCGAGCCGCCTGCCTCTCCTCGTGAGCAGGTCGACGTCCCTCGTCGCCTTGGCGCGCTCCTTCTCGAGCCGCTCGATCTGTGTGAGCTTGACCTGGGCCTTCCGCGCCATCGTCTCGGTGGAGGCGCGGAACCGCGCGACGAAGCGCTCGAGCCGCTCGATGTCGCGGTCCAGCCGCGCTGCCGTCTTGGACGCCGCCTGAAGCCGCGCCGCCTTCTCGAGCCGCCAGGCGTGCCAGGGGCCTGCGAAGTAGGTCGAACGTCCAGCCTCGAGCTCGAGGACAGCGGTCGCGACTGCCTCGAGGAACCAGCGGTCGTGGGCGACGATGACGATCCCGGCGTCGAGCGAGCGGAGCTCCTGCTCCAGCCACTCGAGGCTGGCGACGTCGAGGTGGTTGGTGGGCTCGTCGAGCAGCAGCAGATCGGGATCGCCGCCGAGAGCGCGCGCGAGCGACGCGCGCGTGAGCTCCCCCCCGGAGAACGTCTCCAGCCGCCGGTCGAGCTGCTCGTCGGCGAAGCCGAGGCCGCGCAGGACGGCGGTGGCGTGATCGCGCCAGGCGTAACCGCCGGCATGCTCGAGCCGGCCCTGCGCGTCGCCGTAGCGCCTCATCGTGGCGGGGCTGTGGTCGCCTGCCGTCATAGCGTCTTCCAGCCGGCGCAACTCCTCTTCGAGCGCGATCAGGTCGCGCGCGCCCGAGAGGACGTACTCGCGCAGCGTCAGCTCACGCTCGAGCGGGGGCCGCTGGTCGTGCAGCGCGACGCGTGCTCCCTTCTCGAGGGCGAGCTCGCCGCCCTGCAGGCTCGTCTCGCCGACGAGAGCCCGGAGCAGTGTCGTCTTGCCGGCGCCGTTCGGGCCGGAAAGCGCCACGCGGTCACGACGCTCGACCTTGAACGACACGCCGTCGAAGAGCGGGTCGCCGGAGAGCTCCTTGCGCAGGTTGGATGCGATTACGACCGCCATCGGCGTAAGGGTACGGCTCGGCCGAGGGTTTCTACGAGGCGGTGACTTCCGCGCCTACGAGCTTCCTCGCGGCGTCGGCGATGTGCGCGCTGTCGATCCCGTACGCGGCCAGCAGCTCGTCCGGCTTCCCCGAGCGCGGCATCTCACGCACGGCGAGCTTCACGACTCGAGGATGTTCGTCGGTCTCCGCGAGCGCGTCCAGCACCGCGTCTCCGAGGCCGCCCTCCGGGAAGTGATCCTCGACCGTGACGATCCTGCCCGTCGCCTCGGCCGCGGCCTGGAGCGTCTCGGCGTCGATCGGTTTGATCGAGTACGCGTCGATGACCCGGGCGTGCAGTCCTTCGCCTGCGAGGACCTCGGCGGCCTCGAGCGCCTCGTGCACCGTGATGCCCGCCCCGACCAGAGTGACCTCGTCGTCGTCCGACGAGCGAAGCACGCGGCTGCCGCCGACGGCGAACTCCTGGTCCGCGTCGTAGATCACCGGCGTGTTCGGCCGCAGCGTCCGCAGGAAGACGATGCCCTTCGTGTCCGCCATCTCGGCCACGAGCTTCGCCGTCTGATTCGCGTCGCAGGGATGCAGCACCGTGCTCGAGTGGACGGCGCGAAGCGATGCGATGTCCTCGAGCGCCATCTGGGACGGGCCGTCCTCGCCGATCGAGACACCCGCGTGCGACCCGGTCAGTCGCAGGTCGACCCGGCTGATCGCCGCCATGCGGATGAAGTCGTAGGCGCGCGAGAAGAAGGCCGCGAACGTCGAGCCGAACGCGTTCCAGCCGCGCGCGTGCAGTCCGACCGCCGCCGCGACGAGCTGCTGCTCGGCGATGTACATCTCGAAGTAGCGGTCAGGATGCGCGTCTTTGAAGATCTCGGCGAACGTCGAGTTGCTGACCTCGCCGTCGAGCGCGACGACGTCTCCGCGCGCGGAGCCGAGCGCGGTCAGGGCGTCTCCGTAGGCCTTCCGTGTGGCGACTTCGTCGCCGAGCTCGTAGCGCGGAAGCTCGAGCTTCCCGCCGGGGAACCGATGGGGCTCCGCCTGCTCGGGCTTGGCGACGTCGACGTGGATGCTCCGGATCCCGCCGAGCTCGGCGATGGCGGCGTCGGGGTCGGCGAGAGGCTTGCCGTGCCAGCCGTTCTTGTCCTCGACCGCCTTCACACCCTTGCCCTTGATCGTGCGCGCGACGATCACCGTGGGACGGCCCGCCGTCTCGGCGGCCATGGTGTACGCCCGATCGATCTCCTCGACGTCGTGGCCGTCGACCTCGATCGCGTTCCAGCCGAACGCGCGTGCGCGCTCGACGTAGACGCCGGTGTTCCAGCCGATCATGGTCTCACCGCGCTGTCCGAGCCGGTTGACGTCGAGGATCGCGGTGAGGTTGTCGAGCCCGTAGTGCGCGGCGTGCTCGAACGCCTCCCACTGCGAGCCCTCGGCGATCTCGCTGTCGCCGCAGAGGACCCAGACGCGGGAGGGCAGCCGGTCGAGCTTCGCTGCGGCGAGCGCCATCCCGACCCCGATCGGCAGGCCCTGGCCGAGCGATCCGGTCGCGACGTCGACCCAGGGGATGATCGGCGTCGGATGCCCCTCGAGCATGCTGCCGAAGCTGCGGTATGTGAGGAGCTCCTTGTCGTCGATGGCGCCGACTGCCCGGAAGATCCCGTACAACAGCGTCGAGGCGTGCCCCTTGGAGAAGACGAGCCGATCGTTCGCAGCGGCCTTGGGATCGGCGAAGTCGTAGCGGAGGTGGTTCGCGACGAGCACCGCCATCAGATCGGCCGCCGACATGCCGGACGTGGGATGCCCCGAGCCCGCGACTGCTGCGGGGCGGATCGCGTCGACCCTGAGCTGCTGGCCCAGCTCGCGAAGCTGCGTTGCCTCCATCGCGGCCATTCTAGGGAGACGGCGTCCTTCGCCGCGTCTGGGGTACCGTCCGTCTCATGAGAGTGGCGGTCGCCTTCGACCATCGCGGCGTCAAGCTCCGCGAGAGCCTTCTCGAGCAACTGGCCGGGCTCGGGCACGAGGTCGTCGATCTCGGCACGGACACGGATGCCGTCCGCATCGACTACCCGGTCAAGGCGCGCGAGCTCGGCGAGGCGATCCTCGCAGGCGAGGCAGAGCGTGGTGTGCTCGTCTGCGGCTCGGGCGTCGGGGCATCGGTCGCCGCATGCAAGCTGCGTGGGATTCGCGCTGCGATCTGCCACGATGTCTACTCGGCCCATCAGGGCGTCGAGCACGACGACATGAATGTCCTCTGCCTCGGATCGGAGGTCGTCGGCGAGTCGCTGGCCTGCGACCTCGTCGCCGCCTTCCTCAAAGCGCAGTTCAACGGCGGCGAGCGGTACACGAGGCGCCTGAAGCAAATCGAAGACCTTGAAAGGGCGATGTCCAATGCCTGACTCGAACCTGCAGAAGCTGTCCGCGCTCGGCCAGAGCGTCTGGATCGATTACCTCTCTCGCGACCTGTTGAAGACCGGCGAGCTCGCACGGATGACCGAGAAGGACGCCGTCGTCGGCGTAACGTCGAACCCGACCATCTTCCAGAAGGCGCTGGCCGGCGGGAACGCGTACGACGGGCAGTTGAAGGAGGTGCTCGAAGCCGGCACGCACGATGCGAA
The DNA here is from genome assembly GCA_036377995.1 of Gaiellaceae bacterium. Classification (GTDB taxonomy): domain Bacteria; phylum Actinomycetota; class Thermoleophilia; order Gaiellales; family Gaiellaceae; genus 3-1-20CM-4-69-9. The sequence continues at coordinate 11,170 of DASUXI010000195.1, forward strand.
GGAGATCTTCCTGCAGCTCTCCTCGCACGACGTCGGCGATGCGTGCGACCTCCTGCGTCCCATCTGGGAGAAGACCAACGGGCTCGACGGCTACGTCTCGTGGGAGGTCGATCCGACGCTCGCCTACGACGAGGCCGGGACGATCGCGGAGGCCCGCCGGCTGCACGAGTGGCTCGAGCGCCCGAACCTCTACGTGAAGATCCCGGCGACGAAGCCCGGGCTCGGCGCGATCGAGGAGATGATCGCCGCGGGCCGCAACATCAACGTGACCCTGATCTTCTCCCTCGAGCGCCACAAGGAGGTGATGGAGGCGTACATCCGCGGCGTCGAGCGTCTCGTCGCGAGCGGCGGGGATCCGTCCACGGTGCACTCGGTCGCCAGCTTCTTCGTCTCACGCGTCGACACCGAGACTGACAAACGGCTCGAAGCCTCCGGCGCGGCGAAAGGGCTCGAGGGCAAGCTCGGGATCGCGAACGCGAAGCTCGCCTACCAGAACTACCTCGAGACGTTCGCAACGCCGCGCTGGCGGGAGCTCGCTGCGAAGGGAGCGACGAAGCAGCGCTGCCTGTGGGCCTCGACCTCGACGAAGAACCCCGCCTACGACGACGTCATGTACGTCGAGGGCTTGATCGGTCCCGAGACCGTCGACACGATGCCCGAGGAGACGATCGAGGCGTTCCAGGATCACGGCCGCGTCGCGGTGAGGCTCACCGAGGACGTCGACGCCGCGCGCAAGCTGCTCGAGGATCTTCGTCAGGCCGGAATCGACTACGACGACGTGGTCGACACGCTCGAGCGTGAAGGAGTGCAGAAGTTCTCCGACTCCTTCGGCGAGCTGATGGACGGCATCAAGGGCAAGCAGGGGGAGCTCGCGCCCGCCTGATGACGACGTCGCCGACCGCGCCGCCCGGGCCGACTTCCCCGGCCGCCCCCGACCACGAGCACAACCCCCTGCTCGAAGGGCTGCAGGTCAGGCGACCGCCCGATCCCTGCATCCTCACCATCTTCGGAGCTTCAGGCGACCTGACGCAGCGCAAGCTCTTCCCCGCGCTCTACTCGCTCGCATACCGGCGGCTGCTCCCGGAGAAGTTCGCCATAGTCGGCGTTGCTCGGACGGAAGAGTCTGACGACGACTTCAAGAACCGGATGAAGGAGGCGGTGCAGCAGCATTCCCGCGACCCCCTCCGGGACGACGTCTGGGCGCCGTTCGCGGAATCGATGCGCTACGTCGCGACCGACTTCGCCGACGAGGCCGGAGAGAACAAGCTCGCCACCACGCTCGCGGAGCTCGACGAGAAGATCGGCATGGGCGGGAACCGCGTCTACTACCTTGCGATCCCGCCGGTCGTCTTTCCGACGGTGGTCGACGCGCTCGGCAGGCGGCGAACGTCGAAGGGGTGGACGCGGCTCATCGTCGAGAAGCCGTTCGGCCACGACCTCGCCTCCGCCCAGGCGCTCAACGAGGCGATCCGGAAGCACTTCTCGGAGCGTGAGGTCTTTCGGATCGATCACTACCTCGGCAAGGAGACGGTCCAGAACATGCTCGTGCTCCGCTTTGCGAACGGCATCTTCGAGCCGATCTGGAACCGCCAGTTCGTCGACCACGTTCAGATCACGGTGGCCGAGTCGATGGGGATCGAGGCGCGCGGCGCGTATTACGAGCAGGCGGGCGCGATCCGTGACATCTTCCAGAACCACCTGTTGCAGCTCCTCGCGATCACCACGATGGAGCCGCCGATCGACTTCACCGCGGACTCCGTCCGAAACGAGAAGGTCAAGGTGCTGAAGGCGCTGCACACCCCCGCGCCGGAGTCGGTCGTCCGCGGGCAGTACGGCCGCGGGTTCGTCGAGGGGGAGGAGGTCAAGGGCTACCGCGACGAGGAGAACGTCGATCCGCAGTCGATGACCGAGACCTACGTCGCCGCGAAGCTCCACGTCGACAACTGGCGCTGGGCCGACACGCCGTTCTACGTCCGGATGGGCAAGCGGCTCGCACGTCGCGAGACGACGATCGCGATCCAGTTCAAGCGTGCTCCCCACCCGCCCTTCGAGGAGCTCGCGACAGAGGGCGTGCGGCCGAACGTGCTGATCGTCCACGTCCAGCCCGACGAGGGCGTCTCGTTCGCGATCGGGGTG
>DASUXI010000196.1:0-2378 GCA_036377995.1 Gaiellaceae bacterium
CCCCGTCGACTTCGAGCTCGCGCGTACCCTGCCCCGCATGATTGCGGATCGCTACTGCGCCGTCCCGGTCGGACGCGACGGCGCCGTAACCGTGGTGGCGGTGGCCGAGGCCGACGACGAGGCAACGCTGGCCGTGCTCCGCAAGACGTTGCCCGGCCAGATCTGCGTCGTGATCGCGCCACGGCCCGAGGTGGAGGCCGTCATCGAGCACGCTCACGAGGCACCGGCACGGAGACAGGAGACGCTGGGGTCGGTCGCCGACCTCGTGTCCGCGGTCCGGAAGCACGGCGCTCCGGTCGTCCGGTTCCGACGGGCCGACTACGACGCCCAGTCGGTTGTCGAGTGCGACGTCTATCCGGACGGCACCGGCACGTCGCACGTCGAGGGGCCGTTCGTGTTCGGCTCGGCGCACGAGGCGAAGGAGTTCGTCGAAACGTCGCTCCTGGCGCTTCAGATCCTCGGCTGCGACGCGGCCTAGGCCTCCTACGGCTTCGACTTCTGGCGCGAGACCTGCGCCAGCTCCTTCCATCGCTTCTTCCGGGCGATCCTCAACCGCGCGTCGGTTTTCGCCGCGATCGACTCCAGCTCGCGCTGGAACTTGCGCCACGAGCGTAGGCGGTCGAGCTCGAGGCGGCCCTCGTCGACGGCACCCAGCACCGCGCAGTTCGGCTCCCTCAGGTGGGCGCAGTCACGAAAGCGGCACTCGAGGGCCAGAGCCTCGATGTCTTCGAAGGCCGCGCCGACGTCCCCCTCCCAGAACTGGAGCTCGCGTAGGCCGGGTGTGTCGATCACCAGCCCACCGTTCGGCAGCCGCACCAGCTCGCGATGCGTGGTCGTGTGACGACCCGTCCCGTCGGCGGCCAGCGTTGCCGTGCGCATCAGAACGGCGCCGGCGAGTGAGTTGAGAAGCGTCGACTTCCCCACACCGGACGAGCCGAGCAAGACGACCGTCGCCCCGGGCCGGATGTGAGCGGCCAGGGCGTCGACGCCTTCGCCGGTGACATTCGAGACTGGACAGACCGGGACCGCGATTGCGACGCTCTCGACCGCGAGCACGGCGGCGGGAACGTCCGGGCAGAGGTCCGTCTTCGTCAGCACCACGACCGGCTCGGCGCCGCTCTCCCACGCGGTCGCGATGTAGCGCTCGAGGCGCCGCAGGCTGAAGTCGTCGTCGAGCCCCGCCAGGAGGAACGCGGTGTCGACGTTCGTGGCGAGCACGTGCTCGTTCGAGTTGCGTCCGGCGCGCTTTCGGACGAATGCACTGCGCCGCGACAGGATCGACGTGATCGTGGCGCGCTCGCCGTCCGGACGCTCGACGGCGACCCAGTCGCCGACCGCCGGCAGCAGGCCTCCGACCTCGTGCTCGTACAACATCCTCCCGGCGGAGCGAGCCCGCAGCTCGCCGTCTTCGGACCAGACGACGTAGGCACCGCGATGCTGTGCGGCGACCCGTGCAGGCGTCAGGTTGTCTTCTTCCAGTTGCTCGAAAGCGGACGCCCAGGCGGGGTCCCAGCCGAGCTCTTCCAGTGCGAACAAAGCGAGTCTCCTTGTGAGGGAACGGCGAAGTACCGCTCTCGGGGAGCGGCGGGCTCACGAGACTCGGGCTAAGAGATCCGGCTAGCCGGCGAGCCGCGTGGCTCTTCGGAAGGAGGCGTGCGCAACTTTCATTTGTCGTCGACCTCCTTTTCGCCGGGAACACGTGGACGGTAGCACGGGCCGGCGGACGACACCATCCGCGTTGCTATGCGGCGGGAACGCGCGCGGGCCCCGGCGGGCGCAGCACGGCGAACTGATCCGTGATCTCGAGGCGCCCGCTCCGGAACCGGAAGAGCGAGCCCGGCCGGCCTCCCGCCGGCCCCGGCGTGCGCTGGCGGCCGGTCGGCTCGAGGACGCCGCGGCGCAGGAGGACGCGTTGCAGGTTCGTCGCAGAGACGTCGTGTCCGAGCGCGGCCACGTAGAGGTCGCGAAGCTCGGAGATCGCGAACTCCGCCGGTGCCAGCGCGAATCCGAGGTTCGTGTACGAGAGCTTCGCGCGCAGGCGCTCGCGCCCGGCGAGGACGATCGACTCGTGGTCGAAGGCGAGTTTCGGCAGGCGATCGACGGGGTTCCAGGCCGTGTCCTCCGGCACCCTCGGGTCGGCGTCGCTTGGCACCAGCCCGAGATACGCGGTGGCGAGCTGCCACTCGCGCGGCGAGCGCTCCGGCTCGCTCAGCGTTTCCAGCTGTTCGAGGTGGGAGAGCTCCCGCACGTCGACCTTCTCCGCGAGGTGACGTCGGATCGACTCCTCGAGCGTCTCGCCGGGATCGAGGTACCCGCCGGGCAGCGACCAGCGCCCCTTGAAGGGCTCCTTCGCGCGTTCCCACAGCAGGACCTGTAGC
>DASUXI010000197.1:0-15922 GCA_036377995.1 Gaiellaceae bacterium
GCGTCCCTCGCGGGCGGCTACCTCGCGAAAGCCTGGGAGGCCGAGCGGTTCGCCGAGATCGAGCCCGAAGGCTTCTTCGACTTCCAGGCCAACCGGCCGCACGTGTCGCTCGTCGACGGACAGACGCGTCACATCGACTGGCCGGACAACGCCTTCTACCACGCTCCGATTCCCGGGCTCGAGCGCGACGCGCTGCTCCTTCTGGGCGTGGAGCCGAACCTCCGCTGGCGTTCCTTTACCGGAATGATCGTCGACCTTGCGCGTGATCTCGGCGTCGAGCTCGTCGTCACGCTCGGCTCTCTGCTGGCGGACGTGCCACACACGCGTCCGTCGCCGGTGACCGGCGGCGCGACCGATCCGGAGCTGATCGAGCAGCTGGGACTCCAGCGCTCACGCTACGAGGGGCCGACCGGGATCGTCGGAGTCCTCCACGATGCCTGCAATCGCGAAGGGTTGAAGTCGGTGAGCCTGTGGGCCGCCGTGCCCCATTACGTCTCGCTCGCCCCGAGCCCGCGCGCGGCGCTCGCGCTCTGCCAGCGGCTGGGCGACATCCTCGGGACGGAGATCGACACGAGCGAGCTCGACGAGGCGGCCGAGCGCTACAGCGAGCAGGTGAGCGAAGCCGTCGCCTCCGACGACGAGACCTCCGCCTACGTCGAGGAGCTCGAGCAGCGGGCGGAGATTCTCGACGACGAGCAGGACATTCCCTCGGGCGAGTCGCTCGCAGCCGAGCTCACGCGCTTCCTCAGGGAGCGGGAGCGCGGCAACGGCGGGCCGGAGCGCGGCCCGACCGAGCAGCCCTGAGCCTCTACTCGCCGGCCACGTCGCGGCGGACGAAGACGACGTATGCCGCCGCAAGCGGCAGACTCACGTAGAGCGCACACACCCAGATCGCACGGATAACGGGCGTCCAGTCGGCGGGAATGCGCAGGAATCCGTGCCACGCCTCGAACTGCGTGCCGAGGAGGTAGGGCCTGATCGGCTCGGTCCCCGGGAGGACGCCGAGCAGCTGCATGAGGAGCGCCCACATCAGCGCGCCGACCACCGAGGCAGCACTGTTCCGCGTCACCGTCGAGAGCAGGACCGCAAAGGCGGCGATCGCGACAAGGGGGAGGAAGTACACGCCCAGGCTCGCGGCAAGAAGCGCCGCGCCGTGGGCGGCGGAGACCTTTGTCCCCGAGAGGGATGTCAATGGGTGAAAGCCCCAGGCGATGCTTCCGGCGACCGCACCGACGAGCCCCATCGCGAAGACCAGCACCACCGTGTAGGTCGCTGACGCGAGCACCTTGCCGGCGAAGATCTCGCCCCGTTCGCGCGAGCGCGTGAGGATTGTCTTCAGCGTTCCACTCTGGCTCTCGGTCGCAACGATGTCGCCGGCAACGAGCGCGGTGATCAGCGGAAAGCCCCAGATCGACATGAAGAACAGCACGACGAACGGCGTGGCGAGGCCCGTGTCGCGGATGTATCGCCCGAGCGGAACGTCATTAGGCCCGCCGGACTGAAGGAGGAGGACGATCACGAAGATCAGCGGCACCGCGATCGCGACGCCGACGCCGAGGTACGTCCGCTTCTGTGCCAGGAGCTTGGCGATCTCCCACCTGTACACGGTTGCGACGCCGGTCATGCGACCGCCTGGCGGTCATGGTCGGAAGACTCGCCTCCGGTGAGCCCGAGGAAGAGCTCCTCGAGGCTCGCCGTCTGCGGGACGAGCGCGCTGATGCCGATTCGCGCCTGTCCGAGCGTGATGGTGGCGTGTATCGCGGCCTCCTCGTCAGCCGTGAACCTGACCTCGCCGTCGTCGAGCGCCACTCCTTCGATTCCCGTCTGCGTGAGGAGCACCGCTCTCGCCCGCTCGGGTTCCGGTGTCCGGAGGCGGTACCCGGTCGCTGCGGTCGCGAGGAGCTCGCGGAGGCCGCCCTCGTAGACGATGCGGCCCTGGCGGATGATCGCCACGCGGTTGCACAGCTCCTCGACCTCGTTGAGGAGGTGGCTCGAAAGGAGGATCGTGATCCTCTCTCCGGCAAGGCGTCGAACGAGATCGCGCATGTCGCGCATGCCGGCCGGATCGAGGCCGGTCGTTGGCTCGTCGAGGAGGAGGAGCCGGGGCTCGCGCAACAGGGCGGCAGCGATGCCGAGTCGCTGGCGCATTCCGTGCGAGTAGCCGCCGACGCGGTCCTTCGCGCGGTCGCGCAACTCGACGAGCTCGAGCACTCCTTCGATCCTCGAGGTAGCACCGTTCCCGTCGTAGTCGGCGAGCAGGCGAAGATTCTTGCGACCTGACAGATAGGGATAGAACCGCGGCCCCTCGACGAAGCCCGACACGCCCTCGAGCGCCTTCGCGCCTTCGACCAGCGGGTCTCGTCCGAAAAGCTTCGCGGATCCCGAGGTCGGACGGATCAGGCCGAGCAGGATTCGCAGCAATGTCGTCTTGCCCGCTCCATTCGGGCCGAGGTAACCGAAGACGTCGCCGTGCTCGACCGTCAGGTCGACCCCGTCGACTGCCACGACGTCGCCGTAACGCTTGACTAGGCCACCTGTCGTGACCGGGTGCGCCTCGCTCACTTCAACGCACGCGCGGCCGCCTCGGCCGCGGCGGGCGGCAGCGATCCACCGAGGACGTACGAGACGCCGTTCCGCTCCCACTCGATGATCGTGCCGAGCTGCGTCGCGAGCTCGTGGCCCGTCAATCCGTCGAGCGAGACCGCCGGCAAGCTCGACAGCAGCCCTTGCTTCTGGGCGCCGGCCGCAGGTGCCTTCCGCTCGACCACGACCAACGCTCCGAGACCCTGCCCGTATACGGCGAGCGCTGCCTTCGAATCGGAGCTGCCGACCACGCGTACGTCCTTCCGTGGGAGACCGACGAGCGTGTCCGGCGCGACGACGTTGAAGTCGACGGCAGCCTGGACGGGTGCGAGGCCGGTGACATGGGTCGCACCTCCGCCTGACGCGGGCTTGCTCGGCCCGCTCAGGTCGATCGTCTTCGCTCCGGCGGGCGGCGACACGTCGACGTTGCTCGAGGAGACGGCGCCGTACGAGATGTCCGTTGCAGTGAGCTCCAGCACGGGCTTGGAGCCACCCTGTGCGTAAACGGCTGCCCGGAGCGGCACGCCGCGGGCGGCATCCCAGGCAAGCTCGGCGTAACCGAGCAAACCACCGTCGTGCTTCGGGGAGACCTTGACGCTGTACGCGGGTTGTCCCGCGACGTTCGTCGGCTGCGCAGCCGAGACGTCCGCATGCTCCCCGAGCTTCGTCAGGAAGTCGCCGATCTGCGTGAGGGACGGTGCGTTGCCGTTGTCGCCTTGTGGTGCGGGAGCGGTAGAGCTTGAGCGAGCGAGCTTGTAGACGGTGTTGGTCGAGGCGTCGTAGACGGTGATGAGCTTGTCGTTCCAGACGATCTGCGCATCACCCGCGTCGGCCTGGAGCTCGAGTCGGCCCCGCCCGTCTCCCGTCAGCCACAGCCGCCCCGACGCGCCGGACATCAGCGCCGATCCGTTCCCTCCGAGCAGGGCGCCGGACGGGAAGAGTCGATTGGTGAACTTGATCCGAGCAGTGATCCCGGAGACGGCGGGCGCCGAGAGCGAATCGTGGATTGCCTGGGCGAGCGGCTTCGCGGGCGGGGTCGGCCCACTGCTTCGGCTCGCGGCGATCGCAATCGCGCTGCCGCCGACCGCGACTGCGACGACGGCGGCAACAGCGGCCAGGAGGCGGCGGGTCGAGAGCGTGCGCAGAAGCCTCACGCGGGTTGCTCCTCGGTCTTCACGCCGTTCGTTGTAGCCCTCGACTCTGAGAAATCTCTGAGAGTGGGCAACTCGATCGTGAACCGCGGCCCCTGGGCATAGGCGCGTCCGCCGTGACGTTCGGCGATCGCCCGGACGATGGGAAGCCCGAGACCCGTTCCCGAGGTCTCGGTGCTCCCACGCCAGAACCGCTGGAAGGCGCGCTCGGCGTCCCCCGGCGGCAGTCCGTTCCCCTCGTCGGTCACGGTCAGAAACGCGAGACCGTTCGACGCGCGAACCTCGAGCGTGATCCGACCGCCGGCCGGGCCGTGGCGGCGGCTGTTCTGGACCAGGTTGCCGAGCGCCCGCTCGAGTGCGGCCCGGTCGCCGCGCACCGACACAGGGTCGGCGGCGTCCACAACGATGCCGGGGTCCTCGCCGGCAACCTTCCGTGCCACCGCGTCGAGAGAGACGAGCTCGTCGGGAAGCGTGGGCGACGACTCCTCGCGAGAGAGAGCGAGCAGGTCGTCGGCCAGTTGCGCGAGCCGCTCCGCGTCGTGCTCGAGCTCTGCCACCACGGTCGGATTTGCACCGTGACGAGCGATGAAGGCAACGTTGCCACGCAATGCCGTCAACGGTGTTCGTAGTTCGTGCGAAGCGTCGGAAAGAAAGCGGCGTTCGCGCTCGCGTGCACGCTCGAGGCTGTCGAGCATCGCGTTGAGCGTGCCCGCCAGCTGGCCGACCTCGCCGGTCGTGGACGGCTCGGGAAGGCGGCGGCGTGGGTCGCCGGTCCGTTCGATCTCCGACGCCCCCGTCGCGAGCCGCCCGAGCGGCTCGAGCGCGCGGCGCATGAGCAGCGCGACGACGGTTGCGCCGAGGAGTGCCCCGAGGAGACCGGCGACGATCACGAACAGATGCAGGCTCGCGAGCGTCTCCTCGAGGTCGTGGGTCGAGGCGGCGACCACGACCGAGCCTCCTGCGGCGGGACCGCCCAAGTCCGCGAGCGGCGCCGAGTACGCCCGCAGGTGCTCGTTGCCGAGGCGCGTATTCGCGAAGGCGCCCCGGTTGTGCGTGATCGCCGTCCGGACCCGCGCCGGTGCCTGGAGGACGCGTCCGCCGAGGGAGAGCGAGCGCGCGACGATGCGGCCGTTTCGGTCGAGCACCTCGACGATGAGCTGCGTGCCGCCGACGGGGGAGTCGAGTGCGCCGGGCGTGGTCAGCAGGGTGGGAGCCGACGCGCTCAGCTGCGCGATCTCCACAGCGCGCGCTCGCAAGGTGTGATCGAGCGAGCCGTGAAGATGCCGCGAGACGAGGACGCTGATGATCGCACCGACGGCGACGAGGGCGATCAGGATGCTCACGGCGGCCGCGAGCACCGAGCGAAGCAGCAGCGAGTGACGCGTCATCGGGTGAGCACGAAGCCGACCCCTCTGACCGTCTGGATCAGCGGGGGATCGCCGAGCTTGCGCCGAAGGTAGGAGATGTAGCGGTCGACGGCGTTGAGGCTCGCCGGGGCGCCGCCCCAGACGCGATCGAGCGCGAGCGCGCGGCTGACGACCTGCTCACGATTCCGAAGGAGAAGCTCGAGCAAGTCGGCCTCGCGAGCGGTCAGGGAGAGCTCCCGTGATCCGCGGCGCGCCGTCCGCGATGCGATCTCCAGCGTCAGGTCGCCGTACGAAAGGACCTCGACGGGCTCGCGTCCCCTGCGGACAAGCGCGCGGACGCGGGCGAGCAGCTCCTCGGCTGCGAACGGCTTGACGAGGTAGTCGTCGGCCCCGGCGTCGAGGCCGCGGACCCGATCGGCGACGGCGTCTCGGGCCGTCAGCAGGAGAATCGGCAGACCGAGCCCTCTTGCGCGCAGCCGTCGGCAGACCGAGAGCCCGTCGACGTCGGGCATCGCAACGTCGAGGACGACGAGGTCCGGAGTCGAGCGCTCGATCGCCGCCAGTGCCTCGCCGCCGCCGGCCGCGCCAGTGACCTCGTAGCCGTCCGCCGCGAGGGTCCGTTCGAGCATCCGGCGAATAGGGCCGTCGTCGTCGACGACGAGAACGGCAGTGCTGTGCTGCACGCCCTCGACTGTAGCTCGCGCCGGCTCAGCCGAAGGTGAAGGCGTACGCCGACAAACCTCGCGTGAAGCGCAGGTCGAGCACTCCGGACCGCGCCTTCTGCTGGGACACGAGCGTGTAGAGGCGATCGCCGGAGATCGCGACGCTCGGCCGCGCCTTCCCGTTCAGCTGCACGCCGACCGAGCCCCGCCCGGTGAGGACGAGATGGACGCTGCGGGCGGTGAAGCGCAGCCGGAGCCGCGCGTCCTGGCCCGCGAGGATGCGCTCGCCTTCGACGCGCCACGTCCCCGCGTAGGCGAACGAGTCGGGCGCGAGCGAGGCCGGGAGGGTGTACTGCGCGGATCGATCCGTTCGCACGGGAGATCCCGCGTAGTTCCCGATGCGCAGATAGCCGAGGTACGTCTCGGGGGTTCGGAGCTCCTGCGGCGTCCGGTCGGTCTGCTGCGCCTGGGGCGGAAGCCGGCCGCTACGGCCGGCTTCGAGCAGGAGACGTATGTGGCGCTGGGTCTCGTCGTAGCCACCCTCGCCGATGTGGAGCTCGCGCACGTGCCCGGCCTGGTCGATCAGGTAATCAGCGGGCCAGTAGTTGTTTCCGTATGCCTTCCAGGTCCCGTAGTCGTTGTCGAGCGCGACCGGATAGCGGACGCCGAGCCGCTTGACTGCGGCACGCACGTTCCCGAGGTCGTGCTCGAAGGAGAACTCCGGAGTGTGCACGCCGACGATCACGAGGCCCTTGTTCCGGTAGAGCGAGTCCCACTTCTCGAGGTACGGGAGGGTGCGCAGGCAGTTGATGCAGGAGTAAGTCCAGAAGTCGACGAGCACGACCTTTCCCCGCAGGGCGGCGAGGTCGAGCGGCGGGCTGTTGATCCACGCCGAGATCCCCTGGAAGTCCGGTGCCGGGCCGTAGTCCCTGAGCGAGACCTTGGCCAGGGTGCGCTTCTTAGCCGTGAAGACGGGCTTGCCGGAGTCGTGTCGCAGCCGGGCCAGCTCGGAGTTCGCCTTCGAGTTGCCCTCGATCAGGTTCTGGGCCCACTGGGCGTAGCCGGGCACCTTCGTCTGGAGACTCTGAGCCCACCCGTTGTAGATCACGAGCGCGCCGAGCGCCATCAGAACGCCGCCGGCGACCTGGATCGTCCGCGCGTGAGCGCGGAGGCTCGCCGCGACGCCCTGGCTCCCACGTGCGATCGCGAGCATCGGGAGGGCGGCTCCGACCGCGTAGGCGATCGCGATCGCGACAGCCCAGCCGCCGACGAGATTCGTCGCGGCGTTCGCCGTCAGCGCGGCGAGCACCGGCCCGCCGCACGGGACGAAGACGAGCCCGAGGCTCGCGCCGAGCAAGAAGCCTCCGCCGAGGTCGCCGGCGCGCCGTCGGGTCAGGAAACGGAACGGCCGCTCGGCAAGCTCACCGATCCGTGGGACGATCAGGACGACCGCGAGCAGTGCGAGCAGGCCGGCTCCGATCTTCAGCTGGTACTTCTCGTTGATCCCGATCAGGCCCCAGAGCCATGCTCCGGCGAGGAGGAACGCGGTGAAGGTCGTCACCAGGCCGGCGGCGATCGCGTACGGCCGCCGCTTCGTCCCGCTGCTCCCGCCGGCGAGCACGATCGGGAGCACCGGGAGGATGCACGGGGTCACCGCGGTGATAACGCCCGCCGCGAACGCGATCGGGACCAGGACGAACACGTTGTCTAGTCGTTCTTACGACGCAGACGTTTCAGCCGGTTTCGGCTCCGGTGCGGAAGCCGGCTCCGTCTTCTCAGCCTGCGGGGAGGACTGCGGCTGTCCCGGGCCTTTCTTGCGCTTGCGCCGCTTGCGGCGGCGCGACCGGCCCGAGGTCAGCTTGGGCTGTGGGAGGTTCTCCGCAAGCGCGCCGGCCATCTCCTGGAGCGTCCCGAGCCGCTCGCGGGCGGCCTCGATCAGTTGGGTCGCCCGCGGCGTGTAGCCCTCAGCGGACGCAAGGAGCGCGGCGCCGACCGAAAGCGGCAGGTCGAGCGCGGCATTGACGAGCTTCGCGGCGTTCTCCTCGTGACGATGGCCCCGCGAGTTGGCGAGCGCCCCGAGCAGCCGCTTCGCCTCGGGAAACTCGGCGCTCGCACGCCGATCCTGCTGCTTCCGAGAGGCGCGTGCGAGGCGCCACGTCCAGCGCGCGAGAATCTGCTCGGGCGCGTCAGCCTTTCCCTCCGCGATCGCGCGGAGAAGGATCCGGATACCCGCCATTCGGTCCTTCTCCCAGGTGGGTGCCTGTGTCACGAGCGTGACGAGATCGTCGAAGTCGGCGCGCTCGACGATCATCGACACGCGATCCGACAGGGCAATGATCCGCAGCCGCCGGTTCGGGTTCTCGGCGGCGCACGTCGCCAGGAACTGCTCGAGGCAGGCCCGCGATGCTCCCCGGGCCGTCAGCTTCTCGACGAAGGCGGCGCGCTCGTCGAAGCGGATCTGCCTCCCGGCGATCGTCGCCCAGTAGCGCTGCTCGTCTTCGTCCAGATACTTGGGGTCGATGCGCTGCCACTCTCGCGTGATCACGGCGAGCCGCCGGCGGACGTCGGGCGTGACCGGGACGAGCCAGGGTGCGGGTGTCAGCCTGCGCCGCGCTCGTCGCTGAACCCTGCGGCGCGGCGCCGGAGTGACGCGGGCGCCCTCTCGATAGAAGTCCGCGTCGAGCAGCGAGTGCAGCGAGATGACGCGCTCGTTGTGCGTGGCCGCCTTCGGCACGAAGTCGACCACGATCCCGGCCTCCTTGCGCGGATGCGTCCGCATGATGCGACCGATCCGCTGCTGATAGACGCGACGCGAAGCCGTCGGAGCGAGGTGCATGCAGACCGTCGCGCGCGGGGAGTTCCAGCCTTCGGCGAGCAGCATCGCGTTGATGAGGACGTTGATCTCGCCGCGCTCGTAGGCGGCGAGCGTCTCGGCGAGGCGAACCGGCGGCGTGCGACCGGACACGGCCTCGGCCTTCAGCCCGGCAGCGCGAAACTCCTTGGCCAGGTTGTAGGCGTGGTCGACACCGGCCGCGTAGACGATCCCGGGCGTGTTGTCGAAGCGATCGCGGTACAGCGAGGCCGCCGCCTGGTTCAAGGCCTGGTGATCCAGTGTCTTGGCGAGGATCTCCTGGTCGAAGTCGCCGCCGACGATCGGCACCTGGTTGATCGCCGCAACCGGCGGAACGCGCAGGTCGCGGAGCGGGGCGATCAGCCCGCGCCGGGCCGCGTCCTGGAGCGGGAGGTCGTCGACCGAGGCGGGAAAGACGTCGGAGACCTGCTTCGCGATCAGCTGCTCCGTCGCGGTCATGCCGATGTAGATCGGCTCCGGGAACGAGCGGATCGCCTGACTCGTCTTCTCGCCGAGAGCCGTGTGTGCCTCGTCGCAGATCACGAGCTGATATGCGTCGCGGGAGAGCGTTCCCTGGTGGCGCGCGAACCACGCGTAGGTTTGGATCGTCAACGGGCTTCCGCCGCGGAGCGGTTCCTTGCCGCGCTCGATCGCCGGCGTGAAGCGGTCGCCGTAGCCCTCAGTCGTGAGATCGCGCTGGAACTGCGCGACGAGCAGGCGCCGGTGGGTGAGGATCAGGACGCCGAGTGAGCGAGCCGCCTCGACGAAGCCCGCCGCCGCGATCGTCTTTCCCGACGCGGTCGGGTGGCGGAAGCGGTACCGCCGCACGGCGCCGGGGTCCGGGCCCGTGTACTCGGCCGCCTCCTCGGGGAGGACGTCCTCCGGCGAGTCCTCGACCGGCTCGTCGTCCTCCTCGTCGGCCGCGGCCTCGGCGACGATCAGTTCCCCGTTTCCGTTGCCGTTTCTCGCCGCGGCATCCAGCTCGTTGGCGGCGATCAGCTCGGTGAGCATGCCGGCCAGCGCGTCGACCTGGTGGCGCCGGAGCTCGGTGCCGGAGGCGAGATGCGGTCGCTCCTCCGCGAGCACCCGTTCCAGCCCGAGCATGAGCCCGTAGCGGACCTTCCAGGACGGGGTGGGGACGCGCTCGCCCCGGTCGATCTCCTCGAGCGCGTCGTCGAGCGCCCGCCTGCGGGACGTCTCGGGTGCGAGGACGCGGGCGGGGTCCTCGCCCTCGCGGAGGAAGGGCTCGCCTGCCCAGGCTTCTGCTCGGAGGGCGGCGGCCGCCAGGCCGTCCGTGGCCTCCGACTCGGTGGTCGGCTGGTCTTTGATCTCCTGCATGGACGCAACGCGTACGGCGCGCTGCAATGGTCGAAAAGGACGACTCCGCGAATCCCCTAGGCGGTCGTCGTTGGTTTCAGTATATCGGCCGAGGAGTCACGTGCCCAGACCCCCGAAGACGGCAAAGGGGTTCCGGGGCTGGACCTCGTAGACGAGCTCGCCGCCGGGCTCGACCCGGCCGTGGACGCGGCGCGCGAGCTCGACGGCCTCGGGGCGCGTCGAGGTTCCGGCGATGACGAAGGTGAAGGTTCGCGACACGTCGTACCCCTCGGAGCGGAGCTGCTCGGCCAGATCGTGGGCGTCGCCGAGTGTCTCCGCCTCGACCCGGACCTCCCAGGGCGCGTAGCCGCGCTCGAGGACTTCCTCTTCGAAGTCACCTTCGTCGGCCTCGTCGTCCCAGCGATCCTCGTCGCGGAGCCAGCGCTCGGTGACGAAGCGGCTCGGCTCGAGACCGGCATCCTGGAGCTCTCGCTCCACGATCCGGCTCGCCTGCTCCGCCTGCATGGCGCCGGCCGCGTACACGAAGACCGTGTCGTCGTCGCGCGAAACCGCGAGCCGGTGCGCGCGCAGCTCCTCGGCGAGCTGCCGGGCATCGCTGCTGACGAGCCCGAGGCGCTCGAGGAGCCCACGTGCCCCCTCCTCGTCGGGCAGTGTGATCCTGATCCGCCAGTCGTCGGTTGCCATGCCGAAAGCCTATGCCGGTCAGGCCGGCGCCGGTGCTCCGGAGTCGGCGAACGCATGTCCGAAGAGGCGGTCCGATATCCCCGTCTGGTCGAGATGCTTCGTGATTCCGCCGAGGAAGAACGGCCACCCGGCGCCGAGCAGCAGGCCGGTGTCGACGTCGACGGCCTCGGCCACGACGCCTTCCTCCAGCAGGATGTGGATCTCGTCGGCAACCGCCTCGAGAACGTCCTCGACGATCTGCTCTCGCTCGCGCGGAGCGTTTGCCAGCACCACGGGCTCGCCTCCGTCCGCGATCGACGCGAGCGCCGGAGAGAGCGTGAAGCGGTCCGGAAACGAGTCGTGCATCCGCTCGAGCACGTGGTTGGCAACGCGGGGGCCGACCATCTGCAAAAGCACCGACGGCGCCATCGGCATCCCGAGGGACATGACCGCCTCGTCGACCTCCTCCACCGGAGTGCCGTGCTCGACGGCGTCCATGATCACACGCGTCATGCGGGTCAACACGCGGTTGACGACGAAGCCGGGAGCGTCCTGGACGAGGATGGGCCGCTTCCGCAGCGTCTCGCCGATCGCCCACACCGTTGCGAGCGCCACGTCGTCGCTCTCGGCCGCACGCACGACCTCGAGGAGCGGCATCACGGCCACCGGGTTGAAGAAGTGCATGCCGGCGACACGCTGCGGGTGGCGCAGACCCGCCGCCATCTCGCCGATCGACAGCGCGGACGTGTTCGTCGCGAGGATGCACTCGGCGCTCACGACATCCTCGAGCTCCGCGAAGACCTTCCTCTTGATCTCGAGCTCCTCGAACACCGCCTCGAGCACGAGATCGCAGTCGGCGAAGCCGTCGTACCCTGTGCCGCCGGAGACCAGCGAGGCGAGGAAGCGTCCTTTGCCCTCGTCGTAGCGCCCTCGCGCGACCTGCTGCTCGATGTCGGAGCGGATGTCCGCGAGCGCATCGTCGACGATCCCTTGCTCGACGTCTCTGAGGACGACGGGCACCTCGAGGCGCCGTAGGAAGAGCGACGCGATCTGGCGCGCCATCAGCCCCGCGCCGACGACGCCGACCTTGCGGACGTCGCGCGGCGGCGCCTCCGGCCGGGCCGGATGCTTCTTGGCCCGCTGCTCGACGAGGTGAAACGCGTAGATCGACGCCTGGGCCTGCGGCCCTGGCAGGAGGTCGCCGATCGCCTCTTCCTCGCGGCGGTATCCCTCCTGGAGCGGCCATTCCTGCGCTCCCGCGACCAGCTCCAGCGCGACGTACGGTGCCGGCGCCGCCCCGTGGACAGCGTCGTCGACGGAGTTGCGTGCGCGCCTGAAGAGCGTCTCGGCGTCTGCCCAGTCGGGCTCCGGACGTTCGAGCGGCACGTCCACGAGCTCGCGTGCGAACGCGAGTGACTCGTCGACGAACTCGACCGGCGCGAGCACACGGTCGGCAAGCCCGAGCTCCAGCGCCTTCGCCGCATCGAGCATCCGGTTCTGCCGGAGTGGATTCGAGACGATCACCTTGATCGCCGTCTCCGGGCCCGCGAGCCTCGGCAGCAGCTGCGTGCCGCCCCAGGCCGGGAACAGGCCGAGGAAGACCTCGGAGAACGCGAGGTGGCGGACCGTGGCGGATATCGTCCGCGCGCTGCAGTGCAGCGCGAGCTCGAGCCCTCCGCCGACGCACGCCCCGTTGATCGCCGCTACCGTCGGGAACGGAAGTGCGCGCACTCGACCGAAGAGCTCGTGCCCGGCGCGCGAGCCCTCGATCGCGCGCGTTCGCGTGATGTCCGGAAACTCCGTGATGTCCGCTCCGACCGCGAAGACGAACGGCTTGCCCGTGAAGACCGCGGCTTCGAACTCGCCGGCCTCGAGCTCGTCCAGTGCGAGCGCGAGCGAGCGGAGCGCATCGGCGCCGAAGAAGGTCGGCTTCGTCCAGTCCTCGCCGTTGTCGATCGTGACGAGGGCGAGGTCGCCCGCCCGCGCGACCTTGAACTCAGTTGCCGCCATCGGCTCCGAGGTGCTCCCAGACGATCGCCGCGCCCATTCCCATCCCGATGCAGAGGGCCGTCAGCCCGTAGCGCGCCCCGGGCCGCTCGCGAAGCCCGTACGCGAGCTGTGCCATCAGCCGTACGCCCGTGGCGGCGAGTGGGTGGCCGCAGGCGATCGCCCCACCGTACGGGTTCAGCCGCTCGTCCTCGGGGTCGACGCCCATCGCGTCGCACCACGTGAGGACCTGGACGGCAAACGGCTCGTTCAGCTCGAACAGCGCGACGTCGTCCAGGGTGATGCCGGCGAGCTCGAGCGCCCGTCGCGTCGCAGGTATCGGCCCGATGCCCATGAGCTCGGGCTCGACGCCGGCGAACGCAAAGGACACGAGCCGCATGCTCGGCTCGAGCCCGAGCTCGCCGGCCGTCTCCTCTGCGACCAGCAGGCAGGCGGTCGCTCCATCCGTCAGCCCCGCCGAGTTGCCGGCGGTCACGCGCCCGGCCGTCCGGAAAGGCGTCCGGAGCGAAGCAAGGCCCTCGAGGGTGGTCTCGGGGCGAAGGAACTCGTCGTAGCCCGCGACCGTCCAGCCCTCGTCGGTGAAGACGGTCATCGGGACCACCGTCTCGCGCATGACGCCGTTCGACCACGCGGCGGCCGCTCGCTGCTGCGATCGGACCGCGAAGGCGTCCGCGTCGGCCTTCGTGATCTGCGGAAAGCGGTCGTGCAGGTTCTCGGCCGTCGCGCCCATCGTCACGGCTGAGGTGTCGACGAGGCGCTCTGCGACGAAGCGCGGGTTGAAGTCCACGTCCTCTCCCATCGGGTGATGGCCCATGTGCTCGACGCCGCCGGCGACGATCACGTCGGCGGCGCCGAACGCGATCTCACCCGCGCCGGCAGTGACCGCGGTCAATGCGCCGGCGCACATCCGGTCGACTGCGAAGCCCGGAACCGACTGCGGGATCCCGGCGAGCAGCGCGACGTCGCGGCCGAGCGTCAGCCCCTGATCTCCGACCTGGGCGGTCGCCGCGAAGATGACGTCGCCGATGCGGTCGGCTGGAACCGCCGGATTGCGCCGCAGCAACTCACGCACGACCTTCACGGCCATGTCGTCCGCCCGCGTCTTCCAGAAGATCCCCTGCGGGCCCGCACGTCCGAAGGCCGTGCGGACTCCGTCGACGAACACGACCTCCCGGCGCTCCATGTCGCCGATCCTACGCGGTGGTCTCGAGCACCGAGCGCAGATCCTCGAGCTGCCAGCAGTCGGCGGCGAGAGGCTTGCGATGGAACTGGATCAGGACCGTGCCGCCCGGCGTCACGAGCCGTCCTTCCCGGCACGCGTCCAGGAGCCGGCGGTACGGGCCGAGACCGTCGCCGGGAGCGTAGACCGCGTCAGGAGGCTCGTCGTCGTACAGCTCGTCGGGCTCGGGCTCCGGCAGGTACGGGAGGTTCGCGACCACCAGGTCGACGGGGAACGGAACCGGTTCGAGGAGATCGCCGCGAAGGACATGTACGCGGTCGGCCACGCCGTGCTTCTCGGCGTTCCTGCGCGCGAGCTCGACGGCCTCCTCGTTCGTGTCGGTCGCCCAGACCTCGATCTGGGGCCGTTCGACGGCCAGCGCGACGGCGACTGCGCCGCTGCCCGTGCCGACGTCAGCCACTCGCATGGGAACGCCGTCGATCCGGTCGAGGGCCGCGTCGACGAGCTGCTCCGTCGCCTCTCGCGGCGTGAAGACGCGGCCGGGGGCGGTCAGGAAGGGCAGGTCGTGGAAGGAGGTTTCCATCAGGGGCATAAACGCGGAGAGGACATAGGTCTTCCCCGTGTCCGTCCGGGCGAACCACGCAGCGCACGGGAAGCTCGCGGCTGCTGCCGGATCAGCCCGGTGTCAGGCGGGCGGGTGCGCGAACATCGTCAGCACGATCTTTTCCTCGTCGTCGTCCTCGAGGCCGCGTGCCTCCGCGAGGAAGGCGCTGATCAGCTCGAGGGCGCGTTCGAGTGAGAGCTTCAGCTCGAGCTGCGCGCCGCGAAACGTGCCGTTCGGCGAGTAGAGCGAGTGCGCGCGCTGCACCTGGTCGATCATCGCGGCCTGCAGGTCGCGCGCTCCGCCTGCGGCGAGCAGCTCGGGCGCGACCCGGAAGACCTTCGCGACCGAGCGGTAGGGCTTCTCCCGGCCGCCTGCCCCGCTGTCGGCCAGCTCGATCAGGCCCGCCTTCAGCAGCATGCGGACATGGAAGTGCAGATGGCCCGGGTCGACCTCGAGGCGCTGGGCGAGCTGACGGTTCGTGAGCTGCCAGTCCCCCTCCTCGCCGAGCATCTCGAGCACCCGGACCCGCAGTGGGTGACCGAGCGCCTTCAACTGCTCGGGCTTGTCGAGGATCATGGTTTCCTGCACGGCGAGGGGAGGTTCTACATATAGCCCCGCCGTGTCAAGCGGGAAGTTCGGCTGCAGCAGCGCGATCGAGGATTGCAGTCGTCCGTCCCGTTCGGGCCCGGACGAGGCTCGCCGGGGTCTCCGGGCCCGGTCGCGCGCCGAAAGCCCGCCGGACCGCGTTCGCCTTGGCCGGCCCGGTGACGAGGAAGAGCACCTCGCCTGCGCTGCAGAGGAGCGGCAGGCTCATCGTCACGCGGTCGACGAATGGCTCGAGGCCGGCCTCCGCGGGGAGAGCCCGGCCGCCCTGTGAGAGCGTCGGGGCGTTCGGGAAGAGGGAGGCGACGTGCCCATCGGGGCCGAGGCCGAGCAGGACGAGATCGAGAGTGCGATCCGCAAGAACGCGGTCGTACCCCGCAGCCGCCGCCTCCTTGCCAAGCTCGCCCTCGATCCGGTGGATCTCCCGTGGCACCACATCGAGGCGGTCGAGCAACGCCCGTTTGGCCAGGCCGTAGTTCGAGTCTTCGTGCTCCGGTGGCACGCAGCGCTCGTCGCTCCACAAGAGCACCGCTTCGCTCCAGTCGGGCTCGAGCACCGCAACGCGTTCGTAGGCGAGCCTGGGAGTCGTGCCACCTGTGAGTACGATGCTCAGCCCATTTCGCGCCGCCGCGCCGAGGCGCTCCGCCGCCGCCGCAGCTGCCGCCTCTTCGTCCTCGACGACGACGAGGTCGACGTCCCTCACAGCTCGCCGGCCGCGAGCTCCTTCGAGCGCTCCATCGCGGCCTGGATCGCGTTCAGGAACGCGGCGCGCACTCCGGCCTGCTCGAGCTCGCGGATCGCGCGGATCGTCGTGCCGCCCGGTGAGGTCACCGTCTCCCGCAGCTCGACAGGATGGATCTTCTCGTCCCGCAGAAGCTTTGCCGTTCCGAGCATCGTCTGGACGACGAGCTGC
>DASUXI010000198.1:0-3346 GCA_036377995.1 Gaiellaceae bacterium
GAAACTTGCGCCGTGCCCGACCGGGCGCGGTAGGTCAGACCGGCCGCTGTGCGGCTCGAGCCTCCTCGACGTCCCGCGCGATCTGGGCGACGAGCTCGGACTCGTTCGCGAACGCCCGCTCGTCCCGCAGTCGGCGCCAGAGCTCGACGACGAGCCTGCGGCCGTAGAGGTCGCCTCCGAAGTCGAGCAGGTACGGCTCTACGCTCCTCTCGTCGCCGCCGTAATGCGGGTTGACACCGATGGAGACCGCCGCCCGGTGACCGAGCGTCGCTCCTGCATAGATGCCGTGGCCGGGCACGAGGACGTTCGCCGGCACCGAGAGATTCGCCGTCGGGTAGCCGAGGGTGCCCCCACGCTGGAATCCCGGGACGACCGTGCCCTCGATCTCGGGCGGGCGGCCGAGCATCCGCGCGGCGGCCTCGACCTCCCCCGCGCGCAGGCAGGCGCGGATCCGCGTGGACGAGACGTCGTCGAGAAGCGGCACCGCCTGCACCTCGAAGCCGAGCTCGAGGAGATCGGTGGGCGTTCCCACCGCACCGCGGCCGAACCGGAAGTTCTCGCCCACGGCGAGGGTTCTCGTGCCGATCGGCCTGAGGATCTTCGCCGCGAACTCGGCCGGCTCGAGCCGCGCGAGCTCCGGTGTGAACTCGACCAAGAGCACCTCGTTCACGCCTTCCTGGTCGAACAGCTCGAGGCGGCGTTCGAGCGTGCAGAGGAGCTCGACCTGGTTCCCGAGCACCAGCCTGGGATGCGGCCAGAACGTGACGACCGTCAGTCGGGACCCCGCGGCGCCCGCCGTCTCCAGGACGCGCCGGTGACCCAGGTGAACCCCGTCGAAGCTTCCGATCGTGACCGACCGCTCGACTGGCTCGAGCTCACCCGGGGTGTGCGCGATCTTCACAGGCGGGCGAGTGCCTCAGCCGGGTCGATCATGCGCTCGGGGTCGGCCTCCTCGACGGAGAACGGCCCGATCTCCAGGCGGCGGAGCGTGCGGCAGTGTCCACCCAGAACGTTTGCGACGGCACGAACGTAGGTCCCGGAGCTGACGCGCAGGTCGAGCGTCGCGACCCCGTCAGCGTAAGAGACCAGGTCGAGTGTCTCGACCACGGAGCGCCGCGTCGGCATCTCCACCACGACTCCGCGGCGCGCCAGCTTGTACGCGCGCTCCCCGTCGATCTTCACGGCGGAGGCTGCGGGGATCGGGAGCTCGACCTCGCCGCGCAGCGGATCGATCCTCTGCTCCAGGTCCGCCCTCGACGGCGGGGCGAGTGCCTCGACGACTTCGCCCTCCGGATCGCCGGTCGACGTCCGGGCGGACAGGTCGATGGTGGTGAGGTAGCGCTTGTCGAGGCCCACGAAGCGGGAAGCGAGCCGGGTCGCAGAGCCGGAGAGCAGGAGCAGCAGTCCCGTCGCGAACGGGTCGAGCGTTCCCGCATGACCCGTGCGTGCCTGTGTTCGCCTGCGCAGTTCGGCGACGAGCGCGAACGACGACGGCCCGGCAGGCTTGTCGACCAGCACGATCCCTGCCGGAGTGAGGGCCCGCGGCACCACGGCTCGACTCTACGCGCGGGCCGAGGCGAGGAACTCGCGGCGCACGAACGCCGTGATCTCCTCGATCGAGGCCTCGCTCGAGAACCCCGCCGCCTGGCGGTGACCGCCGCCGCCCGACTTGCGCGCGATCGCGGAGACGTCGAGCTCGTCGACACTCGCCCGCAGGCTCACCCGTCTCGCAGGCCCGTCCCGGCGCGGCGGCTCGCGGATCAGCACCGCCATGTCCGCGCCCTCGACCGCGCGCAGGTAGTCGATGATCCCCTCCGAGTACGGCTCGGCCGCGTTGACGTCGGCGAAATCCGTCCGCAGCAGGTACGAGACGACGATGCGCCCGCCTTCGTAGACCTGCGCGCGCTCGAGAGCGCGGGCGAGCAGCTTGAGCTTGGCGAACTGGACCGACTCGTAGACGCCCTGGAAAACGCGGTGGACGTCGGCGCCCGCCTCGACGAGCTCGGCAGCGAGCCGAAGCGCCTTCGGGGTCGTGTTCGTGTACTGGAACCGGCCCGTGTCGGTGACGAGCGCGATGTACAGCGCCTCGGCGATGTCGGGAGTGAGCTCGACGCCCAGCTCGCGAAAGAGGTCACGGACGACCTCGCCGGTCGAGGACGAATCCGCGACCACGAGGTTGATGCGCCCGAAGCGCGTGTTGTCGTGGTGGTGGTCGACGTCGATCGAGAGCGGCACACGGCCGAGCACTTCCGGATCGGCGATCCGGCTCTCGTTCGCGCAGTCGAGCGCGACGAGAACCCGCTCCGAGACGTCGTCAGGCCAGCGGCGATGCAGCTGGTCGAGTGACATGAAGCTGTACTCGACGGGAAGCGGCGCGTCGCCGTGCAGCACCATGACGGTGTCCTTGCCGAGCTGCTCGAGGCCGAGTTGGGTTGCGAGCAACGAGCCGAGCGCGTCCCCGTCGGGGTTCTCGTGGGTCGTGAGGACGAAGCGATCGTGGCCGCGAATCGCGTCCACCACCTCGGTCATGTCAGTCGCTGTCGTCTGGGGCAAGCTCATCGATCAGCTTCGACATGCGGACGCCGCGCTCGACGGACGGATCGTACTCGAACTCCAGCTGGGGAGTTCGCTTCATTCGCAGCTCGTGCGCGATGCGGGACTGGAGAACGGCGTGTGCTGCTTGCAGGCCGGCAAGCGTCTGCGTGCGCTTCCTCTCGGCGCCTAGCACCGACACGAACACGCGCGCGTGGCGCAGGTCGGGCGAGGTCTCCACCCCGGTGACCGTGACGAATCCGATGCGCGGGTCCTTGAGTTGCCCGACCGCTTCCGAGAGAACCTGGCGGACGGCTTCGTTGACGCGTCGCATTCGCTCCGACATGACGACTATTCAAGCGCCTTGATCCAGCGTGACGACGTCGCGCTCGGCGCGGACCAGCTCGAACTCCTGGCCCGAGAGGTAGCGCTCTGCCTCGTCGAGCAGTAGGACTGCCTCCCGGTGCTCGCGGGCGACGCAGGCGACGGTTAGAGCGGCCCGCTGCCAGAGGTCGTGGTGGTCGACCTCCGCGACCGAGGCTCCGACGCGGTTCTGGAGCTGGGCCTTCGCCGACTTTACGTGCTTGCGCTTGCCCTTGAGCGACTGCGCCTCGGGGAAGTGCAGCTCGACGTTCAGGATGCCGACGTAGCCCGCACCCATGGCCCCGCCGGTGGGCTACGAGGAGGTGGCGGCGGACGCCGGCTCGTCGAGAGTCGTCCGCTCGATCGCGCGCGTCTCGAAGGCCTCGAGCACGTCGCCTTCCTTCACGTCATTGAAACCGTCGAGGAGGATGCCGCACTCGAAGCCCTCCGT
>DASUXI010000199.1:0-20149 GCA_036377995.1 Gaiellaceae bacterium
CATCGCCGCCGCGCTGTGGCCCGTGCCCTGGGGAGCGATTCGAAGCCCGCGGCTCCGGGCCCAGCGCACGACTGCCGCGACGTCCTCGGCGGTCTCCGGCAGGGCGACCGCAGCGGGCTGCTGGTCGACGGCGAGGTTCCAGGCCCGTCTCGCCTCGTTCCAGTGAGGATCGGTGGGGAACACCAGGCATTCCGTCTTCATTTCTCGGGCCTCCTCGGCCGGTCGTTGTCGTTCTCAGACCGTCGCAGGTGCCGCCGAGCTGAAGAAGGAGGCGGGCTGGTGTGTGGAGGTGCGGAAATCCGTACGGTGTCGCTCGACTGCGCGCGCTGAGCCTATGCCGCCCTGGCAGGGTTGGCGGCCTGACTGAGCGGCGAGCGGACTTGTTTCGCTCGGCTCTAGCTCAAAGCCGTGACGTAGACCTTGCGCTCGCGCGGGCCGTCGAACTCGCAGAAGAAGATCCCTTGCCAGGTTCCGAGCGCGAGCTTGCCGTGATCGACCGGAACGAGGATCTGCGGGCTCATGAGCGAGGCGCGGATGTGGGACGGGGCGTTCGGGCCGTCGGGATCCTCGATGTGCTTCCAGTCCCAGCCGTCGTCGACGACCTTCTCGAGCGCCGCCTCGAGGTCGGCGGCCACGGCGGGATCGGCATGCTCGTTGATCGTGACGCCGGCGGTCGTGTGGGGGACGTAGACCAGAGCCGCCGCCGCGCCGTTCGTCGGGCCGAGTGCGTCCTGAACCTGCCTGGTGATGTCGAGCAGCTGCGTTCGTCGCTCAGTCTTGAGCCGGATCTCCTCCACAGCGACGTATCCTACGAGACCCGTGCCGCCGACCCCACCCTCAGAGAGCGAGCTCGACGCGTACCGGGCTCAGGCGGACCGCTTCATCGCCGAGCTCGACGAGGAGTACTACCTCCATTACGCCGGGTTGAAGGACAGCTTCGAGCTCGCGGCCATCTACGAGCGGCACGCCAACCTCACTGAGCTGGATCAGGCGAATTCGATCGGGCTCACAGTCAACGGCGGCGCGCGCGCGAGGGAGCTGTGGCGGTTCGCCTGCGAGGGATATCTCGGTGCTCTGACGCGCGACCACGCCGAGAAGCTCGCCAATCGCGAGGCCGAGCTCGAGGTCACGGTGGACGGCGAGACGCTTCCGTACCGGATGGTTCGGCCGGCAATCGCGAACGAGCCCGACCGTGAGAAGCGACGGGAGCTCGACGCACGGGCGAACGACGTCCTCGAGGAGCACCTGAACCCGCTTCACCTAGAAGCGGTGCGGATCGCGCATCAGGGTGCCGGGGATCTCGGCTTCGACAACTATCTCGAGCTCTATCGCAAGGCGCTCCCGCCGTCTGCCCTCGACGACCTGGCCGCCCAGTGCCGCGCCTTCCTCGACTCGACCGAGCGGCTCTACGAGACGGCGGCCGACCGCTTCTTCCGCGAGCGGGTCGGCGTCTCGCTCGCCGAGGCGCAGCGTTGGGACGTGTCCCGGGTGTTCCGGGCTCCCGAGTGGGACGACATGTTCCCCGCAGACAGGATGCTGCCTGCGCTCGAGCAGACACTCCATGGGCTCGGCATCGACCTCGGCTCACAGACGAACGTCACGCTCGACCTCGAGGAGCGCCCGAAGAAGACCCCGCGCGCGTTCTGCGCGCCGATCGAGGTGCCGGACCGCGTCGTCCTCGTGATCCAGCCCATCGGAGGCTGCGACGACTGGCGCGCGCTCTTCCACGAGGCCGGTCACATGGAACATTTCGCGAACACGTCGCGCGACCTCCCGATGGAGGAGAAACGCCTCGGCGACAACGCTGTCACCGAGGGCTGGGCGATGCTCCTCCAGCATCTAACCGACGAGCCGGAGTGGCTCACGCGTCAACTCGACTTCGCGCGGCCCACCGAGTACGCGATCGACGGAGCGACGGGCCTCCTCTACATCGTCCGCCGCCACGCCGCCAAGATGCTCTACGAGCTCGAGTTCAACGCCACCGAGGACGTCACAGCGATGCGCTCCCGCTACGCCGAGCTCCTGACCGACGCGCTGAAGATCGACGTCGCGTCCGCGAACTACCTCAGCGACGTGGACTCCGGCTTCTACGTCTCCTCGTACCTTCGCTCCTGGGCTTTCGAGGCCCAGCTCCGCGCGTACCTGAAGGAGAAGTTCGGGTCTCGGTGGTTCAGGGCGCGCGAGGCCGGATCGCTCCTGCGGGAGCTGTGGAGCGAGGGCCAGAGGATGCGTGCGGAGGAGATGCTGAAGGACGTGACCGGCTCGACCCTCGAGCTGGAGGCGGTCGCAGAGC
Source organism: Gaiellaceae bacterium (assembly GCA_036377995.1). Taxonomy (GTDB): domain Bacteria; phylum Actinomycetota; class Thermoleophilia; order Gaiellales; family Gaiellaceae; genus 3-1-20CM-4-69-9. The sequence goes on from DASUXI010000199.1 coordinate 2,294, forward strand.
GGGTTCGAGAGTTTCTGGCCTAGCCGCGCTCGATCCGACTCCCTGAATAAGCTCTATGCATGGCGAGGACGAGGGTCCTGATCGCGGGTGCCGCGGGCCGTGACTTCCACAACTTCAATCTCGTGTACCGCGATCGTCCGGATTACGAGGTGGTCGCCTTCACGGCGACCCAGATCCCGAACATCGACGACCGCCGCTACCCCGCGGAGCTCGCCGGGTCGCTCTATCCGGAGGGGATCCCGATCCTCCCCGAGTCGGCCCTCGAGCAGCTCGTCGGCGAGCACGAGATCGACTCGGTCGTGTTCGCGTACTCGGATGTCACCCACGAGCACGTCATGCACATCGGCTCCAGGGCGCTCGCCGCGGGCGCGTCGTTTCACCTGATCTCGCCCCACGACACGATGCTCGCGCCGACGAAGCCGTCCGTCGCGATCTGCGCGGTCAGGACAGGATCGGGCAAGAGCCAGACCACACGTCACGTCGCGGCCCTCTTCCGCGCGGACGGGAAACGTGTCGCGGTGCTACGCCATCCGATGCCGTACGGCGATCTGACCAAGCAGGCAATCCAGCGCTTCGAGCGGTACGAGGATCTCGAGGCCGCGGACGCGACGATCGAGGAGCGCGAGGAGTACGAGCCGCACCTGGCGGAAGGGAATCTCGTCTTCGCCGGCGTCGACAACGAGCGGATCCTCCGCGCAGACGAGCAGGAAGCCGACGTGATCCTCTGGGACGGCGGCAACAACGACACGCCGTTCGTCGAGCCCGACCTGCACATCGTCGTCGTCGACCCGCACCGGCCCGGGCACGAGCTCCGCTACCACCCGGGCGAGACCAACCTGCGCATGGCCGACGTCTGCATCGTCAACAAGGTGGACAGCGCGCCGCAGGAGGGGATCGACGCCGTGCTGGACTCGATCCGAGAGCACGCGGCCGGCGCGCGCGTCGTGCTCGCCGCGTCGCCGTTCGACGTCGAGGGCGACGGCGAATCGATCCGCGGCAAGCGGGTCCTCGCAGTCGAGGACGGCCCCACGCTGACGCACGGCGAAATGACGTACGGCGCGGCGGTCCTTGCTGCGAAGCAGCACGGCGCCGCCGAGCTGATCGACCCGCGCCCGTTCGCGGTCGGCTCGATCGCGGAAACCTTCGAGCGCTACCCGAACGTCGGCACTCTGCTGCCCGCGATGGGTTACGGACGCAAGCAGATGGAGGACCTGCGCGCGACGATCGAGCGCTCCAACGCGGAGCTCGTCCTGATCGGGACGCCGATCGACCTCAGGCGGCTGATCGAGCTCGACAAGCCGGCGCTGCGCGTGACCTACAAGCTCCAGGAAGTAGGCGAGCCGACGCTGAAAGAGCTGCTCGCCGAGAAGGGCCTGCTGGAAACAGCGCTCGTGTGAGCCTGGTCGTCGTCGCTCTCGGGGGCAACGCGCTCATACGTCCGGGCGAACGGGGAACGGCGGCCGAGCAGCTCGCAAACCTGCGGCGCGCGGTCGAGTCCCTGGCCCCGCTCCTCCGCGAGGACGGAAGGGTTGCCATCACCCACGGCAACGGCCCTCAGGTGGGAAACGAGCTCCTAAGGCAGGAGCGCGCCGCGGACGAGGCGCCGCCACTCCCACTGTGGCTCGCCGTCGCGCAGACGCAGGCCGAGATCGGCGCGCTGATCGAGGCCGAGCTCCGCCCCGTGCTCGACGGGGGCGAGGCCGCGTGCGTGCTCACGCATGTCGTCGTCTCCCCAGACGATCCGGCATTCGACCGGCCGACGAAGCCGATCGGTCCCTTCTACTCCGCTGAGCAGGGGGAGCGCCTCGAGCGCGAGCGCGGCTGGAAGATGACATCCGACGCGAACCGGGGCCACCGGCGCGTGGTCCCGTCCCCTCTTCCCGCCGAGATCGTCGAGCTCGGCGTGATCCGCCGCCTCGTCGAGGGCGGCGCCGTCGTGATCGCCTGCGGCGGCGGCGGGATCCCGGTCGTCCGGCGCGGCGATCGGATCTCGGGCGTGGACGCGGTCATCGACAAGGACCGTGCCTCCGCGCTCCTCGCGCGCGGGCTCGGAGCGAGTCGGCTCGTGATCCTGACCGAGGTCCCGGCGGTCTACCGGAACTTCGGCGAGCCACGCCAGACCGAGATTCGCGAGCTCTCCGTCGCCGAGGCGGAGTCCCTCCTGCCGCAGCTCGCGGAAGGGTCGATGCGTCCGAAGGTCGAAGCCGCCTTGTCGTTCGGCGGCGAGACGCTGATCACGAGCTTCGACGCCCTCGACGCGGCGCTTGCCGGCGAGGGTGGAACGCGAATCGGCGTGCGCTGAGGGCGCCCTCGAGGGCGCCCTCGCCGCATTGCGCTACTTCTTCTCGGACGTTCCCTCGATCGTGCCGGACGCGCCCGTGCCGACCTGGATGCGCCTCGGCTTCGGCTGCTCGGGCTTGCGTACGTGCACCTCGAGCACGCCGTCCTTGTACGCGGCCTTGACGTCGCCCTCGGTCACCCCCTGCGGCACGGCGAACGTGCGCGAGAACGTCCCGAAGCGGCGCTCGAAGCGATATGAGCGCTCGTTCGAGACCGCCTCGGCACGCTCCCGCTCGGCGCCGATGGTCAGCGCCCCGTCGTCGAGCTCGACCGAGATCTTGTCCTCGGGAATCCCGGGCAGGTCGAGTGCGTAGACGATCTCGTCCTCGGTCTCCCAGACGTCGAGCGCCGGCACCCAGGCCTGAGTCGTCCGGCCGTTCCCCTCGAGGAGGCCGTTCATGAAGCGACTCATCTCGTTTTGAAGTGCCGCGACCTCACGGAACGGCTCCCAGCGAACCAACGTGGTCATCTGTTCTCCCTTCAGCGAACTGCTCAACTAACCTCTGCACGTCATATAGTAGAAACCTGAGTCTACTCTTGGCAAGTCCAGGAAGGAGTACGATCCGCCACGCACGATGGTCGACGTTGCGGAAAGCCTGAAGGGCCGCTCGTTCACCCGGATCGCGGACTGGAGCCGTGAGGAGCTGGTCGCGACGCTCGACCTCGCCGACGAGCTCAAGCGGCTCCAGCACGCCCGCGAGGAGCACCACCTCCTCCCCGGCCGCACGCTCGGGATGATCTTCCAGAAACCGTCGACGCGCACGAGGATCTCCTTCGAGGTGGGCATCTACCAGCTCGGAGGCATCGGCCTGTACCTGTCCGCCGGAGACCTCCAGCTCGGCCGCGGAGAGACGATCCGGGACACCGCGACGGTCCTGTCGCGCTACCTCGACGCGATCATGATCCGGACCTTCGCGCAATCCGACGTTGAAGGGCTCGCGGAGGCGGGGTCGATTCCCGTCATCAACGGGCTCACCGACAGCTCGCACCCATGTCAGGCGCTGGCCGACGTGATGACGATCCGAGAGCGCTTCGGACGGCTGGAGGGCCTGAAGGTCGCCTACCTCGGCGACGGCAACAACGTCTGCGCGTCCCTGATGGTCGCCTCCGCCAAGCTCGGGATGGAGTTCGTGGCGGCCACGCCGGCCGGGTACCGGCCCAGAGACGAACCGGTCAGGATCGCGCGCGAGGCCGGCGGCTCGGTGGAGCTGGTCGAGGACCCGCGGGCGGCGGTCGAGGGCGCGGACGTTCTCTACACCGACGTGTGGACGTCGATGGGCCAGGACGAGGAGCGGGAGCGGCGGTTGAGGGACCTCGCCGGCTACGGCATCGACGCCCCCCTCCTCTCAGGCGCGAAGGAGCGCGCCATCGTCCTGCACTGCCTCCCTGCGCACTACGGCGAGGAGATCACCGAGGAGGTCCTCTACGGCCCACAGTCCGCCGTCTGGGACGAGGCGGAGAACCGCCTGCACGCCCAGAAGGCGCTGATGGCGCTCGTCATCCGGTAAGCGCCGGTGCTGCCGCTCCGCGACAACGTCCCGACGCGGACGGTCCCGGTCGTGACGATCGGGATCATCGTCGTGAATGTGCTCGTCTGGCTGTGGGAGGTCACGGGCACGCCTGTCGCGACGGACGTCGTCCACTACGGGTACTACCCCTGCAAGATCGAGGGCCCCTGTGTCGACTCCGCCCTCAACGCGAAGATCCGGTGGTACGAGAACGCTTTCACCTCGATGTTCATGCACGGCGGGTGGGCGCACATCAGTTTCAACATGCTCTTCCTCTGGATTTTCGGCAACAACGTCGAGGACGCCCTGGGTCGGGTTCGCTTCCTGCTCTGGTACATCGCGGGAGGGCTGGCGGCGACCGCCGTCCAGACGTTCGTCACCCTCCGCTTCGGTAATGCGCACGAGGCGAGCATCCCGAACATCGGCGCGAGCGGCGCGATCGCGGCCGTGCTCGGCGCGTACTTCGTGCTCCTCCCCCGCGCCCGCGTCCTGAGCGTGATCTTCCTCGGGCTCATCTTCCTCCGCGAGATCCCGGCGATCTGGTTCCTCGGGATCTGGTTCCTGTTCCAGCTGTGGCAGGGCGGCAGAGCGGTCGGCCATCCGGAAACGGGCGGCGGAGTGGCGTTCTTCGCGCACATCGGCGGCTTTGCGTTCGGGCTGGCTACCGTCCTTCTCGTCGCCAAGCGCCGGCCGCTCCAGCCGAAGTACTAATGGACGATTTCCACGCCCAGGTGCGACGTGCCCTCGACGCACTGCCGCCCGAGCTTGCCCGCCGGGTCGAGAACGTCGCCGTCGTGGTCGAGGACGAGAACCGCGCCGAGCCCGGGCTCTTCGGGCTGTTCGAGGAGGCGCCTTACCTGCCGGCGAAGATCACGATCTACCGGCGACCGCTCGAGGCGGAGTTCGGCCGCGACCCGGAGGTCCTGGAGCGGGAGATCAGGATCACCGTCCTCCACGAGCTCGCCCACTACTTCGGGATCGACGAGGATCGCCTCGAGGAGCTGGGCTACCGGTGACGACCGCCCTCAACGACGTCGCCGTGGCGGCCGCGGTGGTGGGCGTCCTCGTCCTGCTCGTCTTCTTCTTGGGACCGCGGGAATGACCGGTGCCCGAGGCTCGTTGTGACGGGCATGACCCTGACTGACATTCACACCGAAATCGAGCAGGCCAGTGAGCGGCGAGCCGAGCTGTGGCACATCCTGTCCCAGGGTTATGACCAGGCCGCGGCCGCTGAGCTGAAGAAACTGAGCGAGCGCCTCGAGGAGCTGTGGGACGACGAGCGCACGCTGAAGGCGGAGCTCCGCTTCGGCGATCGCAACCACATCGTCGCCAGAGCTCGCGTCGAAGAGCGTCTCGAGCGGGCCGCCTAGACAGACAAGTTCCCTCCGGCGCTGTGGAGCCGGGCGAAAGCCCGGCTCTGCGGCGTTTTCGCGCCGAGACCGGGGCTACACTGCGTCCGCTCGGGGCGTTAGCTCAGCTGGGAGAGCGCCGGCTTTGCAAGCCGGAGGTCACCGGTTCGATCCCGGTACGCTCCATCGTTTGAACCAAGCCAAAAGCTGCCTATTCGCGGCGCTTTTATCGTTCCGACCCCGCCTCTTTGCAGGTCCGATGTGATCCGCCTGGATCCGCTCGAGGAGCACCCCAACTGGCGCGCAACTGGCGCGCATCGATCTGTTCCAAGTGAGAGCGGGGTCTGCTTCAGACGACATAGAGGATGGCAACGAGCCGTCGCGGGCAGCGTTGCTGCTGCGGCTGCGCCCGGACATCGTGGAGTCCCGCCGCGTGCGGATTACCCGGGCCGGCCTTACGGTTCTGAGCTTGCGCCGGCGGCGATGCCGCCGAAGAGCGCAACGCCGTCGACCGTGAGGACTGGCGCTTCCGGAGCGTCGTCGGCGGAGCCACGGACGTCGACGCCTCCGGCAACGGTCGTCACGCGCGACTCGAGTCGCCAGTGCGGCGGCGTCTTGATCGCGATGCCACCGCAGAGCGTCCGGACAGAAAGGCGTGCGTTAGATGCCAGTTCGGCGTCGCGGAGATCGAGCGAAATGCCGCCGAACCACGCGAGCATCGAACCGCCCTTGAACGCCGTGGCGCGACTCTTGAGCTGGATCCCATCGAGGACCGCGACGAGTGAAAGTTCGTCGCTCTCCTCGTTGCCGCGCGAGAGCATCGCTCCCTTCGCGAACGCGGCTGCACTCACCATGCCCGCGATCGCGCCCAGCTTGAAGATGAGGATCGATCGGAGGCGCGGCATGACCGCCAGCCTAGCGCCAGCCGAGCTTCTGCCCCGGTGTTCGCAGCTCTGGATGGTGCGTCCTCGGTTGCGATGGGCGGGCGAGAATCCGAGCCAGTCAGCCGGCTCGTCCTGCACGCCGAAATCGCCGTGGTGCTTGGTGTTCGTGCCCGTCAGTGTGGCAGCCGATATTCCGCTGGCGGAACGCGCTATCGTCTCGGCATGGCCCGGGAAGCGGAGGCGAGCAGCGGTCACGCGATCGCCCGGCTCGCGGACTCAAGCGAGGACGCGATGCGCAATCTCGTCGCCTTCCCGCTGCGGATGCTCGCCGGGGCGCTCGGCATCTTCGAGGCACTCCTTCGTACGGCAGCCGATGCGGTCAGCGAAGGCGATCCGATCGACGAACGGGTCGTGGATTTGGAGAGGCGCATGGACTCACTCGAGGGGCAGGCGACTGGTCGCCGAGAGGGCTCAGGCGCCACGAGCGTGGCGAGGAAGAGGAGTCCGACGGGTGCAGACACCGCCGCGGAGTAGCGCGGGGCCTAAGGCATAAGCACCCGGCACCGCGCAACGCGCCGTAAATGCGAGCCACTTTCTGACGCCGAGATCGAACGCGGCCTGCGCGAGCGCGCGGTCTCGGATCGTCGTGCTGCCGTTATCCTGCTGCGTTGGTTGCAGAGGGCGCGCCCTCCCGAGGCCACTCCGGGTGTGGATCTCGACGCCATGTCGGAGGCAGAGCTGGAGCGTTTGCACGCGGGCTTGATCAGGCTCGCAACGATGGATGAAAACTGCTCGCCGCGTTGATCGAGCAGGTGCTGGCCGGCGAAGAGCTCGGCTCGAGCTGGCGTCACTCGATCCCTTTATCCATCAGGGTTGCCGAGCGAGCTCCTGCTAATGCAGCAGGCGATCTTCCCCGCGTGACGGAGGGGTGGGCACCCCCCCCGCGAAGCCGGGACTCCTGCGCGCAACATCTCTGCCCGAGGAGCGCGGCGAGGCGACAGGTAGACGCGACGCTACTTGCCCAGTGCGGCGATGAACGCCATCAGGACGAAGCCAGCCCCGACCCCGATCAGCAGCCACGCAACGAAGTCACCAAGCAGGATCCCGAGACCGATGCCGACGAGCGGTCCACCGACGAAAGCGGGACCGCCGTACGTGTAGCCGCGTCCCGACGACACATCTCCATTCGCAGAGTTCGCCACGGTCGCCTCCCTCTAGTTCGCCAACGGGGTCTTATGCTGCCTTGTCTGTGTCTTGACTGCAGCGGCTGCTCGGATGGCCGCGCACCGAATACTTCCGGCGTCACGGCGCGTCAGGTGGTGCATTCGACGTCTGGCAGAGCCGGTGCCGATGAGCGTGTGTCGATGAGCGTCCGAGAGTCCCACGCTCGACCAAGTGAACGCCATTACCTAACCGTTGTCGGACGACGCGGGCGGCTTGTGCGCAGCGGTGGGCGGAGCGGGGGCGGCGGACGCCGGTGATGAGGGCGCGGAAGCCGGTTGCGCCAGAATCGCTCAGGTGGCCGATCGCGTGAACGCCTTGATGATCTCGGGCATCTGGTCGATGAGCAGGTGGCCGGCGCCGGGAAAGAACGTCGCACGGCAGTTGGGAATCTGGGTGGCGAGATGCCGACCGATTGCTGGCGGCACGAGCACGTCGTCTTCTCCTTGCCAGAGAAGCACGACAGGTTTGATCGCATCGAGGCGGAATCCCCATGACCTGCCGAGGAGCACGACGTCCAAAGCGGCGCCGCGGCTGCCTTGCCGGAACGCCTCCGCGATCTCTGCCGCCAGAACGTCATGCACCTCCGGCCGGCGTGCAATCTCGGCGTCGGCCGGAGACATCGCCCGCGCGATCGCGTTAAGCGTCCGTTCGGGATCGCGCCGCAGTTGCCGCCCCATCGACGACATGATGAGCCGCGCGAGTGGGGGGAACCGCGCCCCAAATTGGAAACCCAGCCGGTTCTGCCAGCGCATGCCCTGTGTGACGCCGGGCGCGTCGTAGGGACCGACACCACTGATCAGTCCGGCTCTGGTTACCCGCTCCGGGAGCTCGTAGGCACAGGCGAGGGCGTAAGGCCCGCCGCCCGAGCCGCCGATGACCGAGAATCGCGTCAGCCCGAGCGCTTCAGCTGCTTCCTCCACGTCGCGTGGCCAATCGAGGATCGTCCGGTCAGGCTGGAAATCGGAGAGACCGTATCCGGGCCGGTCGAGGGCAACGATGCGGACACCCGCCTCCGTCGCCGCCACGTCGGCGAATCCGGGCTCGAGGCGAGAGCCAGGATGGCCGTGGAAATAGAAGCCGGGCTCGCCGTCAGGCTTTCCGTACTCGGCGAAACCGAGACGTCGACCGTCACGGAGCGTAAGTGTCCGCCCAGAATTCGCAGTCATACGTCAGATGAGCGCGGGGCTCTTCACGCCTGCCACCTCGCCAGAGGCAGTGGAGCTATTTCGAGGGCGGGCTGCTTCTCGTCTCGCCCCGGGGGAGAGCGGATGTATGCCAACCGTTCCTCGCGCGCGCGAGACAGAACTCATAGTGGGCACTCGCGGCCTGTGCACGCCCTCGACGCGGTGCGTCTGCCAAGCCGCCACGGGCCGCCCGTGGGGCGACGGGCCGATCAGAAGGCTCGGCGGGCCAAGTTCGCCAAGCGACTCAGCTAAAGGGCCTTTTCTCATGGATGTGCGAAAGTTCGTACCAGAGAGTGCCAACTTTGAGGTGCGTGGCCTTAGCGTGGCAATAGAGAGCTTCTAGGACCGTTCTGAACGCCATCTTTCGAAGCCTCGGATGGTCACAGCTTCGCGGCGAGCCTGTCTCGAGCCCGTTCTAGGTGCTCGTTGACCTGGGGGCATCGATGCCCATTCGACGCGACGCCGCGACGTTTGTGAGGTCGAGGATGCCGGTGAGCACGACAGCTTCCAGCGGCTCACGCCGCGGTGGTCTGGGGCTTGTGCAGCTTCCAGGTCGCGGCCGCGAGGAGGCCGAGCGCGATTGTCGGCACGGACCCGAGGACTCGGTAGAGGAGCGTGCCTGCGACGGCCTGGCTGTTGCTTGCGCCGAAGCCGACGAGCATGCCCGTCAGTCCGAGCTCGACGATGCCGAGACCGCCCGGCGTGATCGGGAGCGAGCCGAGCACGCGCGCGAGCGACCATGCGGCGAACGCCTCGACGATGTCCACCTGGGCGCGTGTGATTCCGATCGAGCGTAGGCAGAAGACCATCAGGACGAACACCGTGAGGTGGTTGGCGAGCACGCCGAGAGTGAGGAGGTGCCAGCGTCGGCGGAGCAGATCGATCGCTTGCTCGCGGAAGCGCACGAACGTCTCGCCGGTCCAGCGAACGGGGCCCTTGTTGACCAGGTGCTTCAACCACGTGATGACGGCCGCGGCCCGGTCGCCGAGCTTGCGCGCGAGCCGGGCGCTCTGGAGACCGACCGCGAAACCGGTCACGATCACGGCGAACACGATGAGACCGATCAGCGCGACCCATTCGAGCGTGCTGTTGCGGCCGCCGTCCGCGACGAGGGCCGCGACGGCGATGATCGGAAAGCCGAAGATGACGAGCTGGTTCCAGACGCCGGTGACGAGGACTGCGAGACCGATGGCCCGGTCCTCGAGTCCCCAGGCATTCAGCATCGTGTAGGACGTCGCCATTCCGACCGCCGCTCCGCCCGGCGCGACCATCGTGAGCGCGGTGGACGCCTGCGTGACCCGGAGCGCGTGCAGGAAGCCGAGCCCGGGCAGCGCGGCCATCCACGGCGGTGCGCTCGTGACGACGTTGAGGGTCACCGCGACGGCAAGCCCCACGCCCCACTGCCAGGCGATTCCCTGGATGACGTTCCAGACGTCCCTGTAGTCCGCGATGCGCGGCAGCACGAACAGGAACACGCCGCCGATCACGACTGCCGCGACGGCGATGCCGATCACGCGGTTCCTGCCCTTGCGCCGCTTGGCCTGCTCGCGGGCGAACTCGTGCCGGACGAGCTCGCCCCGCGGTTCTTCGACGACGTTCGCCTTCGGGTTGCTCATGTCTCGCTTCGGGCCGACGGGCCGAGTTTGTCACGAAGGGCGGCTTCCGCCACCGGGCAGCTGCGGCCGACCGGTCTGACGGTCGGCGTCTAGCGCAGCCGGCGTCGCGCGAGCCACGCGGCCGCCAGCGTCGCGGCGACCGTCAGGACGAGCTTTAAGGCCTTGCTGCCGCGCAGCTTCGATTTGCCGCCCGCGCGCGGAGCCATGTCGACCGGCACCTCCTCCAGCCGCAGACCGGCCTCGGAGACGCGAATCAGTGCCTCGACCTCCGGCGCGCCGCTCGTGAACTGCTCGGCGAGGAGTGGGAGCGCCTTCCGGTTGACGGCGTACAGCCCGCTCGTCGCGTCGCCGAACGGCCGCGAGAGGACGAGCCCCATGGATCGGCGCAGGAGGGCGGTGCCGAGCCGCCGCGGCCCGCTCGGGCTGTAGCGGTAGGCGGCATAGCCATCACCCGACACGAAACGCGAGCCGACAGCCACATCGCACTGGCCGGCGCGCACGAGCGCGAGCAGACGAGCGAGCTCGGCCGGCGGATGCTGCCCGTCGGCGTCCACTCGACCGCAGAACGCGTACTCGTGCTCCAGCGCCCAGCGGAATCCGGCAGCGACTCCGACGCGCAAACCCTGGTTTAAGCCGAGCGAGTAGACCTCGGCACCATGTGCGCGCGCGATCTCGGCGGTCCGGTCCGTCGACCCGTCGTCGACGACGAGCACGTCCGCGTCGGGGATTGCGGCGCGCAGCCCGTCGAGCACGGCAGGCAGACTGTCCTCCTCGTTCCATGCCGGAATGAAGACAAGGGTGTCTGTCACACGCGCTCGAGCTCCGCCCGAGCCGCCCGCACCTGGCGTGCGACGACGGTCAGAGCTCCGAGTTCCCACACCAGCGCACCGGGAGTCGGCGCGATACGCGCGATGCGGAACCGCACCGCAACACCGTGGGGACCGTAGACGTTGCGAAAGATCCACCGCGCACGGAAGAAATGCAATGGAGTGCAGATCACGACCGCCTCGGTCACGCCGCGCTCGAGCAGGAGCGGCAGCGTCCGCGCCGCGTTCTGCGCCGTCGTCGAAGCCGTTTCCTCCACCACGAGCTCCACCGTGGACGGCCCTCGCCAGAACGTTCGCATCCGTTCCGCCTCCGACGGGCGGTCATTCGCCGACCAACCACTGAAGACCACTAGTTGGGCCTCTGTACGACCGGCAGCCCGCTCCGCCTCGGCCACAAGCCGGCGGCAGACCGACCTGATGCTACTGCCGAGGACCACGAGAGCAGGCGTGCTCATCTCATCAGGGTAGTCGCAGTCGCCCCAACGCACCCGCCCGTTAAGCCATCGACGCAAGAAGATCGCGGGCAAGGGCGTGCGCAGGACGCTCGCCGCGTCCACGGCCAGTGATGCGATTCGCGAGGGCCGTGCGCTCGTCGCGAAGCTCGACACCGGGGTGCGACTGGTCGGCCGAGCTGCGGAGCGACCTGGAGGCGGCGTTCCGGTGAGAGCCGTTGCCACCTCGTGGTCACCTCTCGCGTGCCTGCTGGTGTACACGGGTGCATCGGCCATGGCACCAACCCACGGAACGAGACGGGCTGAGTCCACCCCCATGCACCCGGGCTGCACGGTCGGCGCGGTTTGCAAGCCGGAGGTCACCGGTTCGATCCCGGTACGCTCCATCACCGAAAGCCGCTGGAAATAGGCGGCTTCTTCCTTCCCTCCGGTCATCGGGCGTCCGGCTACGATGCCACCTCGACGCCAGCTCGCGCCGCAAGCCGGAACAACGAACCGGTCTAGCGAAGAAACGCTTGGAATCAGGGTGATTCTCGAAGGGCGTGAGCTGCCGCTTGGAGGCGCTGGGTGACCTCAATTAGTTGTCGTGCGGCGAGGTCGATGCGTTCCTGTTGTGTGTCCGCACGTTCTTGCGCGTTGTCCGCACGTTGTTGCGCGTCGTCGGCTCGCGAGCGCACAGTCTCCAGCTCGGCCGCCAGCTTCTCGACCGATCGAGTCAAATCCGCCAATTGCCTGGCGATGATCTCCGTTTCTTCTCGGGCCACTGTCTCACTGGAATCCTAGGCGGAAGGAATCACATAGTCACCCGTCGGCGAGGGCAGCAATCACGGCTCACGGCTCCGCACGTTGTGGGTGTTGAGCACACTGCCGTCTGACCCAAGAATCACGTCAACTTCGTACCGCTTGCGGTCGTGGCACACATAGAGCCATCCAGTAATGCCACCCGCCACGTGCGGCCCCGAGCTCCGCACACACTTGTCGGGGCTCCACGCAGAACTTCCTCGGCCGGACCTCGCCGACCTTCACGAGAAGGAAGCGGCTTCCCGCAGCTTTCACAGTTCACGCTGCGACTCTCGGCGACTTTTCCCAATCTTCCCCCCAGATATCTGGCGCGGGGATGGCGCGTGCGCCTTCTAAGAACGGGCCCCTCGCGGGAAACCCGGCGAGCGGACGGTTGCGTCAATCGCTCCCGTCCGCCGCCGGGCGCTCCAGACTGTCCTAACCTCGGCCGACCATCGCGGGATAGCCCTCCCAGCGGACGGTCAGCGCGTAGATGACCATGATGTTCAGCGAAATCGCGACGAGCGTCCAAAGCGGCCAGTCGCTCGAGCCCAAGAACCCAAGCTGGCCGAGGACGTTGATGCTCGCGGCCACGACCGCGAGCCAGCGCGCCCAGCCCGCGCCACTCCAGAGCGCAAATCCGGCGCAGACCAGCACGATTCCCCAGATGAGCATGAGCCAGCCCCACGTCGTCACGTTGAACACGATCACCTGATTCGCCGTAACGACGTAGTACTGCTTCCGGATTACCGCGATCAGACCCTCGAAGAAATCGATCGAGCCGACGATCATCATGGTGATCGCGGCAAACATGATCCATCCAGCCATTGGCGGCGCCTTCATTTCCACAACGGTGCCTCCCTTGGAGAGTTGTCCACGCGACTCTCTCACGTTACGCACGCGTTGCCAAGCTCATCCCTTGTCGAAACGGGTGTGAGCAAGCGTTTATAAGCGGGGCAGGAGTCGACGCGGCGACCTCCGGTCGACGCCTGGCTACATCTCAGGCAGCGTCGACCGAGTCCTTGAACGCACCCGTCGAGAGCTCGGCTCATGGCCGACCGGCGAAGGGCTGCCCGCGCGACTGACAGAGGCGCTGACCGAGGAAGTCGACGCCGAGAAGGAACCCGTACGCAAGTCGCGCCTCAGTGCAGCCCTCGATGTCCTGACAGGTACGGGTCGCAAGATCGTCGTCGACGTCCTTTCGGGATACGTCGAGCGGCGGCTGCCCTGAGCTAGGCGGCCGGCGGTCACTCTTTCCACTCGGCCTCGCCGCGGAGCTCTTCGTAGCGGCGGCGCCGCCGCTCGCGCCGCTCGAGCTCGGCGACCTCTTCGGGTGTTCGCCGCGGCGGCAGCGCGTCGCGATTCGCCGCCTCGACGTTGTCGGCGGCGCGAGCAGATCCCATAGCCGCTGCTCTTCGTCGGCGAGATCCATCCGCCAGGTCGCGTACTCGGCCGGGGTGATGCCGGCAGCGGCGAGCGCTTCGGCCGGGATCTCGAGGCCGAACAGGGTCGTCAGGTCTTGCAGGTGCGCGACCTTCTCAGGGTCGAGCTCGCTCATTCGTCGTCGCCCTTCACGATGATGTGACTGCCGACGACACCTGCCACGGGCGCCTCGAGGTGCACCACGTTCAGCCCGTCACCGAGGGCGGCGCGATGGTCGAGCTCACGAACCTGCGTGTGCTTTGTCAGTCCCATCACCACCGGCTCGAGCGCGAGCTGAGACGACGACGACTTTCCATCTAGCGGCCACTAGGATCACCTCTGATGGCAAAGTCCATCGGGAAGCGCACGGCGCGACTCGAACGTCCGCGTCGCGTCGGCTTGATCCTCTTTTCCGCCGCTGCGCTCGCGCTCACGGTGATGCTGGTAGCCGGTTGCGGCGGCCGGGGTGACCCCCGTGCGAAGGTCGAGGCAGGTTTGTGGGACTACCTGGGCACCTTGTTTGTGCAGGATTCCGTCTTCCCGACCGGAGACGGGCCCCCGCGCATCACACACAACGGCTGCAAGGATCTGCATCGGAAGTTCCTGCTCCCGCCGGGGTTGACCATGTTCAAGAAGGCCGAGAAGAAGAAGGCCGCCGTTTCGCCGCGCCCCGCCCGATCCACCGAGAAGAAGGTCGCGCTCTGGCACTGGCAGTGCTACCTCAGATTCACGCACTTCACATTGACGGTGCAGGTCGCCGTGAACGACAGCAACGAAGTCGTTTGGGCGTCGCCCGAGTACGGTGACAGTCGGAAGGCTCCAAAACTCAGCCCGGCACGGACATACACCGGCTAACGCACGACCCGGCGAGCCTTCAGCCAGCAAGACTCAGTCCAGCCGACGAGCGGAACCTCGGGCTCTCCGCGCTGCCCGTGGCACTCGAGCCGGGCCACCGAGCTCTTAGAGTCTCGCCCGGTGAGCCAACTGGTCGCCGCCGCGTCTGGGACGGGAGTGTCCTTATCGGCGAGCTCGTCCACTGGCGAGCCAGCCGGCCCGAAGCGGTTCCTCAAGATAAGCGGCGCTCGTGGAGGAGGCAGATCGGCCGGGCGGGCTCGGATCGGGATTTCGAGGCGGCCCCCTGACGGTCTGAAGGCGCGATGCCATCTCGATGCCACATCGTCGAGAAGACACGCGCGACCGTTTCGGCTCAACGGAACGGTCGGCTGCGCCGCAAGCCCGCTCTGGCTGGGCGATTCGGCGCCCTCGAGCGCCGGGAGGATTCTCCAGGCTCTTCCGTCTACGAGGCTTTGCAGGCCGGAGGTCACCGGTTCGATCCCGGCACGCTCCACTCCACAAACAGCCTGCAATTCGGGATCTCCTGCACCGGCGCTCTCTGAGTCGTCGGGATGCCGCTCATCCTGTGTCAGCGCTATGTCAGCGCCGAAGCCTTGTTCGAGCAGCCGCTGGCGCGCCTCCTCCCGCTGCGGCTTGCCGAACGAGCGCGCATGCTGGCTCGCCCAGACAGCCACGCCGTGTCCCGTCATCGCCGCAACCGCCACTGGATCTACGCCGCGACGAGCGACGAGCGAGCAGGCCGAAGCCGACGGCAAGGGCAATGCGCCCGACGCGCCACCAGCCGTGCGAGGCCGGAACGGGAGCAGCTCCAGCGCGGCACCACCGAAGCAGGTGAAGCCGAGCAGGAGCGAGATCGCGTGCACCGTTCTGGAATCGAACTGGAACACCAGCAGCGCGAAGAGCAGCCAGAGCACGCCGCGACGAAAGAAGATCCACCAGAACTCGCTCTCGGTCTCGGCGCCCTGGGCGGTCCGGGACCCGGGAATCGCTCTCGACGTGGCGTCCATCGTCACCTCCTGGCCGGACAATCGCACCGCCCCGACGCCACGGTTCACCCTCAGGGGATGAGGCGGCGGATCCCGCGCCCCGCAACAGTTGACGCGTGGGAGCACGTGGCCCCGACCTCCACTCACGGTAGGCCGCTCGTGAGCATCGACGCAATCGCGCAGGTCGCCGAGCGGCGGCCCGGGCTCGACCAGACCGGCACGAAGGCCGCTGCCGATCACGCGTTCCTCAACCGCGAGCTGTCGTGGATCGAGTTCGACCGGCGCGTCCTCGGCCTGGCCGCGGACACGAGCCTGCCGATCCTCGACCGGGTCCGGTTCTGCGCGATCGCGTCGTCGAACCTGGACGAGTTCTTCGCCGTCCGTGTGGCGGAGCTCCACGAGCTCGCGGGCGGCGGCGTCACCCGCACGGCGGCGGACGGACGCTCGCCGGGGCAGACGCTCGCTGAGGCACGGCACGCGATCGTCGCGCTCCAGGCGGTTCAGGACGCGCTCTGGGAGAGCGAGCTGAGGCCGGCGCTCGCGACGGCCGGCATCCGCGTGTGCGGACTCGACGAGTGCACGCAGCGCGATCTCCGGCTCGTCAGGAAGCGCGTCGAGCGCGAGGTGCTGCCGCTGCTGACGCCGATCGCGCTCGGACCCGCCGCGCCGTTCCCACAAGTGCAGTCGCTCGCGCTGAATGTCGGCGTGCTCGTCGGCGCCGCAGAGGATGCCCGTTTCGTCACGATCAGCATCCCGCAGGACGTCCCGCGCTACCTCGAGGTCGGTACGCGCGGGGTGCGGGTGCCGATCGAGGACGCGCTGACGCCGTTCGTCCCGGCGCTCGTCGGCGTCGACGAGGTTCAGCTGCAGAGCGTCTACCGCGTCACGCGCGACGCCGACCTGTCCCTGACGAGCGACGCCGAGGACCTGCTCGAAGCTCTCGAGACCGGGCTTCGCCATCGCAGGTTCGGCGACGTCGTCCGCGTCGAGCTGGGCACGGCGGCACCGGCGAGGATGCGCGCAATCCTGACGCACGAGCTCCGGATCACTCCGGACCAGATCTACGAGTCGTCGGCGCCGCTCGGACTCGCCGCACTGGCCGAGCTCGCAAACGAGCGACGGCCCGACCTGAAGCGGAAGCCCTGGCGGCCGGTGACGGCTCGTCCGTTCGCGGGCCGGAACGGTCCGGCGCTCCTGACGCACGTCCGCCGGCGCGACCTGCTCGCCCACCACCCCTACGACGCCTACGACACGAGCGTCGAGCGGTTCGTCGCCGCTTCCCGCGATCCGAAGGTCGCGGCGCTGAAGGCGACCGTCTACCGGACCGGGAACCCGTCGCGGACCGTCGCGTCCCTCGTCGAGGCCGCCGACGCGGGCAAGCACGCCGTCTGCCTGGTGGAGCTGCGGGCGCGCTTCGACGAGCGGCGCAACATCGAGTGGTCGCGAGCGCTCGACCGCGCCGGCGTGCAGGTCGTCTACGGCGCGCCGGACCTGAAGGTGCACGCGAAGCTGTGCTTGCTCGTTCGGCGCGAGCGCGGCGAGCTCCGCCGTTACGTCCATATCGGCAGCGGCAACTACCACGCGTCGAACGCCTCCGCCTACGAGGATCTCAGCCTCTTCACGGCCGACGAGGACATCGCCGCCGACGTTGCCGACGTGTTCAACGCCGTCACCGGTGACGCGTCGCCGGCCGTCTTCCGCAAGCTGCTGGTCGCACCGTGGTTCCTGCGCGAGGGTCTGCTGCACGAGATCGACCGCGTCGCGGAGGCCGCCCGTGCAGGCGAGCCCGCGCGGATCCGCATCAAGGTCAACGCGCTCGTCGACCCCGAGATCGTCGAGGCGCTCTATGCGGCTTCGCGCGCAGGCGCGTCCGTCGACCTCGTGACGCGCGGCATCTGCGTCCTGCGTCCCGGCATCTGCGGCCTGAGCGAGGGGATCACCGTGCGCAGTGTGCTCGGCCCCTTCCTCGAGCACAGCCGCATCCTTTCGTTCCAGGCCGGTGACCGCCCGTCCACGTGGATCGGCAGCGCCGACCTGATGCCGCGCAACCTCGACCGGCGGATCGAGGTGCTCGCGCCGGTCGAGGACGCAAAGCTCCGCGCGCGGATCGTCGAGGTGCTCGACGCGCTCGGGGCCGACACGCGCTTCGCGTGGCAGCTCGGACCCGACGGCGCGTGGACCCGGGTCGCCCCGGCGCACGGCGACGAGCCGGTGTCGGCGCAGGAGCTCCTGATGCGGCAGGCGCTCGCGCGCGCGAAGAAGGCACGCTGACCCCCCTTTCCACGGACATCACCCGATCGGGAGGATGGAGCGACGCGGTGGTGCCGCCAAGCTTGCGCCGAGGAGCCGTGCCGACGCCTGCGATTGGAGGAGCGATGGAAGACGCCCGTATTCAAAGGATTCGCGAGTTCATCGCGCCGTTCCGAGTC
>DASUXI010000200.1:0-4380 GCA_036377995.1 Gaiellaceae bacterium
CTTCGCGTGCCTCCGGGTGAGGACGCGATGATCGCGAGGCGCGATCCGGGCGAAACGCTCGGCTTCGCCAGGGATGAGGGCAAGAAACACCTCGAGCGCCTGCACGCGCGGCTCGAGGAGCTCCAGCCGCGCCTCTACGCCGAGGGTCGGCGGAGTGTCCTCCTCGTGCTGCAGGGGATCGACGCCTCCGGCAAGGACGGCGTCATCAGGACCGTCTTCACCGGCCTGAACCCCCAGGGGTGCCGGGTCGCTTCCTTCAAGGCGCCGACGGGAGGCGAGCTCGCCCACGATTACCTGTGGCGCATCCATGCGGTCCTACCGGCGCGCGGTGAGATCGGCATCTTCAACCGCTCCCATTACGAGGACATCGTCACAGTCCGCGTCAAGAAGCTCGTCGAGGAGCAGGTCTGGCGCCGGCGAGGCGCGCACGTCCGGGAGTGGGAGCGGATGCTCGTGGACGAAGGGATCTCGATCGTGAAGGTGTTTCTCAACGTCTCGAAGGAGGAGCAGCGCAAGCGCCTCCAGGAGCGGGTCGACGATCCCGAGAAGCGCTGGAAGTTCCGGCTCGAGGACCTCGACGTGCGGAAGCGGTTCGACGACTACGTCGCGGCGTACGAGGACGCCGTCACCGAGACCTCGACCGAGTGGGCTCCGTGGCACGTCGTCCCCGCCGACCGCAACTGGGTGAAAGCGCTTGCCGTCACACAGCTTCTCGTCGAAGAGCTCGAGCGGCTCGACCCGCAGTTCCCCGAGCCGGACCCGGCGATCGAGGGCGTGCACATCGAGTGACGTCGCCGCCGGGCTAGCCGAGGCGCTCGGGATGGCCGAGCGTGCCGAGCTCGGCGATGTCGCGCCGGAAGAAGAGTGCGGTCGTCCAGTCGACGACGACGCGGAGCTTCCTCGTCAGCAGCGGTAGCTGGTAGAGGTGGTAGGTGCGGGTGGCGAACCACCCCGGGAAGCCTCTCAGGCGCGCGCCCGGCACCTGGGCGATGCCCTTGTAGCGGCCGAGGGTCGCCGCCTGGCCGAGCATGCGATACCGGTAGGGCTTCGGCTCGCCGGCCAGGTTCTTCGCGAGGCGCCGGGCCTGGCGCAGCGCGTGCTGGCACGTCGGCGGGTCGAAGACTCCGGGCGTCGCGGCGTTCGGGACGCGCGCGCCGTCGCCGAGCGCCCAGACGTGCGGGACTCCATCCACCCTGAGGGCGGGATCGACGACCACTCGCCCGCGCTCGTCGACCGGAAGCCCGAGCCGGTCGTTGGCGGGGTTGGCGCGGACGCCCGCCGTCCAGACCACGGTGCTGGTGAGGACGCGGTCGCCGTCGGAGAGCGTGGCCGCGTGCGCATCGACCGACTCGAGGGTCGTTGCCACTCTGATGTCGACCCCGCGCCGGACGAGCTGGCGCGCCGCGTAGTCGCCGAGCCCGCGCGGGATCTCGGCGAGGATCATCGGCGCCGCGTCGACGAGGAGCCAGTGCTGCCGCTCGTGACGGAGCGTTGGGTAGTAGCGCAGCGCGTCGCGGACGAGATCCGAGAGCTCGGCGAGCGCTTCGACTCCCGCGTAGCCGGCACCGACGAACACGAAGGTCAGCTCTCGCCGGCGCTGTCCCTCGCTGCTCGCCGCCGCTGCGGCTTCGAGCCGCCGCAAGACGTGGTTCCTGAGGTTGATCGCGTCGGCGAGGGTCTTGAACCCGAGCGCATGCTCCGCAAGGCCGGGAATCGGCAAGGTGCGCGAGACGGCACCGAGCGCGATCACGAGCTCCTGGTAGCGCACGGTCAGCAGGCCCTCCTCGGTCTCCACGCGGACGTTCTGTCGGCCCGTGTCGACGGCCACCGCGCGACCGAGAAGGAGCTCGGCACGTGGGCACATCATGCGAAGCGGAACGACCACGTGGCGTGGCTCGAGCGTCCCGGACGCTGCCTCGGGAAGCATCGGCGTATAGAGCATGAAGTTCTCGGGGGAGACGATCGTCGCGCCGCGCTTGCCGAGCAGCCGGGCGACGTAGCCGCCGGCGAAGCCGCCGCCGAGGACGAGGGTGCCGCCGACCGCGATCCGTTCGCTCACGCTGTCGCCACGAGCCTGCGGAGGAAGGTCAGCGCTCCCTCCTTGTCCAGCATCTCGTTCAGGTTGCCGCACTTCGGGCTCTGCACGCAGGAGGGACACCCGTCGGCGCAAGGGCAGCCCTCGAGCATCCGCGCGGTGTCCTCGACCCAGCCCTCGAAGCAGTCGAACCCGCGCTCGGTGATCCCGACACCGCCGGCGTGGCCGTCGTACACGAAGACGGTGGGCTCGTCGGTCTGGAAGTGGACGTTCGTGGAGAGGCCGCCGATGTCCCAGCGGTCGCACATCGCCCAGAGCGGGAGCAGTGCGATCATCGAGTGCTCGGCGGCGTGGAGGGTCGAGAGCAGGCGCGGCATCTGCTCCAGGCCCTTCAGCTGCTCCGGCTCGGGGACGTACCAGATGGCCTCGGTCTCGAAGCTCGTCTCCGGCAGGTCGAGCTCGACCGTCTCGAGCGTCGACTGGTCGCGCACGGATTTCTTCTGGTACGCCACCACGCGTTCCGTGACCGAGATGCGGCCGAACGAGAGCTCGAGGCCGCAGCGCCGTTCCGCACGGACAGTTTCCTCGATCGCGGTGTTCGTCTCCTTTTTCGCCTGCGTGTAGTAGTCGCCCTTGTACGGCGTCACGAGCGCGGCCCGGGACTGCAGGTCGAGCTCGCGCACGAGATAGCTCTCGCCGAGATGGAGGTACACCGCCCCTTCGTGGACGGTCGAGTAGGCGCGCTCGCGCTCGACGATTCCGAGCATCGTCCCCGTCTGTGCTTCGACCACCGCAAACGTGTCCGGGGTCGTGCTGCGGAGGCCGAACTGCGCCGCCGGGTATTCGCGCCCGGCCCAGACATAGCCGCTCTTCGTCGGCTTCAGGTCGGGAAGCTGCGCAGCCCGCTCCAGCGCTTCGTCCCCGAGGGTTGCGCGGTCGGCGTCGTCGAGCGGCGCCTCGAAGGCGGCCGACCGGACGTGGCCGTCGAGGACGCGCGGATTCGCGTGGTCGAGGATCGCGGCCTCCACGCTCCGGCCGAGCAGGGCTCCGGGCTCGCGCATGAAGTACTGGTCGAGCGCGTCCTGGCTCGCGACGAGGACGGCGAGGCCGTGACCACGGCGCCCGGCCCGTCCCCATTGCTGCCGCAGCGAGGCCATGGTCCCGGGAAAGCCGACAGAGATAGCGCAGTCGAGGAGCCCGATGTCGAGTCCGAGCTCGAGCGCGTCGGTCGCGGCGACTCCGAGCAGGTCGCCTTCGACGAGGCGGCGCTCGATCTCACGGCGCTGCGCGGGCGTGTAGCCGGCCCGGTACGGCGCCAGGCGCTCGGCGGTCTTTGCGTCCACGCGGTCGACCGTGAACCTGTGGATCAGCTCGGCGGACTTTCGGCTCTTGGCGAAGCAGATCGTCCTGAGCCCGCGCGAGACGAGGTCTGCCATGAGGCGCGACGCGTCGCCGAGCGCGCTTGCGCGGAGGCCGAGCTCCGGGTCGATCAACTCGGGATTCCAGAGGACGACCGTGCGCTCGGCCCGGGGCGCACCGTCGTCGTCCACGACGGTCGCGTCGATCCCGGCGAGGGACGAGGCGAGCGCACCGGGATTGGCGATCGTCGCCGAGGCCAGCAGGAACTGCGGCTCTGCGCCGTAGACGCGGGCGAGACGGCGCAGTCGCCGCAGGACGTTGGCGACATGCGAGCCGAACACGCCGCGGTAGACGTGTGCCTCGTCCACGACGACGTAGCGCAGGTTGTGGAGCACGTCGGCCCAGCGGTCGTGATGGGGGAGGACGCCGACGTGGAGCATGTCCGGGTTCGTGAGGATCACGTTCGCCCACTTGCGGATCTGCCAGCGCCGGTCGGTCGGCGTGTCGCCGTCGTAGATCGCCGCGCGCACGCCCGGCGGGTCGAGCTCGCGGAGCGCGCGAGCCTGGTCCTGAGCCAGGGCTTTTGTCGGGTAGAGGTAAAGCGCTCTGTTCTTCGGGCTTCGCGCGATCGCGTCGAGGACCGGGAGGTTGAACGCGAGCGACTTTCCCGAGGCCGTCCCGGTCGCGAGGATCAGGTGCTCGCGGCGTGCGGCCGCATCCCAGGCCGCACGCTGATGGGCGTATAACTCGTCGAAGGGAAGCGACGCTCGGAGCGCCGGATGGAGCTCCTTCGGTAGCGCGGCTGTGCGCGCCTCGGCGGCGGCCATCTCCTCGACGTGGGCAACCTCCTCGCCGCCGGTGAGGTCGTCCCACAGCGCCGCGCCGACCGCCATTCGGCGATGGTAGCCTGGCCCGACCGGGGTGCCTTCGGGCTGAGAACACACCCGTCGAACCTGATCCGGTTCGCACCGGCGAAGGGAGTGAGA
>DASUXI010000201.1:0-6393 GCA_036377995.1 Gaiellaceae bacterium
GCGCATCTCGCCGTCAACACGGGCTGGACATTCGACCCGCTCCAGATCGTCCCGGTCTGCCTCGTCGCCCTTCTCTACGCGCGCCGGGTGCGGACGCTCGCACTGCGGGGGACCCGTGTGCCGGCCTGGCGGCTCGTCTCGTTCGCGACAGGGATCCTCATCCTCCTCGCGGCGCTCGTCTCTCCCGTGCACGCGATCGGGGAGCAGCTGTTCAGCTTCCACATGCTCCAGCACGTGCTGCTCGGCGATCTGGCCCCGCTCGCGCTCCTGGCGGGCCTGACCGGCCCGATCCTCCGGCCGGTGCTGGCGTTCCTGTACCGCCTTCGCTTCCTCGCACATCCGTTCGTCGCGCTGCCGCTCTGGGCCGCGAACCTCTACCTCTGGCACCTCCCGTTTCTCTACGAAGCCGCAGTCCGACACGACAGCGTGCACGCCCTCGAGCATCTCTGCTTCTTCACGGGCGGCCTGATCATGTGGCTGCCCGTGCTGGAGACGCTGCCGGCTCCCGAGTGGTTCGGGACGGGCGCAAAGCTCGGCTATATCGCGGCCGTGCGAATCGTCGAGACGATCCTCGGCAACATCTTCTTCTGGTCCGGCAGCGTCTTCTATCCGGGCGTCTACGAGCACCCGCAACATCTCTGGGGACTGTCACCACTGGCCGACCAGGGGCTCGCCGGTGCCGTGATGATGATCGAGGGCTCCGTTGTCACGCTCGTCGCGCTCGCCTGGCTCTTCTTACGGATGGCGAGCGAAGGGGAGCTGCGCCAGCGCCTGCTCGAGCGAGGCCTCGATCCGCGCACCGTCCAGAGAGCTGTCAGATACGGGCGAGCAGAGGAACTCGGCCGCCAACGCTGAACCTGGTCTGCGCCACCCGTGCGCTCGACCGGCGTTCATCACGTCGACCTGGTCGTCTCGTCGATCGAGCGTAGCCTGCCGTTCTACACCGGCTTGCTCGGGCCCCTGGGCTACACGCGGGTGAGCGAGGTGGAGGGCGAACGCGGCGAGACGATCTGGTACCTCTCCGGGCCGGGGACATCGATCGGCCTACGCGCGGCGCAGGCGACTTCCGGCCCGTACGACCGCTATCGCGTGGGCCTGCACCACCTCGCCTTCGAGGCCGACTCGCGGGGCGAGGTCGACGACCGGGCCGCCTGGGCGCGCGGCCAGGAGGTCGAGATCGAGAGTGCGCCGCAGGAGTACACCTACGCGCCCGGCTATTACGCGACGTTCTTCTATGACCCCGACGGCCTCAAGCTCGAGGTCGTCCACGTGCCGGGCCTCGTCGCCGCCTGACCGGTAGCACTAGGTCCCGGTCGGCTCGAACTGCAGCTTCGCCGCTTCGCGCGGGATCGCGGTCGGGTACTCGCGGGTCAGGCACGCGCGGCAGAACTGCGAGGAGGGACGCCGGGTCGAGGCCTGCAGGCCCTCGAGCGACAGGTACGCGAGCGTCGTCGCTCCGATGAACTCGCGCACCTCCTCGACGGTCTTGTTCGCGGCGACGAGCTCGTCCGGATCGGCGAAGTCGATGCCGTAGTAGCACTGAGAGACCACCGGAGGCGACGACACGCGGACGTGCACCTCCGCCGCGCCCGCCTCGAACAGCATCTGCACGATCTGCCGCGTCGTGTTGCCGCGGACGATCGAGTCGTCGACGGCGACGACGCGCCTGCCTGCCACCTCTGCGAGTGGGTTGAACTTCAGCTTGATCCCCTGCTCGCGTAGGCCCTGGTCGGGCTGGATGAACGTCCGGCCGACATAGCGGTTCTTGATCAGGCCTTCGCTGAAGGGGATGTTGAGCGCGCGCGAGAACCCGATCGCGGCAGGAGTCCCCGAGTCCGGGATCGGCAGGACGAGATCCGCGTCGACCGGCGCTTCCTCCGCGAGCCGCTCGCCCATTCGCACGCGCGCGCCGTGCACCTCGACGCCCGCGAGCCGGGAATCCGGGCGTGCGAGGTAGAAAAACTCGAACATGCAGAGCGCGCCGCCGTCGTCGAGAGGGACGACCTGCCGCGCTTCGATCTCCTCGTCGATCACGAGCAGCTCGCCGGGACGAACCTCGCGCTCGTGCGTCGCTCCGACGAGGTCGAGTGCGCACGTTTCCGAAGCGACGACCCAGTCGCCGTCGAGCCGGCCGAGACAGAGCGGCCTCATCCCGCGGGGGTCCCGGAAGGCGATCAGCTTTCCTTCCGAGAGTGCGACGACGGAGAAGGCGCCGTCGAGCTTGTGCATCACGTTCGCGACCGCATCCGCGAGTGGCGCCGGCTCGTTCGCGATCAGCGCTGCGATCACCTCGGTGTCGGCGGTCGTCGCGGGCCGATGGCCGGCCTCGGCCAGCTCGGCGCGCAGGTCGGCGGCGTTCGTGAGGTTGCCGTTGTGCCCGAGCGCGATGGTGCGGGCGCTGCCGTGCTGGACGAGCGGCTGCGAGTTCCACCACTGCGAGGAGCCGGTCGTCGAGTAGCGGGTGTGGCCGATCGCGAGCTGCCCGTGCAGCCCGCGGAGCTTTTGCTCGTCGAACACTTGGGTCACGAGGCCCATGTCCCTCAGGGTCGTGAGCCGGCCCTCGTCGGAGACGGCGATCCCGGCTGACTCCTGGCCGCGGTGCTGGAGGGCGAAGAGGCCGAAGTAGGCGAGCCGCGCGACGTCGCGCTCGGGAGACCGGACGCCAAACAGCCCGCACATCAGTGCACCGTCCCGATCTGCAGGAGGCCCTTCGTGCCGAGCCGCTCGACGTCCTCGGGCGCACAGGCAAGGAGGATCCGGCCGCCGCCGCCGGGCTCGGACGGCAGGGTCACGGCGGCCTCGCGGCCGCTGTGCTCCGCTGCCTCGCGTACCGCCTCTTCGATCCCGGTGGAGACGTCGTGCGCGAGCGTCAGCAGCGGCGCAGCCTTCCAGACGTATCTGATCAGTGCTGCCTCGGCCGCGAGGTCGAGCTCGCCCGGAGCCGTCGCGACCAGCACGACGTCGCCCTCCCGCCACCGGTTCGGGATGCGGCGCACGTCGGGCACGAGCCCGACGCAGCCGACGACCGGCGTGGGCGGGATCGACCTCCCGTCGGTGTCGTTGTAGAGCGAGACGTTGCCGGAGACGACCGGGATGCCGAGTGCCTCGGCCGCCTGCGCGATACCCTCGATCGACCGGTCGAGCTCCCAGCCGATCTCCGGCTTCTCAGGATTGCCGAAGTTGAGACAGTCCGTGAGCGCCAGAGGCTCACCGCCGGCGCAGGCGACATTACGGGCAGCTCCGAGGACTGCGAGGGCGCCGGCGCGGAGGGGATCGCGTTCGCCGGGCGGGGGCCCCTGGAGCGAGACGGCGAGCCCGCGCAGAGACGGCCGCAGCCGCAGGACGGCGGCGTCGAAGCCGGGACGGCGAACCGTTCTCGAGCCGACGAGCTGGTCGTACTGCTCGTAGATCCAGGCCTTCGGCGCGCTGTTGTCGGGCGAGACCGGCGCGTTCTTCGGCTCGTACGGCTCGCGCTCCACCTCATAGCGCGGGCACGAGTCGGTGAGGAGCCCTGCCGGTATCTCACCGACAGCCTCGCCGTGGTGGAGCGCGCGCAGGAGGCCGCTCTCGGTGACCTTGCCGATCGACGTGCACGGCAGCTCCCACCGGGCGCAGACCTGCTCGACAGCGTTCAGCATCTGCGGCCGGACGACCGCGATCATCCGCTCCTGCGACTCGGAGATCATGATCTCCCACGGCTCCATGCCGCTCTCGCGGAGAGGAACTCGGTCGAGGTGGACGTCGATGCCCGCGCCGTCGCGGGCCATCTCCGCGAGCGAGGAGGCGAGCCCGGCCGCGCCGCAATCCTGCAGAGACTCCACGAGGCCGCCCTCGACGAGCTCGAGCGAGGCCTCGATCAGCTTCTTGCCGGTGAAGGGGTCGCCAATCTGGACCGACGGACGCTTATCGGCGTCCTCGACGCCGAGCTCGGCACTGGCGAGCACGGACGCGCCGCCGATTCCGTCGCGCCCTGTTGTCGCCCCGAAGAGGACGACGTGCGCCCCGATGGCGGTTGCGCGCGCGCGTGTGACTCGGTCCGCGGGGAGCAGGCCCACGCACATGGCGTTGACGAGGCAGTTGTCGCGGTAGGCGTCGTCGAAGACGGCCTCGCCGCCGACGGTCGCGACTCCCACGCTGTTGCCGTAGTGGCCGATGCCCGCGACCGCTTGCCCGAACTGGTGGTCGGGCGCCCCGAAGCGGAGGCCGTCGAGGAGGGCGATCGGGCGCGCTCCCATCGCGACGATGTCCCGGAGAATGCCGCCCACGCCGGTGGCGGCCCCCTGGAACGGCTCGACCGCCGACGGATGGTTGTGCGACTCCACCTTGAACGCAACTGCTTCTCCTTCGCCGAGGTCGATCACGCCCGCGTTCTCCCCCGGGCCCTGGAGGACGCGTTTACCCTCCGAGGGAAGCCGCCTCAGCAGGAGGGCAGAATGCTTGTAGCCGCAGTGCTCCGACCACAGCAGCGAGAAGACCGCGAGCTCGAAGTCGTTCGGGTAGCGGCCGAGCAGCTCGCGGATACGGTCGAGCTCTCCGTCCGTCAAACCCAGCGCACGGTGGAGGGGCTGTTCCGGCGCGACCTGCGTCAAGAATTCGAGTCTACCGGGGTGCGAAGACGCCGCCGGCGGCCGTGATCTCGATCAGGCGGGCTCGGCCCGACGACGTGGACTTTCTCTTCGAGCTCGTGAACGACGAGGACGTCGAGCCCTTTCTCGGCGGCCGCGCCGCACTCGACCGTGCGGGCCTCCAGGCGGAGATCGTGCGTTCGGAGGCAGAGCCAGGTGCTTTCGGCAGGTTCGTGATCGAGGTCGACGGCGAGCGTGCCGGCTCCCTCGGGTTCGAGGTGGCGAACGAACGCTCGCGGATCGCCCGGCTCGAGCGGCTGGCAGTGCATCCCGCATTCCGTGGGCGGCGGGTCGCGGACCGGGCGGCGCGGCTGTTCCAGCGGCACCTGCTCGTCGAGGCCGGATTCCACCGCCTGGAGCTCGAGATCTACGGGTTCAACCACAGGGCGATCGCGCACGCCGAGCGCTCGGGATTTGTGCGGGAGGGCGCGAAGCGGAAGGCGTACAGGCGCCACGGCGAGTGGGCCGACGGCGTCATGTTCGGAGTGCTCCGCGAGGACCTCGATGAAGAATCGATGGCATGAGCGAGCTCATGCGAGAGCACGTCGCTCGCTTCAACGCGGCCGTCGAGAGCGGCGACTGGGCGCCGATGCTGGAGCAGTTCGCCGACGACGCCGAGCTCGAGTTCCGCGGCCTCCCCGTCGGGCCGTTCTCGGGCCGGGACGCGATCGCCGCTGCCTACGCCGACCAGCCGCCCGACGACATGGTGCGCCTGCTCGAGGAGCGCGAGCGCGAAAGGTCGCGCCGAGGCTCGCTATGCGTGGCTCGACGAGCCGGACGTTGCCGCGGGCGAGATGCTGCTGACGCCGAGCGGCGGACGGATCGGCCGACTCGTTGTCACCTTCGACCAGGGCGTGGAGTGGGCCTGACCGGCCCACGTCGGCCCTATTTGCCGCTGCGGTCGATCAGCTCGATCCTGTACTCGTCGGGATCCCTGACGAAGCAGATCCGCGAGCCGCCCTCGCGCACGCGGTAGGGCTCGCGTTCAGGATCGATCCCCTGTTCGTGCAGGCGCGCGAGCGTGTCGTCGAGGTTGTCGACGGCGAGCGCGATGTGGCCGTAGCCGGTGCCGAGGTCGTAGGTGCGCCCGTCGTGGTTGAGGGTCAGCTCGAGCACGTTGTCCTGGTCGCCGATCGAGAAGAAGTAATTCGTCGCCTCCTTCTCGCCGTTGCGGACGATGTCCATCTCGCTCGAGAACCGGAATCCGAGCGCCTCATAGAAGACCCGACTCTTCGCCGGGTCGGTGATCCTGACCATCGTGTGCAGGAAGCTCGCCATGCCCAGGATCCTAACCATGAGGCCCCGACGCACCGGGGAAATCACGGCGCGATCGCCGCGGTGCTAGGAGCAGGCCGAGGATCGCCCCGGCCAGCAGGAGCTGCAGCCTTGCCGGGAACGCGCCCGAGCGGT
The DNA here is from genome assembly GCA_036377995.1 of Gaiellaceae bacterium. Classification (GTDB taxonomy): domain Bacteria; phylum Actinomycetota; class Thermoleophilia; order Gaiellales; family Gaiellaceae; genus 3-1-20CM-4-69-9. The sequence continues at coordinate 6,036 of DASUXI010000201.1, forward strand.
GCCAGCCGCGGTTGCCATGAAAGAGCTTCTCTCCGCTCGGGCGAAGTGACGGGAACACATGCTCGAGGTCAGGTGCCGAAGCCGCGAGCGCACCAAGGGTGGCAGGATCGAGCGGACCGCGTCGGACAGTGAGAAGAGCGACGGATGCGATCCCGGTCCTGATCTCGAAGCGGCGGCTGCGTATGTCCTCATGCGGAACCCGGTCTCCGGCAAGGTGCAAGACGGGCCCAAGCAGCAGAGCGCGCCAACGCCCACCAGCAAGCGCGCCAGCCGCGGCGCCAGTCGCAACATGCAGCGAAACGATCACCCTTCTGTAACTACCTGATCACAACCGTCCGCATCGTGGCGCGCCGCGGTG
>DASUXI010000202.1:0-6219 GCA_036377995.1 Gaiellaceae bacterium
CTTGCCCGCTTTGACCGTTGTCGCCGAGGTCGTGAGCTGGATCTGGCTGATCGAGACCGCGAGCGGGTACGTCAGCAAGCCCGAGTGTGGGACGTACTCCGTCGGCGAGTCGTCGGCGCTCATCGCGCCCGTGCTCGCGAAAACGAAGTCGATACCCGTCGTCGGAATCCCGATCTGGCTCTTGTCGACCGTGAACGACATCGCGTTGTTCGACCAGGTGACTGGCACCACGCCAGCCGTCCCTCCGGTCCCCATATTCAGCAGGAGCCCGAGATTGGGCAACACGCCGGTGACACCGACGGCGTAGTCGATGCCACCGACGCCGGTCGAACCATTCTGATCACGATCAATCATGACCATGACCAAGTCGTCACCGGCCAACGTCGCCCGATTTGCGAACGCGACGTTGAACGTGATCTTCCCGGCGAACGTGTGCGAAACAGTCGCTCCGGTCATGTCCGGCGCCCCAGCGGGGGCGTCGCCGACCGTGTCCGCGTAGGTCTGGGAAGCCACAGCCGTTCCAGACGGAACGAACAGCAACAGCGCGACAAGCAGCAGCAACGTGCGAGGGATGCGCGTCAGGACACGCATTGCAATCCCTCCTTTCCGACGTGACCCTGCCACTTTTCGGCGCTCGGCACATCGGCGCTGTCCCTCATGCGTCGGTGGAGAAGTACGAACCCCTTTTGGGTAGGCGAGAATCAACCAGGCGCCTGGCCGTGAGTCGCTAGACGGCTACAGGCGTGAGCTTCGCCGCGACGTCGGTCGCCCAGCTGCGGATCGCGTCCCAGTCCCGCGCATCGAACGCAGGCAACCGGTTGAACGGGAATCGCAAGCTCTCGGGCTTCAGTGCACCGCCGAAGATCGTGACCGCAATCGGCTCGAGCTCCGGCGTCGCGGAAAGCGCGCGATCGAGCTGCTTCCGCGACTCTGCAACTTTCGATTCGTCCATTGAGTCCGGACCCATCCCGAAGACCGCGAGGCGCCTTTCCGCCAGCTCGTGCCGGTGACGCTTCAGCAGGTGCCGCGCGTCGGCGTGCCACTTGCCCGTATAGAGCCCGCCGCCGACGACGAGCGCGTCGTAGCGGGCGATGTCCCGTACCCGTCCCGCCTCCTCGATCTCCACGTCCAGCCCGAGCTGCTGGAGCGTCGCCGCGATCGACTCGGCGACCTCCCGTGTCGTCCCGTGCTTCGACGCGTAAGCGACCAGAACATTCGTTGCCATCGCTTCCTCCTTCGTCTAGGCCATCGAACCGCCCCGGGGCGACAGGCGCATCCGCGACCCCCCTTAATCCGGCTGCGTAGGAGCCGGCGGCGTCGCTCGCTCCTCCGATGGTAGGGTGACGCGGATCGCACCTACATAGGCATTTCCAAGGCATCCGTCATGAGGGGTGGTTCATGCCGAGGGACTTCTACAGCGCCGGTGAGGCAGCGCGCACGCTCGGGATCAGCCTCGACACGCTCCGGCGGTGGGACCGTCAGGGTCGGATCAAGACGAAGCGCGACCCGAGCAATCGCCGAATCGTGGCTGCGAAGGAGATCGAGCGTCTGCGGGGCGGCCCTCACGCCGAGCCCCAGATGAGCGCGCGGAACCGCTTCGGCGGCATCGTCTCGAGCGTGAAGGTCGAGGGTCTGATGGCACAGGTGGAGATGGTTGTCACCGAGCCGGCCGTCCTCACCGCGGTCGTCACGGCCGACGCGGTCGAGGAGCTCGGGATCAAGCCTGGTAATCACGTCGTCGCGGTGATCAAGTCCACGTCCGTCATGGTCGAGCACTGATGCGGGCGAGCAATCTCACTGCAATCCTCGCCGCGCTCGCCGGGCTCCTTCTCTCGCTGTCGACAGCGAGTGGTGCGGCGGAACGTTCCCGGCCACAGGCCTACACGAAAGTGCGCGGGATCACGGTCTACGCGGCGGCTTCGCTCACGGACGTCTTCCCGAGGATCGATCCGGGCCCGAGGTACTCCTTCGCAGCCTCGAGCACGCTCGCGGCCCAGATCACCCAGGGTGCGCCCGCAGACGTGTTCGCCTCGGCCAACACGGCGATCCCCGCCCAGCTGTTCGCGAGCGGGCTGGTGCAGAAGCCGGTCGTATTCACCCGCAACCGGCTCGTCCTCGTCGTGCCGACCTCGAACCAAGCCGGCATCCACAGCGTGTACGACCTGCAGAAGACGGGCGTTAAGCTCGTGATTGCTGCTCCGTCTGTTCCGGTCGGAAGCTACACGCTTCAGGTGCTCGAGAAGATGGGGCTGACGAACGTGCTTGCGAACGTCGTGAGCCGCGAGCCCGACGTTCGCAGTGTCCTCTCGAAGGTGGCCCTCGGCGAGGCGGACGCCGGGTTCGTCTACTCCACGGACGCCAGGACGGTGCCGTCCAAGGTGAAGGTGATCAAGATCCCCGACTGGGCGAAGCCATCGGTGACCTACGCAATGGCGGTCGTCTCGTCGAGCGGCCACAAGGCGGCCGCGCGGCGGTTCGTCAAAGAAGTGCTCGGCAAGGCCGGCCAGAAGAAGCTGCTCGCCGCCGGTTTTCTGCCGATACCCAAGGCGCGCTCAGGCCGCTGAGGCGCAGGGCCGCAGACGATGCGAAGAATCCTGCTCGCCTTGCTCTACTTCCTCGGGGCGGCAGTGACGTTGGCGTTTCTGGCGCTGCCGCTGCTGGCGATCTTCGTGCACGTGTCGCCCGGCCGGCTCGTCGACCAGCTCTCGAACCCGGTCGTGACGGACGCCCTGATCGTCAGCCTCAAGACGACTCTGATCGCGCAGGCGCTCATCCTGCTCTTCGGTACCCCGACCGCGTACCTGCTCGCCAGCCGTCGCTTCCCCGGCCGCGCCGCGTGCATCACCCTCGTCGAGCTCCCTCTCGTGCTTCCCCCCGCGGTCGCCGGCATCGGCCTGCTGGCCGCCTTCGGCCGATTCGGGCTCCTCGGCTCGACCCTCGGGCTCGCGGGGATCACGCTGCCGTTCACTCAGGCCGCGGTCACCATCGCGGTCGCCTTCGTCGCCAGCCCGCTCTACATCCGCCAGGCGATCGCCGCCTTCGAGGCGATCGACCCGGACCTCGTCGCCGCGTCCCGCACGCTCGGAGCAGGCCCGGCCCGCACGTTCTTCCGCATCGTGCTCCCGATGGCACGTGGCGGCCTCGCGGCAGGTGAAGCTCTCGCGTTCGCGCGTGGCCTCGGCGAGTTCGGCGCCACGATCATGTTCGCCGGCAGCCTCCAGCATGTGACACAGACCCTGCCGCTCGCGATCTACGCCGAGTTCGAGGTGAACTTCGACGTCACGCTGGCCATCAGCGCGTTGCTCGTCCTGATCAGCGCGGCCCTGCTGCTCTCCCTCAAGCTGACCCTCCTATGGCAACCCTCCGAGCAGACTTCACGCTCCCGCTTCGCACTTTCGAGCTGGAGCTAGCGCTCGAGGTCGACCGGACGGTCGCGCTGGTCGGGCCGTCGGGTGCGGGCAAGACCTCGGTGCTCAGGGCGATCTCCGGGCTCGCGTGCCCGCCGCGAGGGCGAATCGCGCTCGACGGCGACGTGTGGCTGGACAGCGACCGGCGACTCTTCCGCAGGCCCGACGAGCGTCGTGTCGGGCTCGTCTTCCAGGAATACGCGCTCTTCCCACACTTCACAGTCCGCCAGAACGTTGCCTACGCCGGCAAGGATCGTGCCGACGAATACCTCGAGCGCTTCCGGATCGCCCACCTCGCCGACGCCAGGCCGACCTCGCTCTCGGGCGGAGAGCGGCAACGGGTCGCGCTCGCCCGCGCGCTTGCACGCGGCCCCGGCGTGATCCTTCTCGACGAACCGCTTTCCGCACTCGACGCTCACACGAAAGGAACAGTCCGCGCCGAGCTCCAGGAGTTGCTCCGCGAGCTCGCGCTGCCGGTCATCCTCGTCACGCACGACTTCGAGGACGCCGCCGCGCTCGCCGACCACGTGGGCGTCATCGTCGGCGGCCGGCTTCGCCAGCTCGCCGCGCCTCACGAGCTGGTCGACCGGCCCGCCGACGCCTTCGTCGCATCTTTCACGGGCGCGAACCTGCTCCGGGGCAAGGCGCGGCCGGTCGACGACGACATCACGCTCGTCCAGCTCGAGACCGGCGAGCTCGTCTATTCGACGGATCGGGGCGAGGGCGACGTCGGCGTCGTCGTCTATCCCTGGGAGGTCTCGATCGGCCGCCTCCGCCACGAGGACTCAGCGATGAACCTGATTCAGGGCGAGATCCGCTCCGTCGCGGCCGTCGGCAACCGCGTGCGTGTCCGCGTCGGCCCGATCACGGCCGAGGTCACCGCCCTTTCCGCCGAGAAGCTCGAGCTCGCGCGTGGCGGCACCGCGTTCGCGACCTTCAAGGCGACCGGAACTCGCCTTGTCCCCCTCGGCTGACTCAGAGGAGTAGTCCCTCCAGTTCCTCGGCGAGCGCTGCGAACAGGATCGCCACCGGAAGGCGGTCGTCGTCATCCGCCGGCCAGATCAGGAACGCCGGGTCGGCCACGGGCCGATCCTCGCACGGCGTGCGAGTCGGCTAGCCGCTGCGGCCGTCGAGCCGGATCGTCCAGGGGTCGATCGTGCCGACCACGAGGTGCGTCGCGCTCCATGGATCGCGCGCGAGCGTGGAGCGGATCGCCTCCTCCGACTCGGCCTCGACGACGTGGACGACGCGGTACTCGTCGGCGAGCGGGCCGCCAATGGCGATGAATCCGGCGTCCAGGAGGCCGTCCATGAACGCCGCGTGCTCGGCCCAGCCCGACTGCTCCTCCAGCGGCCGCGATGGATCCCAGTCAGGGCCTGAGCGAAGGAGCACGACGTGGAAGGTCGCCATGCCAACGTTCTACCTGACAGCGGGCCATGGCCCGAACTCCAGGGTCTGACCCCGAACGGATGGTCGGCATCCGCAGGTCTCAGGTCTTGTTGGCTGCCGTGCTGACGAGAGTGGGAACATCCGTCGACGCGTCGCCGAGGTAACCGGAATCGAGGATAGCTCGATCTTTGATGAGGCCCTTTAGCTCTTCCTCTGTCTTCACCGTCTGGCCCGCTAGGAGCGTCGCCACCAGCCGTCCCCGTTCGAGGTAGAAGCCGAGCAGATTGCGGTCAGAGAGTGAGCCACGGACGATCAGCTCGTCGTGCGAGCTGAGATCGCCGAAGACCTTGACCGTCAGGCCGAAGATCTCCGTGAAGAAGGTCGAGACTCTGTCGTAACTGCCCCCTGCTTCGGCGAGTCTGCGACCGACCTCAGCGCCCTGGTAGTTGGCGTTCGACCAGTGCTCGATGCGGCGGTGGCGCCCGTAGAGAGGGTCGTAGAAGTTGGCCACGTCGCCGACCGCGAAGATCCCCGGCACATTGGTTTCGAAGCGCTCGTTGACGACGACTCCGTCGTTCAACTCGAGGCCGCTCCCTTCGAGGAAATCGACGACTGGCTCGACGCCGATGCCGGCAACGACGAAGTCGGTGGCCAGCGTCTTTCCCATCTTCGTCTCGATCGAGTCGACGTGGGAGCGGCCGCGAAAGGCGGCGACCTCGTCGGCCAAGAGCAGGTTGACATCGTGGTCGGCGAAGAAGAGGGCGACCTCGCGCTCGAGCTCTGGCGCCTCGAGCGCCTGGAAGAGGCCGCTTTCGCGGTTGACGAGAGTGACCTCGAGGCCACGGTGCCGCAGCGAGGCGGCGACTTCCATGCCGATGAACCCGCCGCCGATCACGAGCGCATCGCGCGCTTCGTCGGCCGCCTCGCGAATGACCGTCGCGTCGGCGAGCGAGCGGAGGCTGAACACTCCGGGCAGGTCCGCGCCCAGATTGTCAAGGCGACGGGGCCGCGCGCCGCTGGCGATCAGCAGTTTGCGGAAACGGAGACGGTCTCCGCCCTCGATCTCGGCCTCGCGGGCCCGGCTGTCAACCTTCCCTACCGCCGTCGCCAGCAATACCTCGACGCCGCTTTCGGCATAGAACTCCTCGGGCTCGACGAACGCTTCCCCGGCTTCCGTCTGACCGCGCATGTAGCCCTTCGAGAGCGGGGGACGGTGGTAAGGGAGAACGCTGTCCTTCGAGACGAGCAAGACCCGCCCCTCGCCGCCGGACTCCCGGTAAGCCCTGATGGCCCGCGCCGACGCCAGCCCGCCGCCGATGATCACCAGCTCGGGCGCCAGCAGAGCGGCGTACGCCGCCAACGCCTCCGACAGCCCGGCGACCGCGAACGCGAACGCCTGCAGGGCCGCCTGGTCTCCCCGTCG
>DASUXI010000203.1:0-7265 GCA_036377995.1 Gaiellaceae bacterium
TCAGCGAGACCCGGCGAACGCGCCGAGGGCTTGGGCGGGAGCCTGCGAGGGCGTCGAGGGCCACGATCAGGCGGGCGGCCCTGGCGGCTGCGCGGCGTTGCTGTCGACGTCTGTACCAGTGCATGGACAAGTCCCTTTCACCATCGGAACGAGCCTTCCTGCGCTGGAGATACGCCCCCTGGACGAGGGAGAGCGCGCCGAACCCCCGGAGTACACTGGAGGTATGGCTGTCCTTGAGACTCATGAGAAGCATCAGGAGCTCATCGACGAGCTGATCGCCGACGTCTCCGCATACAACCCCGAGGTCGACCGCGACCTCATCTCGCGCGCGTTCCTCTTCGCCGCCCACGCCCACGAGGGCCAGCAGAGGCGCTCTGGGGAGGAGTTCGTCCTTCATCCGTGGGGTGTGGCCAGGATCTGCGCGCAGTTGCGGCTCGACAACGAGACGATCGCCGCCGCCCTCCTCCACGACGTGGTGGAGGACACCGACGCGGACCTCGACGACGTTCGAACCGAGTTCGGCGATGAGATCGCGAAGCTCGTGGAAGGCGTCACGAAGCTGACCCGGGTGCAGTTCCAGACGAGGGAGCAGGCGGAGGCCGAGAACTACCGCAAGCTGATCGTCGCCATGGCCGCGGACGTCCGCGTGATCCTGATCAAGCTCGCGGACCGGCTGCACAACCTGCGCGAGATCGAGTACCTCGGCAAGCAAAAACAGGTGCAGAAGGCGAAGGAGACGCTCGAGGTCTATGCGCCGCTCGCTCACCGGCTCGGCATCCACGCTCTCAAGTGGGAGCTGGAGGACCTGGCGTTCGAGACGCTTCATCCGCGGAAGTACGCCGAGATCAAGGCGATGGTCTCCGAGCGACGGGCCGACCGCGAGGGACATGTTGCGGAGGCTTCGCGCATCCTGCAGCTCGAGCTCGACAAGGTCGACATCCCGGCGGAGATCTCCGGGCGCGCGAAGCACTTCTACTCCATCTACGACAAGATGGCCAAGAAGGGCCGCGAGTTCAACGAGATCTACGACCTCACCGCGATGCGCGTGATCGTGGAGCGCTCGGAGGAAGAGGGGACGCGCGACTGCTACGGCGCGCTCGGGCTGATCCATTCGCTCTGGAAGCCGATGCCCGGGCGGTTCAAGGACTACATCGCGATGCCGAAGTTCAACCGCTACCGGTCCTTGCACACGACGGTGATCGGCCCCGAGGGCCGCCCGCTCGAGATCCAGGTTCGAACGCGCGAGATGCACGAGACCGCGGAGCTCGGCATCGCCGCCCACTGGCTGTACAAAGGCGGCCGCCGGCTGAAGACCGACGAGGCCTGGGAGAGCTGGGTGCGGCAGCTGATGGAGGCCCAGCCCGACAAGATCGAGGAGCCGGGCGAGTACAAGCGCACCTTCCTCACCGACCTGATCAGCGACGAGGTGTACGTCTTCACGCCGAAAGGCGAGGTCAAGACGCTGCCCGCGGGCGCGACGCCGATCGACTTCGCGTATGCGGTGCACACGGACGTCGGCCACCGGACCGTCGGCGCAAAGATCAACGGGCGGATCGTCCCGCTGCACTATCGCCTGAAGAACGGCGACTTCGTCGAGATCCTGACGTCGAAGGTCGGCCGGGGGCCGTCCAGGGACTGGCTCTCCCTGGCTGCGTCGTCGCGGGCCAGGAACAAGATCAGGCAGTGGTTCTCGCGCGAGACGCGTGAGGAACAGGAGCACAAGGGCCGCGACGCGCTCGAGCAGTCCCTCAAGGCGGCGAAGCTGCCCTACCGCAAGATTGCCGGCTCGGCCGTGCTCGCAGAGGTCATCCGCGACATGAACTTCAAGAAGGCGGAGGACTTCTACCTCTCGCTCGGCTCGGGAAAGGTCAGCGCCCAATCCGTCGTCAACAAGGTGCTGCAACGGCTGAAGACGGAACAGGTTGCAGAGGAGGAGGCGGTCCCGCTCAAGGCTCCGCGTGCCAAGCACGTCGTCGGGAGCGAGAACTACGGGATCAACGTCCACGGCGTCGAGGATGTCCTCGTGCGGCTCGCGCGGTGCTGCACACCGGTGCCGGGCGACGAGATCGTCGGCTACATCTCCCTTGGCAAGGGCATCACGATTCACCGCGGCGACTGTCCGAACGTGAAGGCGCTGGCGCGGAACCCCGAGCGCTTCACGCCCGTCAGCTGGGACGGCGGGGCGTCGAAGAGCTTCCGCGTCCAGATCGCCGTCGACTCCTGGGATCGCCCGCGGCTGCTCGAGGACGTCGCTCGGACCTTCGCCGAGCACGGGGCCAACATCGTGTCCTACGGGGGGACGGTCGAGGATCAGATGGCGAAGAACTGGTACGTGGCCGAGGTGGGCGACGTGAAGGAGCTTCGCGGGCTCCTGACGGCGCTCCGAAACATCGAGGCCGTCTTCGACGCCTTCCGCGTCACCCCGTCCTCCTAGCCGCGGAGGCCCGCTTCTGCGTGCGCGGCCCGCGGCCGTCCCCCGCACGGGGGATCGTCCCTCGAACGAGCGGGGTACCCCGTGTCAGGGATGGCGCCCGCGGAGAATCCGACTACAACGAGTACAGGGGGAGAGGGCACCACAGCTGCGGCGCCCGCTCGTGCCGAGGACAACGAGCGGGCGCGCGGCTTCTTGCGCTGCGGACCTCCCGTTCTATGGGCTGAACGGATGACGTTCGGGGAAGCCCGCGAGCGCCCGCGCGATGTCGAGTGTCGAGAGCACGCCGATCGGACGCGTGGATCGTGGCTCGATCACGATCAGGTGCGAGGCGTCGTGCTCCACCATGAGCTGCGCGGCGCGCGCGAGGTCCTGGCTGGCGTCGACCATCAGAGCCGGCGTTGCAGCGATCGTTCGCGCGGAGCGCTCGTCGAGGTTTCCGGCCTGGGCTGCGCGGAGGAGGTCGGCGTCGGAGATGACGCCCCAGAGGCCGCCGCCAGCGAGCTCTTCCTCTCCGTGGGCGGTGACGAGGATCGCATGCACGCGGTAGGTCGCCATCATCCTTGCGACGGTCCTCAGCGGGATGTCGAGTGAGCACGTGATCAGGCCTGGATGCATCGCGTCGACGACGCGCAGCTGATCGAGGGCTGGATACGGCTGGGCTGGAACGTGGACCATCGCGGACTCCTCTCGTTCGATCTCTGTCCGAATGATCTCGTCGACGTAGATCGGTGCCATCGGGGCCGTCACTGACTCGGCGTCCGGGCTTTCCCGGGACCGAAGACGGGTGTTCCCGGCAGGTTGGTCGCCTACGTGAGGAGGGCGAGCTCGCGACCGACGCGACCGAAGACTTCGAGAGCGTGCCCAAGCTGGTCCCGTGTCAGCGCGGCGGACATCTGCACGCGAATACGAGCGGTTCCTTCAGGCACGACCGGATAGCCGAAGCCGGTGACGAAGATCCCCGCGTCGAGCAAGCGCTCGCTCATCCTGATTGCGAACGAAGTCTCGCCGACGATGATTGGAATGATCCCGGCGTCGCCGTCGAGCGGCTGGAAACCTGCGTCCTTCAAACCGTTCCGGAAGAACGTTGTGTTTTCCCTCAGGCGCCTCGGGAGAGAAGGATCCGCGCGCAGCACGCGGATCGCCTCGAGAGCGCTGCAAGCGACCGTAGGCGGAAGCGCATTCGAGAACAGCTGCGGACGCGAGCGCTGCGCGAGCATGTCGCAGACAGCTTCCGAGGCGGCGACGTAGCCCCCGGCCGCGCCGCCGAGCGCCTTGCCGAGCGTGCTGGTGATCACGTCGACTTCGCCGAGCACGTCGAAGTGCTCTGCGACGCCACGGCCCGTCGTCCCCAGGACGCCGGTGCCATGGGAGTCGTCGACGATGACGACTGCATCGTTTGCATGCGCGAGCTCGAGGATGTCCGGAAGACGTGCGACGTCCCCCTCCATGCTGAAGACGCCGTCGGTGATCACGAGCCTCCGTTGGCCTCGGTCGCACGATTCGAGGCCGCGCTTCAGCTCATCCATGTCAGCGTGCTTGAAGATCACCTTGCGCGCGGGACGTGCGAGCCGGATCGCATCGACGATGCTCGCGTGGTTCAACTCGTCCGAGAGGATCACGGTCCCGTCGTTCGTGAGCGACGGGATCACTGCTTCGTTCGCATTCCAGCAGGAGACGTAGGTCAGGGCCGATTCGGTTCCGGCGAACCCCGCGAGCTCACGTTCGAGCTCGAGGTGGGGCGCGAACGTGCCGCAGATGAACCGGACCGATGCGGTGCCTGCGCCGTACTGTCGCAGCCCTTCGACTCCCGCCTCGACCACGAGCGGATGCGCGGCCAGACCGAGGTAGTTGTTCGACGAGAGGACGAGGATCTCGCCGCGCCCCGCCATCTCGACAACCGGTCCTTGCGGCGTGAGCAGGGTGTTGAAGCGCTTGTACGTGCCCGCGGCGCGCAGTAGCTCGAGCTCTTCGTTCAGATCCTCGTCGAGGCGATTGCCCGCCGGTGCGCCCAGGGCCGTCATCCGTGTCCCCCGCGGCTGACGCCGGTTCCGGCCCGCTCCTGTGCTCGCTCCTCGGCGGGCTTCGCCACGGCGGTGGCCGTTCGGGTGGGCGGGGTCAGGACGATCTTGCATGCCTCGCCGGCGTCCAGGTCCTGGAACGCCGTCGCGAACGCTTCGAGTGGGTACTCGTGCGTGATCAGGGGTCGCAGGTCGACGACTCCGCTCTCGAGCAGCCAGCGCGTCCTGTACCAGGTGGCGAAGATTCGCCGGCCGCTGAGTGCGAGCACGTCGAGGTTCTTGAAGATCAGCATTTCGGCCACGTCGATCTGCACCGGCGCCGCCGGAATCCCGAAGAGGATCACGCGCGCGCCGTTCCGGGCAATGCGGAACGCGTCCGCGACGGCACGGGCAGAACCGGACATCTCGAAGACGACGTCGAACCCGCGCCCCTCGTGGTGGGCGCGGAACCATTCAGCCGTGTCCGGCGTCTCGTCCACGTCGACGGTGTCTGTTGCGCCCATCTCCCGTGCGAGCTTCAGCCGGTAAGGCTTCCTATCGGCGGCCATCACGACCGCTGCGCCCGAAGCGCGCGCGATCGCGATCGTGAACAGACCGACGGGACCGCAGCCGAGGACCGCGACCGAGTGGCCCGCAAGATCCTGCTCGCTCGTTGCGAACACTGCGTTTCCGAAGGGCTCCTGCAGGGTCGCGAGCTCGGGCGGAAGCTTCGCCCGGTCGTTCTGCCAGATGACGCTCTCCGGGACCGAGATGTACTGTGCAAACGCCCCGTCGCAGTCGACACCGATGATCCGGGTGCTCTCGCACATGTGCGCCTGGCCGGTACGGCAGTAGAAGCACATGCCGCACGTGACGTGGCTCTCCGCCGACACGTAGTCGCCGACCGCTACATGACGGACGAGCCGCCCGACTTCGACGACGGTGCCGGCGAACTCGTGGCCGAGCGTTACAGGCGGAGTGATCCGATTCGCCGCCCACTCGTCCCAGCGCCAGATGTGCAGGTCGGTCCCGCAGACGCTGGCCGCTTCCACTTCGACAAGGACTTCGTTCTCGGCGATCTCGGGCACTACGACCTCTTCGAGGGCGAGGCCGGGAGCTGCTTCCGTCTTCCGGACTGCCTTCATCGTCTCGCTCACTGCAGCTCCACCTCCGCCGGGCATCTGGCAGCCCTGGGCGGTTCGACGACCCTGGTCTCCTCGGGCGAAACCACGTCCGAAGCGTGACGCGAGGAATCACGCCGGGACATCCGGAGCTGCGCCGATTCGACCTGTGGAGAACTACCGAGGTGCCGGACAGGGAACTGCCGGGGAGCAGCGGGCAGGGTTTATCCGCAGTGCGATCAGCGCTTGCCCCGATGCTCCGTTCTCGAGCCCTGGACGAGGATCTGGCTGTGAGCTCCAGCGTCGCCAAGGAAGCCGATCTGGCCGGGCCAGGCATCGGCGACTACACGGAGCTCGAGCACGCTCTACCGGACGACTACCTCCCCCTGCTCTCGCCGAGGGAGACGATGGAGGCGCTCTACGCGACGAAGCGGCTGATCGAGGACAGGCTCTGCGAGGAGCTGAATCTGACGATGGTGCAGGTGCCTCTGATCGTCGATACAGCGAGCGGGGTCAACGATTACCTCGACCGCGACGGCTCACGGACGCCGGTTCGCTTCCACATCTCCAACGACCGCGATCGGCACCCGATCGAGGCCGAGGTCGTCCAGGCCGCGACGAAGTGGAAGCGGATGGCGCTGCGCCAGTTCGGGATGGGGCCCGGCGAGGGCCTGATCACCGATATGCGCGCGGTACGCAAGGATTACTTCCTCGACCACGACCATTCCGCCTACGTCGACCAGTGGGACTGGGAGAAGGCGATCGCCGCCGAGGAGCGCACGCTCGACTACCTGACCGAAACGGTGCGCGCGATCTGGAAGGTGATCAAGGAGGCCGAGAGCCTCCTGCTCGAGCGTTGGCCCGCCCTCGCCGATCCGCGCCTCCCGGCTCTCCCGGACGAGCTGACCTTCATCCACGCCGAGGACATCCTCGCCGCCTATCCCGACCTGCCGCGCAAGCAGCGGGAGACCGCGATCCTGCAGGAGCACCCGGCGGTCTTCATCTACGGGATCGGCTGGCCGCTGGCCGACGGCTACCCACATGAGCTTCGCGCGGCCGACTACGACGACTGGTCGACCGAGACGGTCTCGGCGCACGGACGCCCGGTGCACGGGCTGAACGGCGACATCCTCGTCTGGAACCCGGTCACACGTCGGCGCCACGAGCTGATGTCGGGCGGGATCCGTGTCACCAAGGAGTCACTCGTCAGGCAGCTCGAGCTGTCGGGCCAGCTGGACTTCCTCCGTCTTCCCTATCACCAGGCGATCGTTCACGACGAGATCCCGCTCTCGATCGGAGCCGGGATCGGCCAGTCGCGCACGATGATGCTGCTCCTCCGCAAGGCGCACCTCGGCGAGGTGAGCGTGAGCGTCTGGCCTCAGATCCTGAAGGAGATGTGCGCCCGCCGGGGCATCCACGCCCTCGAGTGAGGCTGACGAGTGGGGGCGAGCCCCGCCGAGGAGCGCGGGTCGACCCGATGGTGCGGGAATCCACTGATCGGCGTTGCGATGAAGTCCCGAAGGCAGGCTGCCGCGACGTTCCTAGGCTGGAGGAGAAACCGCACTCAGGAGGCGGCGTGCTCACGAACCGATTAGGGCGAGATAGCCAGGTGGTCGATGCTCGAGCACTCGAGCGAACTGTTGAACGGCTCCGCGAGTCCAGGGTGGCGCTGCCGACGTTCGGCCAGCTTGCGACCCCTGACCTCGTTCCGCC
>DASUXI010000204.1:0-4611 GCA_036377995.1 Gaiellaceae bacterium
GCCGGCGTCGACGCGCTGCACGCCGACGACGGCGCGCATCAGCGTCGACTTGCCGCTGCCGCTCGGACCGAGCAGTCCCGTGACGGCGGCCCGTCGCACCGAGAGCGACACGCCGTCGAGCGCGGCCCGGCCGCCGCGCACCACTCGCAGCCCCTCGACGGCGATCGGATCCACACGGCAGATCGTCGTGAAGGCGCCGGTCGGCAAAGGCCCGTTACCGGGCCCTTGCCACTGCTCGTGCTATTGGGGTCAGACGAGCGCCGGGACGGCAGCCTCGGAGACGGCGGCCCCCACCCGGGGCGCGACGTCGGCGTTGAAGACGCTCGGCACGATGTAGTCCTCGCTCAGCTCGTCGTCGGGGATGACACCGGCGATCGCCTGGGCGGCCGCGAGCTTCATCGCCTCCGTGATGTCCGTCGCTCTCGCGTCGAGTGCGCCCCGGAAGATGCCGGGGAACGCGAGGACGTTGTTGATCTGGTTCGGATAGTCCGACCGACCAGTCGCGATCACGCGCGCCATGTGCTCGATCTCCTCGGGGAGGATCTCCGGAGTCGGGTTTGCCATGGCGAAGACGACGGCGTCGTCGGCCATCCGCGAGATCCCGGCTGCCGAGACGGCGCCCGGCGACGAGAGCCCGATGTACACGTCCGCCCCGGCGAGCACGTCGTCGGCGCTGCCGCGTTCGAGCCCGGGGTTCGTGGCCTGCGCAAACTCCGCCTTGATGGCCGTGAGCTCGGGATCTCCACGCCAGAGCGCACCGTGACGGTCGACGCCGATGACGTTCTCGACGCCCGCTGCGAGCAGGATCTTGGCCGTCGCGATGCCTGCGGCTCCGACCCCGGTGATGACGACCTTGACGTCCGCGGGTCGCTTGTCGACCACCCGCAGCGCGTTCAGGAACGCCGCCAGGACGACGACGGCCGTGCCGTGCTGGTCGTCGTGGAAGACCGGGATGTCGAGCTCTTCGCGCAGGCGCGACTCGATCGAGAAGCAGCGCGGCGACGAGATGTCCTCGAGGTTGATCCCCCCGAAGACGGGAGCGATCGCGCGAACTGCCGCCACGATCGCGTCCTCGTCCTTCGTCGCGAGACAGATCGGCCACGCGTCGACACCGCCGAACTCCTTGAAGAGGAGCGCCTTGCCCTCCATCACCGGCAGCGCCGCCTCCGGCCCGATGTCGCCGAGGCCGAGCACCGCCGTCCCGTCGGTGACGACGGCGACGGAGTTCTTCTTCACGGTCAGGTTCCAGACGAGCTGGGGGTCGTCCGCGATCGCCATGCAGACGCGGGCGACGCCGGGCGTGTACGCCATCGAGAGGTCGTCGCGCGTCTTCAGCGGCGACTTGCCGACAACCTGAATCTTGCCGCCGATGTGCATGAGGAAGGTCCGGTCGGAGACATGGTCGACTTCGACGCCGGGCACGGCCCGGGCGGCGACGACGATCCGGTCGATGTGGTCCGCGTCGCCCGCGAGGACCGTGACGTCACGCACCTTCTTGCCGCGCTCGACGCGGACGAGGTCGATGGCCCCCAGCAGGCCGCCTGCGTCCGCGATCGCGCGCGCGAGATCGGCGAATGCACCGGGACGGTCGTCGAGGTGGACGCGAAGCGTCGCGCTGAACGAGGCCGAGGGATGCATGCCCCCGTCTTGTCGACTAGCCATCGAACACCGGCCAGGCGGGTCGCTCGAGCAGCGGGAGATAGAGCTGCTCCTCTTTCCAGAAATGCACCGAGATGAGCGCGTACAGGCCGTAGAGAAGCTCCTGCAGGCGGTCGACTTCCTCGGGCGGGGTCACTCCGAGCTCGATCACCCGAGCCCGGATCGCGACGTGGTCGTGCGTCATCGAGCGGATCGACTCCGGATTGCCGAGTGCCTCGCCGACGGCGGGATACAGCGTCTCCTCCTCCTCCTCGGCGTGCGGCAGCAGCGTGTTCCGCAGGAAGTCGAGAATCCTGGCGACGATCTCCCGGCGCTCTTCGGGCGATACGGTCGGCAGCTCACGCGCGGCAATCCTGATGTGCTCGACGTGCTCGCGAAGATGCGCATGCTCCTCGCGCACGAACTCTGTTTCTTGTGTGGTCATCTGTTCAGCCTCCTAACCACTGGGGATGTCGCTCTTCAGGGTCCTCCGGCCCCGCCGGACGCGCATCGGGGAGAAGCCGCAATCCCGCTGCGGCGGAGTGCCGATCTCGGGAAGATCCGTGATTGCACCGATGCTCTTCGTGCGGCCGTGCGCCACGCTCGAGTCGAGACGGAAGGAGGAACGATGACCACGACCGAAGTCATCGACGGCCTCGACCGCGAAGGGCTGGAGTACGAGCTGATCTCGCATCAGCGAACCGTGACGGCCCGGGCGGAGGCCCATGTAATCGGTGTCACCGCGCGCGAAGTCGCGAAAACCGTCGTGCTCACGACGAGCGCAGGCTTCGTCCGGGCGGTCGTACCCGCCTCGAAGCGGCTCGACCTGCACAAGGTTCACGAGCTGCTCGATGACCGCGAGTGTCGGCTTGCGACGGAGGAGGAGCTCGGCGCCGCATATCCGGCCTTCGAGCTCGGCGCCGTCCCGCCGTTCGGGGGCCCGGCCGGAGACCGGGTCATCGTCGACGGCACCCTTGCCGAGCTCGACGCGATCGTGCTCGAGGCGGGATCACACGATCAGTCGGTGAGGCTGCGCACGAAGGACCTGCTCGCCCTCTCGGGCGCGAAGGTCGCAGACATCTCGGCCTGAGCGCCGGAGGGCAGGCCGAGCGCGGCGGCGGCGTCGAGATAGGCGTCGCCGCCGCGCAGCGAGTAACGGCCGTCGAAGTCGACGGCCCCATTCAGCTCGAGGACGACGTGGCCGCCGCCGGCGCGCGGTAGAAGGTCGACCCCCGCGAAGTCGATCCCGACTGCTCCTGTGGCGGCCTCGGCGAGAGCTGCCGCTCCTGGATCCAGTTGCGCCGAGGAGATCGTGCCGCCGAGCGAGACGTTGGTCCGCCACTCTCCTTCGGCAGCGTCCCGCCGGGCGCCCCCGACGACCCGGCCGCCGGCGACGATCAGCCGCAGGTCGTACCGGCCGCGGGTGACGAGCTCCTGGACGAGGGCTCCGTTGGCGAGAAACCAGCGACGCTCCCGGACCGAGCCGAGGCACCCGGCGAGCTCCGTCTCGTCTTCGCAGAGGAACACGTCGCGCCCCCAGCTACCGAAGCGCGGCTTGACGACGACGGGGAACGAGAGCTCGACGAGCTCGTCGGCCGATGTGACGTGGGCGGAGCGCGGAACCGGGAGGCCGGCCTCGCGCAGGAGGTGGTCGGTCTCGAGCTTGTCGTGCGCGCCGAGGAGCGCCTCGGGAGTGTTCAGGATGCGGACACCGCCCTCGGCCAGCGCGCCCACGAGCTCGAGGCCGGGCTCGACGCCGTCGAGGCTCTCGCGAACGTCCACGCGCAGGAGCGCGACGTCGCCGGCACCGAGCCGGCCGTACGCCGCCTCCGGTGAGAACAGGCGGGCATCGATTCCGGCCGCGCGCCAGGCGGCGACGAGCTGCGGGTTCGTCTGGTTCCGGGGCCCCCCGATCACACCAACACGCACGGCGACACCTCCTTTACGCGACGACTGCGTCCTGCTCGGAACGGCGGAGCAGCGTCGCCCAGTCCTCGTCGATCCGGCGCTGGATCTCCTCCAGAGCGCCGTTCGCCTCCGGCCGGAAGAGATGGGCGAACCGGGCCTGGGGGCGCAGCCAATCCACGACGGGGATGATCCGCTCCGGCTCGTAGGTCAGGCGGTAACAGCCGCCGGTGACCTCGTAAAGGGGCCAGAAGCACGAGTCGACAGCGGCATTCAGGATCTCGAGCGATGCGCGTGGCTCGTGGCCCCAGCCGACCGGGCAGTCGGTCAAGACGTTGAGGAAGGCCGGGCCGTCGGCTGCAGCTGCATACCCGACCTTCTCACTCAGATCCTGCCAGTGGACCGCGACCGCCTGGGCGACGTAGGGAATGTGATGCGCGACCGCGATCGCCGTCATGTCCTTGCGCAACTGCGCTTTGCCGAGGCTCGCAGCACCGGTGGGGCTCGTCGTCGTGTTCGCCCCGAAGGGCGTGGCGCCGGAGCGCTGGATACCGGTGTTCATGTACGCCTCGTTGTCGTAGCAGACGAAGATGAAGCGATGGCCGCGTTCGAGCGCGCCCGAGAGCGCCTGCAACCCGATGTCGTACGTGCCGCCGTCGCCGGCAAGCGCGACGAAGGTGATCGGGTCGTCTTGCGGCAAGGCGTTTCGTCTGGCGAGCGCGCGATAGCCCGTTTCGATACCGCTCGCGACTGCCGCAGCGTTCTCGAAGGCGACATGCACCCACGGCACGTTCCACGCAGTCGTGGGAAATCGCGTCGTCGCGACCTCGAGGCAACCGGTGGCGCTGATCACGACAACCGGCGTCTCGATGCTGTCGATGATCGTCCGCACGACCATCGGGACGCCGCAGCCCTGGCACAGCGCGTGGCCGCCGCGAAGCGGTGGACACCCGTTCTCGTTGCGTGCGAGTTGCTTCAGACGAGACACGGCTCTCCTCTCAGTCCGAGATAGGTCGGGGCGGGGCCAACGACCGGAGATTCCAGAACCGTGCGGATCTGTTCGGGATG
>DASUXI010000205.1:0-35823 GCA_036377995.1 Gaiellaceae bacterium
GACGAGGACGATCACCGCGTACGACGGCGGCTCCTCGAGATCCTTGAGCAGCGCGTCGGCGGCGTCCTCGTTCATCGTCTCGGCGGCGTGGAGGAGGTAGACCCGTCGGTCAGCCTCGAACGGGCGCATGTGGAGGTCGCGACGGAGCTCGCGGATGTCGTCGATGCGGATCTGGTCGCCGACTGGCTCGACGAGGTAGACGTCCGGGTGCGCACGGCGCTCGACGCGCGCACGGTCCCCGATCAACTCTCCCGCGAACGCGAGCGCCGCCCTGCGCTTGCCGACGCCGGGCAGACCGTGGAAGAGATACGCGTGCGCAGGCCCCTCGTCGAGGGCGGCGCGCAGCAGGCGCTTCGCCTCGGCCTGCTCAGGAAAGGTCTCGAACGCGTCCACGGATCTCCTCGTGCAGTTCATCAGGTGAGCGCGCTCCGTCCAAGACGACGACGCGGTCGGGGAATCTGTCGGCGATGTCCTCATAGCCTGCGCGGACGCGCCGGCGAAACTCGTTCCCCTCACGCTCGATGCGGTCGGGACTGTCCCCGATGCGCTCGGCTGCGAGGTCGGGAGCGACCTGCAGGACGAATGCGACGTCCGGTAGGAGGCCGCCCGTGACGATGCGGTTGAGCTCGTAGACCTCGTCGAGCCCGAGCCCGCGCGCGACGCCCTGGTAGGCGAGCGACGAGTCGAGGTAGCGGTCGGAGAGGACGATCTTCCCCGCCGCGAGCGCGGGCCGGATCACCTGCTCGACGAGCTCGGCCCGCGCTGCCGCGAAGAGGGCGGCCTCGGCCCAGGCGGTCATCTCCACCCCGTCGAGCAGCAGCCGGCGAACTGCCTCGCCGACCGGAGTGCCTCCGGGCTCTCGCGTCGCGACGATCTGATGGCCGTCCGCGCGCAGCGACTCGGCGAGGAGGCTCGCCTGCGTCGTCTTGCCCGACCCGTCCAGTCCTTCGAAGCTCACGAACACCGCCGCCCTACGATACGGCTCGTGCGGGCGATCGTCACCGGTGGCGCAGGCTTCATCGGCTCGCACGTCGTCGACGCCCTGGTCGCGCGTGGTGACGAGGTGCACGTCTTCGACGACTTCTCGAACGGGAAGCGCGAGAACGTCGCCGACGGCGCATTTGTCCATGAGGCGGACATCCGCGAGGATGCTGACGCCGTCTTCGACGAGATCCGGCCGGAGCTGTGCTTCCACCTTGCCGCACAGGCCGACGTGCGCGTGTCCGTGGAGCGACCGGACCACGATGCGGACGTCAACGTCCTCGGCACGATCCGCGTCCTCGAGGCAGCGCGCCGGCACGAAGCCCAGATCGTGTTCAGCTCCACGGGCGGGGCGATCTACGGCGAGTGCGACGCGCCCGCGGGCGAGGATCATCCTCGGCTGCCGCTGGCGCCCTACGGGACGTCGAAGCTCGCCGGCGAGGAGTACCTCGCCACGTACAACCGCCTGTACGGGACGGGGCATGTCTCGCTCCGGCTCGGCAACGTGTACGGGCCGCGGCAGGATCCGCACGGCGAGGCGGGGGTGGTCGCCATCTTCATGAACCTGCTTCGCGAGGGCGGGACCCCGAAGATCTTCGGCGACGGGACGCAGACCCGCGACTACGTGTACGTCGGCGACGTCGTCGCGGCGGCGCTGACGGCGCCGGGGCGCGGCAGCGGCGTGTTCAACATCGGCACGGGACGGGAGACGTCCGTCCTGGATCTCTACGGGCGGATTCAGGCGGCGGCGGGCATCGCGGCGGAGCCGCGGTTCGCTCCGGCGCGGGAGGGCGAGCTGCAGCGGAGCGTCCTCGACGTGTCGCTGGCCCGGCGCGAGCTCGGCTGGGAGCCGCGCTCCTCGCTGGACGAGGGCCTCGCCACAACGTGGGCCTGGATCTCGGCGAGCAGGTAGCGAGACACGGCTGGAAGGAGGCCGGGCGCGCGAGACGAACTCGCTTCGGGCGATGGAGCACGCACACGAGGTGATCCGCCCCTGGCGCCGCGCGACGATCGCGGTGAGCGCGGTCGCAGCGGTCGAGTTCGTCGCCGTCGCCGGGCTCGCGGTCGCCCTCCTGGGCAATCCCCTGGCCGGGAACCTGCGCGCATCCGCCGCGTCCGCCGCCGCGCCGCGCAGGCGAGTCGCCACGCTGCCGCCGGCGACGAAGGCCACGATCGCGCGGAACCAGATCTCGGTCATGGTCCTGAACGGGAACGGCATGGCAGGCGCCGCGCACGTCGCGGCCGCCCGCGTGGGCGCGCACGGCTACCTCGTTGGCAACGTGGGTAACGCGGCCGAGCCGAGCCCCCGGACGCTGGTCATGTACCGCCCCGGTTACGCCGCGGAGGGAGTCCGGCTCGGCCGCGACCTCCACGTCCGCATCGTGCGCCCCCTCGACGGCCTGCGCCCCTCGCAGCTGCTGGGATCGCACCTCGTGCTCATTTTGGGCAAGTAGCCGGGTCGACCTTGCAGCGCGCCTGGTCGAGCAGGCCGCCCTTCACGCCCGCCGGCCCGTAGCGGTCGAGCGTGTACGACTGGTTCAGGTCCCGGTACGCGTCGCGGTAGCGCTTGAGGTCGTACTCGTACGCCCCGAGCTCGTACCACGTCTCCGGATTCCTCGGCTCACGGTCCCGCGCCTGCCTGTAGAGATCGACGGCCCGCTGACCGGTCTCCGTGGCCGCCCAGACCCACAGCGGCTCGACCGCGAGAGGATTGAGGGAATGGGCCGCCTTCGCGTTGCTCCTCGCGCCCGCGGCGTCGAGCCTCCCGATCGCGTCGTACGCGGCGCCGAGCCGCTCGCCGGCCAACCACGGTGACGCCAGCGAGTACAGGCCGGCCAGCGCGGCAACCCCGATCGCGCCGACGCTCGCCCAGCGCGGCCGGCGGGCACCGCCTTCCGACGGTCGCGCGGCGAGCGCGCCGACGATCATCAACAGTGGCCCCTCGACGGCGATGTAGTCCCAGTCGATGTCCACGAGCGCGTGGACGACACAGACCGCGAGCGCGAGGCCCAGTGCGACGACGGCGGGGCTCCGTTCGCGGCGGAGGATCACGAGCGCCGCAGCGACGGCGATGGCGCTCCCCAGGAGGAAGCCGACGATCCCTGTCTCGCTGAGATCCTGGAGCGGCAGGGAGTGCGGCTCGACGACCGCCAGCGTGCTCCGGCGATGAGTCCGGTCGGTGAGGCCGAACGTCCCCGCGCCGGTGCCTTCGAGCGGACGGTCGGTGAACGCGTTCCAGGCCTCCTGCCACCAGCGCCAGCGGTTGCTCGAGCTCGCGCTGGCGAACCGCCCCGGCGTGTTCGACACCTGCGAGCTCACCGGGTTCGAGAACTCGTGCCAGCGGTCGCGCACGAACCCTGCCGGGCCGCCCGCCCGCACGACCGAGGCCACGAACGCCGCCAAAGCGACAGCGACGAGCACCGCCGCGACGTTCCGCGCGAGCCGACGGTCGACCGACCGCGCGGACAAGACGCGCAACGCGAGGACGACCGCCACGCCGCCGACCACCAGGACGAGCCCGAACACCAAGCCGTCCTGCACGCGGGTGCCGTGCGCCTCGCCGTCCTTGCTCACGCCGGGGAGCAGGAGCCCGGCCCCGGCCACGGCGGCGCCGACGACCCAGGCCACGGCCAGCGGGCCGATCGCATGGAGCCGCTCCCGGTCGAGAGCAAGCCAGGCGGCGGCCGCGGCCACGCTGAGCACGACGCCGACGCGGGAGTACGTCAGGACGACGACGACCAGCGCCCCGTAGAGCAGCAACGTTCCCCCGAGCCGCGCCCGCCGATCCTCGCGACGGCCGGCGAGCCAGAGGCCGAGCGGCACCGAGGCCGCCCCGAGCAGCGCGAGCTCGTTCCAGTACCCCAACGGATAGCGCAGCCGCGACAGCCGGCCGTAGTCGCCGTAGATCCCTGGAATCACCTTGGCGGCGAGCGCCCAAACGAACAGCGCTCCCACGAGCAGCGCGGCCGCCTCCGCGAGCCGCCGCGGCTGCACCCCGGCGAGCAGCGCACCGACAGCCGCAAACGCGAAGTACACCAGTCCGCGATTCGCGTAGTCCCACGAACGGGCGGGCTGGATCGACCAGGCGACCGAGGCTCCCTGCCAGAGGACGAACACGCCCAGCGCGGCGAAGAACGCGATGCCCTCCCCCGACAGCCGCGGCGGCCGGACGGCCCAGCCGGCCGCGGCCACGAGGACGGCGGCTCCGCCGATCCAAAAAAGCCGGGACTGGCTCGAGCCGTTGCTGAGAAAGAGGGCCGCGAACACCAGCAGGCCCGCCGAGACCGAGAGCGTGGCTCCCCGGGCGGCCTGCGGTCGCATCGCGTCGAAGCTAACACAGCCCGTACCCGGCCAGCTTCCAGCCGCGTTGGTCCCCGAGTGGCGAGCGGCGTGGCACTTACAAACCGTTTACAACCGACTCACCGGAGCCTCACTCCCATCCGGCAAGGTGGGCAAGATCGTCGTTAGAGTGCTCGCCACGCCGCCGCCCGGCTCTCGCATGCCTGCATTTTTCAAGCCCCTCACCGTCGCGATGGCAATCGCCGCCCTGGCCGGCCTCGCGCACGTCGGCAAGGCGGAGGCACGGCTCGAGACCAAATGCTCGGCCGCCCTGATCCACGACTGGTACGTCGACGGGCGAATCGACGGGACCTACCCAGTCCACTGCTACCGCGAGGCGCTGAAGGACATCCCCGAGGATCAGATCGTCTACGGGACGCTCCGGGACGACCTCACGCGTGCGCTCCAGTCGGTGATCCGGAAGCACGACGGAAACGTCGGCCCGATGACACCGGTTCCAGGCGCGGGCGGTCCGGGGGGTGGGAGCGGGACCGGCGGCAAGCACGACGGCTTCTTCACGCGGCTCGCGCGCGCCCTCGGCCCGAGCACGGCGGACTCGATCCCCGTGCCGTTGCTCGTGCTCGGCGGCCTGGCGTTCCTCCTGATGGCTGCCGCTGCCGTGAGCTTCATCGCCCGCCGCCTCCAGGCTCGCCGGGCGGCCCCGGATCCGCCTCCTGCGGGCCCGCTCGCCTAGCCGAAACCTCCCCCGCGAGATCCGTCCGGGCCCCGGTCCACACTGCTGGTCCCTATCGATCCACGGCTACCCTTGGAGGCAGCGGCATGGCAAGCGCAAAGCAGGCAGTTGAAGCCCCGGTAACGGGCGAGGAGACGGCGAACAGGGTCGTCCGCGAGGACGCCACCCTCGCCGTCCGCCGCTACTTCACGATTCCCGGCCGCGATCCGTTCGACGAGATCGAGTGGGAGACGCGCGATGCCTTCATCCCGGGCAAAGACAAGCCCGTGTTCGACCAGAAGGACGTGGAGTTCCCGAAGTTCTGGAGCCAGACCGCGACCAACATCGTCGCGCAGAAGTATTTCCGCGGGCGCATGACGTCGCCCGAGCGCGAGCGGAGCGTCAAGCAGATGATCGGCCGCGTTGTCGACACGATCTCCCTTTGGGGCCGCAAGGACGGCTACTTCGCGACCGAGGATGAGGCAGACACCTTCGAAGCCGAGCTGAAGGCGATCCTCGTCAACCAGCTCGCCTCCTTCAACTCGCCCGTCTGGTTCAACGTCGGCTTCGAGGAGAAGCCGCAGTGCTCGGCATGCTTCATCCTCTCGATCGAGGACTCGATGGACTCGATCCTCGACTGGATCCGGCGGGAGGGCGTCATCTTCCGCGGCGGCTCGGGCTCGGGCGTGAACCTGTCGAAGCTTCGCTCGTCGAAGGAGCAGCTCTCCAAGGGCGGCTACGCGTCGGGGCCGGTCTCGTTCATGCGCGGAGCCGACGCATCGGCCGGAACGATCAAGTCCGGCGGCAAGACGCGGCGCGCGGCGAAGATGGTCGTGCTCGACGTCGACCATCCCGACGTCGAGGAGTTCATCTGGTGCAAGGCGCACGAGGAGCGCAAGGCACGCGTGCTCGAGCAGGCCGGCTACGACATGTCGCTCGACTCCGCAGACTGGGCGTCGATCCAGTACCAGAACGCCAACAACTCCGTGCGCATCACCGACGCGTTCATGGAGGCGGTCGAGTCGGACGCGGACTGGAACCTGACCGCGCGAACCGACGGCGCGGTCGTCGACACGGTCAAGGCGCGCAAGCTCTTGAAGGACATCGCCGACGCAGCCTGGCAGTGCGCCGATCCCGGAGTCCAGTACGACACCACGATCAACAACTGGCACACGCTGCCGAACACGAGCCGCATCAACGCGTCGAATCCCTGCAGCGAGTACATGTCCATCGACGACAGCGCCTGCAACCTCGCCTCGCTGAACCTGATGAAGTTCCGCCGCGAGGACGGCGAGCTCGATGTCGAGGCGCTCACGCACGCTGTCGACGTTGTGTTCCTCGCGCAGGAGATTCTCGTCGGCAACTCCTCGTATCCGACCCCGGAGATCGAGCGGAACGCGAAGGCGTACCGCCAGCTCGGCCTCGGCTACGCGAACCTCGGCGCGCTGCTGATGGCGCGCGGCCTTCCGTACGACTCGGAGGAGGGACGCGCGTACGGGGCGGCGATCACGGCGCTCATGACGGGCCGCGCCTACCGCAAGTCGGCCGAGATCGCCGGTCGGATGGGTGCGTTCGCCGGCTACAAGCCGAACGCGGCCGCGATGATCGGCGTGATGGCGCAGCACCGCGCCGCCGTCGGGAACATCCAGGGCGCCGACGCCGTGCCCGCCGACCTGCTGACGGCGTGCCGCCAGGCGTGGGACGACGTCCTCGATCTCGGCGAAGTACACGGTTACCGGAACGCGCAGGCGACGGTGCTCGCACCGACCGGGACTATCAGCTTCATGATGGACTGCGACACCACCGGCGTCGAGCCCGACTTCTCGCTCGTGAAGTCGAAGAAGCTCGTCGGCGGCGGCGAGATCACGATCGTGAACAAGTCGGTGCCGATGGCCCTCGACAAGCTCGGCCACACTCCGGCCGAGACGGAGGAGATCGTCGCGTATGTCGACGAGCGAAACACCGTTGTCGGCGCCCCGTTCATGAAGGCCGAGCACTACCCGGTGTTCGACTGCGCGGTCGGTGAGCGCGCGATCCACTACACCGGCCACACAAAGATGATGGGCGCGGTCCAGCCGTTCATCTCCGGCGCAATCTCGAAGACGGTGAACCTGCCCGAGACCGTGACGGTGGACGAGGTCGCGCAGCTCTTCGTCGAGTCGTGGCGGCTCGGTGTCAAGGCGATTGCGATCTACCGCGACAACTGCAAGGTCGCGCAGCCGCTGTCGGGCAAGAAGGACGACGGCGCGCAGGAGACGCTGGTCTCCGCGCTACCGCCGGCCCCGCTGACCCAGCGCCGGCGGCTTCCGGACGACCGGACCGAGGTCGGCCGCAAGTTCCGGGTGGGCGAGTACGAGGGCTACATCCACGTCGGCCTGTTCGAGGACGGGACGCCCGGCGACATCTTCGTCGACATCGCCAAGGAAGGCACGACCCTGGCGGGGCTGATGAACAGCTTCATGATCAGCGTCTCGCTCGGCATGCAGTACGGCGTGCCGCTCGAGGTGTACGTCTCGAAGTTCGCACACATGCGCTTCGAGCCGAGCGGGATGACGAACGACCCGGATATCCGCGCCGCGAAGTCGATCGTCGACTACATCTTCCGCTGGATGGGGAAGCGCTTCCTCACCATCGACCAGCAGGAGGAGGTCGGGATCATGACCGCCGAAGTGCGGGCCCGTCTTGCGGAGGGCTACCGCAACGGCGGAGAGGCGGTAGCGCCGGTCGAGGCGGCGCCCCCCGGGCAGACCGCGCTCTTCAACGCGTTCGAGGACGCACAGGAGTGCGCACGCTGCGGCGGCCGGATGGTTCGCACCGGCTCGTGCTACACGTGCCGCGACTGCGGCACGAACACCGGCTGCTCGTAACGCCGCTCGCTCTCTGACCTGACGGGGGTCAGGTCTTGCATTTGGTCAGTTGACCGTTTGCACGACCTGACCCCATCGCACGACGCGTCGCCTGACGAGCTCACGCTACGTTGTCGCGGTGATGGATCTGCCGACCGTCACGGCCGACGAGCTACACCGCAAACTCGAGACCGGCGACACCTTCGTCCTGGTCGACGCGCTGCCGCCGATGGCCTTTGCGCACTCGCATCTCCCAGGTGCGATCAACCTGCCGCCGTCCGCGATCGAGACCGAGATCGTCCGGCGGCGCATTCCCGATCTGGACACGGAGGTCGTCGTCTACTGCGCAAATCCCGATTGCGACGACTCACAGGCCACGGCCGGGCGACTCCGGGAGCTCGGCTACACGAACGTGCGCCACTACATCGGTGGGAAGAACGAGTGGCGCGAGGCCGGGTTGCCTCTCGAGCGCGCCGGCAAGCCGTACGTGCCGAAGTAGCAGCAAGCGTCGCTGCGTCCGTAAGTTGCATCTTACGTAAGAATCTGCTTACATACAAGCTCGTGGAGGCCGCGCTCAAAGCAATCGCCGCACCGCGCCGACGCCAGATCCTCACGCTTGTCCGTGACGAGGAGCTGAGCGCCGGCGAGATCGCGTCGCACTTCGACGTGACGAGGCCCGCGGTCTCGCAGCATCTGAACGTTCTCAAGGAGGCAGGGCTCGTGAGCGAGCGACGAAACGGCACGAGACGCCTGTACCGGGCGCGCCCCGAAGGGCTCGCCGAGCTCAAGGAGTTCCTCGAGGAGTTCTGGGACGTGCGACTCGAGGCTCTCAAACGCGAGGCAGAGAAGGAGGAGCAGAAGAAGCATGGACACAGTCACTGAGACCACCGTCTACGAGCGCACGCTCTCGATCGCGGCCGCCCCCGAGACCGTCTGGGAGTTCTTCGTCGACCCCGAGAAGCTCATGCGCTGGAAGGGCGTCAAGGCCGAGCTCGATCCCGAGCCGGGCGGCAGCTACTTCTGCGAGGTCATCCCGGGTCATACCGCCCGTGGCACGTTCACGGAGCTCGACCGGCCGCACAAGCTCGTCTTCACGTGGGGCTGGGACGGGAGCGAGGACGTTCCCCCGGGCTCGTCCACGATCGAGGTAGAGCTCACTCCCCGGGGCGAAGGCACGAGCCTCCGCTTCGTGCACAAGGGACTCCCGAACGCAGAGGCGGTCGAGTCGCATGCGCACGGCTGGGATCACTACCTCCCGCGCCTCGAGGCCGCAGCCGTCGGCCGCGACCCCGGTGAGGACCCCTGGCTGACGCGGGACATGGAATCGACGAGCTGAGAGGAGCTACGGCAGATGGCACATCCGGTCGTTCACTTCGAGGTCGCCGGCAAGGACCTCGACAGGCTTCAGAGCTTCTACGGCGAGGTCTTCGGCTGGAAGACGCAGCGAGCCGAGGGCGACATGCCCTACGCAATGGTCGAGAAGGAAGAGAACGGCATCGGCGGCGGAATCGGCCAGGCGCCTGACGGCAACGGCCACGTCACCTTCTACGTCGACGCCGACGATCCCCAGGCGATCCTCGACAAGGTCGAGCAGCTCGGCGGCAAGACGATCATGCCGGTCACCGAGCTTCCGCAGGTGACGATCGCCCTCTTCGCCGATCCGGAGGGACACGTCGTCGGTCTCGCCAAGGGCATGTGAGGCGGCCGCCGGCGTCAGCTCTCGACGAGCTGCGCCGGCACCCTTCCACGCGTGCGCCGTCGGAACGCGCTCGGGCTCAGCCCGACGACGCGGGCGGCCGAGACGGCGCGCGCGCCGGCGGAGCGCCGTGTGCCGAAGATCGGCGCGAGCTCGCCGAAGTAGTCGCCAGGCGAGACGCGCGAGAGCACCTCCTCGACGCCGTCGGCTCGCTCGCGCACGATCTCGATCTGCCCGCGCTCCACGGTGTAGATCAGGTCGCCCGGATCACCCTGCCTGAACAGGAACTGTCCGGGGGCGAGCTCGACAGGCGTGGTCTCATCCTCGCGCGCAAGCGCTCGCGGGCTCATCGGCACGACGCGGTCCGCGAGCGGGATCATCCGGTCGTCGTGGGTCGACACGACGACGATCCGCCCACTCGCCGCGAGTGACTGGAGCAGTTCGAGAACCGATTCGACCTGGATGTAGTCGAGATGTGCGGTCGGCTCGTCGGCGAGCAGCAGGGGCGGGTCGAGCGCGAGCGCACGCGCGATCGCGACCCGCTGCTTCTGCCCCCCCGAGAGGTCGTCTGGACGATGGCTGCGACGGTCGGCGAGGCCTGTCTGATCGAGCAGCGCGTCGGCCCGCTCACGTGCCGCGCGCGCGCTGCGACCGGCCGCGCGCAACGGCACCTGGACGTTCTCCGACGCCGTGAGGCTCGGGATCAGGTTGAACGACTGGAAGACGATCCCGACCTTATGACGCCTGTACTCCGTCAGCGATCTGCCCGTGAGTGTCGTGATCTCCGTCGCGTCGAGCTTCGCGCTCCCGCCGGCGGGACGCAGGATCGCGGCGAGCACGGAGAGAAGCGTCGTCTTTCCGCAGCCGCTCGCGCCGAGAAGCAGCGCCAGTTCCCCGCCGGCCACCTCGAAGTCGAGGCCGTCCACGGGCCGGACGAGATAGTCGCCGCTTCGGTATTCGACCACGATCCCGCGGCAGGTCAGGTGCGATTCAGCC
The DNA here is from genome assembly GCA_036377995.1 of Gaiellaceae bacterium. Lineage (GTDB taxonomy): Bacteria > Actinomycetota > Thermoleophilia > Gaiellales > Gaiellaceae > 3-1-20CM-4-69-9. Next base: position 10,532 of record DASUXI010000205.1, read on the forward strand.
GGCAAAGGCAAGAGCTGGGTCGACCCGGAGCGCGCGTCGAAGCGCGAGGGCGCTGGCAAGCACACCTACGACGAGCGCGAGAAGCGGGAGCGTCAAGTAGCTCAGCGTCGGCACCTCCACCGACATCGCGGCCGCCGGCGCGGCGGCTATCTCGAGCAGTACGGCGAGCGCCACTGCGAGGATCGCGAGCAGCACCGCCTGCGACACGAGACCGAGCGCGACGTCCTTTGTCGAGACACCGACCGCCTTGAGCACGGCGAACTCGGTCGTTCGCTCGAGTGCCGACAGGTAGACGATCGCGCCGATGATGCCGGCCGCGACGATCCACAGGAGCCAGCGGACGAGATTGATCGTCTGCTTCGCCTGAGCCACGGGGCGGCTGAGGTCGACCCGGACTTCCGAGTTCGTCAGGACGTTGAATCCCCGCGGGATCGCAGACGGCGTCCCGCGCGCGACGATCGCCGTGGCGAGCGGTCGTCCGTCCAGGCCCAGGCGCTGGGCCGCGCGGAGCGACACGACGACGGTGGGGATGCCGGCGAAGAAGGTCCGCCCGTGCGTGACGCCGCTGACGGTGAACGAGGCGCCGTTCAGGGTAAGCGTATCGCCGACGTCGAGCCCGAGGCTCGCGTCCGCGAGCGCGTCGGTCGCGTGCACGAGCGAACCTGCGGGCGCAGGACCGACGCCGCCGGGAACGGCACCGATCACGTTCACGCTCCGCTTACGAGGGGTCGTCGTCGTTGCGCCGACAACCGCGACCGGATCCGCGCGCGTGACTCCGGGCAGCGTCCGAACGGCGCCGACGCGGCTCTGCGGGAACGCGCTCGGAGCGGTGAAAGGGCCGAACGTGCTCGCGGAGACGAACCAGCGGTCGGCGCCGAAGGAGGCTGCTGTCCGCTCGATCTCGTTGTCGAAGCTCGCGCTGACCCCCGACAGCAGCAACGCCAGAGCGAACACGAGCCCGGTGGCGGCGACCGCGATTGCGAAGCGGCGACGCCGCCACGCAAGATCGCGCACGCTGATCAGCCACACGGCGTGCCTCGCCGTCCGCGTAGGAAGAGACCGATCGACCGGCACCGCATCCACGACGATTATCCCGCGTGCGCGATCCCCGGTCGAGATGCGCCGTTGTGGCGCAGGGGCCGGCGAGGTACGTTCGTTTCTTGACCCGCTCGCCGTTGTTCGAGGGAATCGCAACCGCCGAGCTGGAGGCGGCTCTGAGCGGTCTCGAGCGGCGGCGCCTGGAGAGAGGCGCTGTCCTCGCCGCCGAGGGCGATTACCTCGCGGAGATGTACGTGCTCCGGTCGGGGAGCGCGGAGATCGCGGTTCGCGGCCGCGACGGCCGTGCCCAGGCAGTCGCACACGTCGGCCCGGGCGAGACGATCGGCGAGATGTCGCTGCTCACACACGAGCCCGCGTCCGCGACTGTCCGCGCGATCGACGACATCGAGCTGCTCGTGTTGAAGGACGACGACCTCGAGGCACTCATGGAGCGGCTGCCGAGGATCCCTCGCAACATCATCGGGATCCTCTCGGCAAGGCTGACGCGGATGACGCGGCTCGTGGCGAGCGCGCGGACCGGCAAGGTCATCGCACTCCGGAACCACGGTGCGCCGGAGCTGCTCGGTTATGCGCTCGCATCGAGCATCGCCTGGCACACTCGCACACCGACCCTCCACGTCCACGTTGGCGACGAGCCTCCCTCGACGCTCGGAGGACTGGCGACCATGACTGTCGAGCCTCCGTTCCGGCCCCGGCGCGAGCTCGGAGCCGATCTGATGCTCGCGCGCCCCCGCGAGGGCTTCGAAGGAGACGGGCTCGCAGACACGCTGGAGCGGCTGGCGCGCGGGTTTGGGCACGTGCTCGTCGAGAGACGGTCGTGGCCAGAGGGGATCGGGCCCGTCGTCGATCTCGGTTCCCGGGCGCGAGAGATTCCCGAGCTCGGCGGCCAAGAAGAGCAAGCGTTGACGCGCGGGCTGCTGCCGACAGCCGGCCCGGCAGGCGGCGCCCTCGGCGGCCTGGCGCGCGAGCTCGCGCAGCTCAAGGTCGGCATTGCGTTGGGCTCCGGAAGCGTTCGCGGCTACGCGCACGTCGGCGTGCTGCGCCGACTGGAGGAACTCGGAGTCCCGATCGACTGCCTCGCCGGTACGAGCATCGGCGCCATCGTTGCCGGCCTCTATGCGTATTTCCAGGACACGGCTCGTGTCGCGGATTTCCTCGACGAGCTCGGCGGGAGGATGTTCCGGCCGACCCTGTCGCGCAACTCACTGCTGTCGACGCGCGCGATGCGGAACTACATCCGGAAGGTGATCGGCGACGGCCTGATCGAAGACGTCCCGATTCCACTCGCCGTCGTCGCCACCGACGTCGACACACAGGAAGAGGTCGTGTTGCGACGTGGGAGCGGCGTGACGGCGCTCTTCGCGAGCAGCGCCGTCCCGGGCGTCTTCCCGGCCGTGCGTGTCGGGAACCGCAGGCTGGTCGACGGTGGAATCGTCAATCCGATTCCGGCGAACGTCGCCGTCGAGCTCGGCGCCGGCGTGGTCATCGCCAGTCGGCTCGTGAGCGGCGGCGGCGTCAGCCTCGACACTCTCTCGGAGGAGGGCGAAGGACCGATCCCGTCGGCGGTCGCCGCCATCGTCAGCTCGATCGAGCTCGTGCAGACGCGCATGACCGCACCGGCAGGGACGACACCGACCGTCATGATCGCGCCACGCTTCGACGACCTCCCGGCGGCGAAGTTGCGCCGCTTCCGCGAAGGTCGCCGATACATCCCCGCGGGCGAGGCCGCGGTCGACGCCGCGCTCCCACGGCTGCAGGCGACCTTGCCCTGGCTACGGGATTGATGCGCGGCACGGACTATTACTCGTCTCTCGACTATTCGCACTGGAACCGCGCGCAGCGGTTGGTGAAGCTTCTGATCGCGCTCTTCGTGCGCGGCACGATGCGAGTCCGCGTCGAGGGGCTCGAGCGGATACCGGTGTCCGGCCCGGCAATCATCGCGGGCAACCATCTGAGCCTCTTCGACGTGGTCGTCGTGATCCCGTATCTGCCCCGTCCCGTCATCCTCCTGCTCGCGGAGGAGCTTCGCGTGTGGCCGTGGATCGACTTCGTCCTCGGGCGGCTCGGCAACGCGATCCTCGTCCGTCGCGGCTCCGGCGACCGGCGGCCGGTGGATCTCGGCGCGGCCGTGCTCGACGCCGGGGGCATCGTCGCGGTCGCGCCGGAAGGACGGCGCAGCTCGACCGGCGGACTGCAGCGCGGACGCAACGGCGTCGCACGAATCGCGATCCGCACCGCAGCTCCGGTCGTTCCGGTGGCGATCTGGGGGCAAGAGCATGCCCTCAGGAGCTGGCGCCGCCTGCGCCGTGCTCCGGTCGACGTCAGGTTCGGCACGGCCTCGACTTACGGGGACGGCGAGCCGAGCGCGCCCGCGGACGTCACCAGCCGGATCATGGTCGAGATCGCGCAGCTGTTGCCGCGCGAGTACCGCGGCGTCTACGCACCGAATGTCTCGGAGGGTGGGACGAGCGGCTAGGCCTCGGCCGGCGCGGGAACCCCTTCCGGCATGCCGCTCTTGCCAGGCCGGGCGAGGAGGATCGCACCGATCGTGACGGCGACGAATGCGATCACACGCAGCACCCCGTACGCGCCAGAGGGAACCGGCTCGTCGAGCACGACCGTTCCCGCAGCGATCGGGAGCGCATTCGTCAGGAGCGTCGCGATCCCCGCGACCGTCAGTGCTCCCCCACGCTGGTATCCGAGTTGCAGTAGCCAGGTCCCGAGCGAGTAGCCGAGAATCAGCGGGACGACGAAGACGAGCCTGCCGCCACCCTGTGTCGTCACCTTCGTGCTCACGTCGCCGAGCGAGAAGAAGAGTCCCCCGGCGATCCCGTCGGCAACCGCGGCTCCGATCATCCTACGGCCGACCGTGGCGACGAGTAGCGCTGCGCCGGCGCTGAGCGCAAGCCAAAGGACGATCAGGCTCGTCGAGCCTGTGCCTCCCTCCTCGCTGCCGCCCGCGAGCGAGATCGCAAGCACGAGGAGGCCGAGCGTCGAGACGAGCACGCCCGCCCGCTCGTGCGCTGCCAGGCGCCGCCCTACCACGCGCGCGGACACGTATGCCAGTACCCCGATCCCTCCGGCGGCGACGCTCTGCACCAGAGCGAGCGAGGCAAGCGCCAGCGCAGCGACGTAGAGGAGGAAGCCCACAGATTCCATCGCGAAACCGAGCAGCCAGCTGCGATCCCCGAGCAGAACCTGTGCCGAGTGGAGCGGTCTCCGTAGGGACAGAGCGGGGAGCTTCGCGGCCGCGTCGTGCTCCCGCAGGTACGCAAGGTTGATCAGGATGGTCGAGGCGAACGCGAGCGCAAGGGCGACGGCCGTGGAGACGGTCATCGGAGTAGTTTGCAGTCGTGGATGTCGATGGAGCGCACGTGAGGCCGAGCCCCGCTCGTCGGCTTCCTGACTGCGTCGGAACGCGAGAGCCTAGACCAGCAAGCCCGGCAGCCGCGAACGGAGAATCTCCTCCGCCTCCTCCACGACACTCCGCACGACGTCGCCGGCGGGAATCACCGAATCGATGAGCCCTGACGCCTGGCCGATCCACATCAGCCCGTAATCGGGGTCGGTCTCCTCCGCTGCTGCGAGCCGCGCCCATACCTCTTCGCGACGCCTCCGTAGCTCGGGCTCGCGGCCCAGCCACTCTTCGATCAAGGGCGTCCGGCGCAGCCGCGCCCAGGCTCCGGGCCAGTCTCGGCCGCTCAGCGTGTCGCCGACGGTCGTGACGATGGTGTCGTCACCGGCGCTCGCAACCACCGCCTGCTTGTAAGCGTGCGGCAGTGGAGCCTCGTCTGTCGCGAGGAACCGCGTCCCGAGCAACACGCCGTCGGCGCCGAGGGCGAGCGCCGCGGCGAGCCCCGCACCGTCGGCGAAGCCACCCGCAGCGAGCACGGGCAGCGGGCTCACGGCCTTCACGACCTGGCGAACGATTACCGTCGCCCCGATCTCGCCGATGTGTCCCCCGCCCTCGTTCCCCTGCGCAACAATCACGTCCGCACCGGCCTCGGCCGCAAGAACCGCGTCCTCGACCCGCGGAACCATGTGCATCACGACTATCCCGCGGTCGTGCGCCTTGGTGAAGATCGCGGCGAGGTCTTGGTTGTCTCGCGGCCACGCCGTCGACAGCACCTCCGGCGCCAGCTCGAGCACTTCGTCGACCCGCTCCTCGGTCGCATGGAGCAGCAGGTTGATGCCGATCGGCTTGGCCGTGAGGTCACGGGCCCGAACAGTGAGCTCGCGGACTTCGTCCGGTGAAAGGAAGGACGCTCCGATCACGCCGAGGCCGCCGGCTTCGGAGACCCTGCCGATCAACTCGCCACTCGTGTGGCCTCCGCCCATCCCGGCGCTGACGACGGGATGCTCGATCCCGACGAGCTCGGTGAACGCAGTTCGGATCACGGGTTACGGAATGAAGGCGAGGTCCTCCGGAACGATCGACGTCGGCGTCTCGAAGAACGGCCCGGGCCCGTCGGGATCGACTGTCGTCCCGCCGTCGCTCGCGAAGAACGTCGCGATCTGCGTTTGCGCCTCGAATGCGAAAGGCGCACCCGGACCGATGACGTTGGTCAGGAACGTATGCGGGTTGTGGGATACCGCGGGATTCGCGGCCACGGCGAGATCGTTACGGAAGAGCGTCGCGCGCGCGGCGCAGCCGCATGCCCTGAAGATCGCCGATGCCGTCGGGTTCGGCACGGTCTTGTCGCCACGCGCGAACTGGAAGATCACCGGCTGCGTTATGTAGGGGGCGTAGGCCGCCGGGTTGGCTGCCTGCTGCGCCCATTCGTTACGGTCGATCACCTCCTGGATCGCCGACGCTCCTGGAACCGTGTCGGTGACGATCGGAAGATTCCGTAGCGGCATGTTCTCGTCGAAATTCGTGAAGCTCGCGTTCGGCACCGCGTTGTAGAGCGACGGCGACCGCGTTATGAGCGCGACTCCGACGAGGGGCCGAAAGCTCGGGCTCAGCCGCGCGATCTCGATGATCGGGCCGCCGGCGACGTTCGGGACGCCTGCGCGGATGTCGGGCTCCGACCCGAGCAGCTCTGTCCCGTAGATGCCGCCGAACGACTGTCCGGCGTAGTAGATCCTCGACCTGCTCAGGTCGGGAGTCCCGTCTCCGTCAACGTCCACGCCCGATTCGATCACCTTGACGAGCTCCATCAAGTCGATCGTCGTTTGCCGCAGGCCGTCTCGGTTACCGATCAGCGACTGTGCGCCGACCGCGTTAACCCCTTCGGTCGAATCGATCGTCCCATCCCCGTTCTGGTCGATCCCGCGCCCGCCGGCCGGTAGGACCACGGGCGATCCGGCGACCCTGCCCACCGTGTACGTGCCGAGCGGGCCGAAGCCGTGGCCGACGACGTTGATAGCGATGGTCGCGATCCCGGCGCGCGCGAGCGTCCCGGCCACCGCCCACGGCGCGCCGTTCTTGCTGTCGGTGAAGCCGTGCCCGAAGATCGAAACGGGCCAGCCGCCAGCCGGGGCGGCGCCCGCGGGCAGGAACAGCGTGAACTGAACCTGATTCATCCCCTGCGAGACGGGCGTCCCGGTCTTCGATCCGTACGGAGGGATGACTCTTGCGGCCGTCTCGTAGTTCGGCGAGGCGTACGAGCCGAATGCGACGGTGCCGACGCCCGCGATCAGGGGCAGCGGAAGGAAGGAGCTCGCGAACGACGGCGCTGTCCCGGTCTGCCGACTCCACTGGATCGAGCTGATCGACCCCACCGGAAACACGGTCCGCTCCCCGGCAGAGCCGAGCAGGAAGGTCGGCGTCGAGGCCGTCAGCTGAGACCGGATCTTGTCGGTGATCGCGGTGATGCTCTGCGTCGTGAACAGACTCGCGTCGGCGATGTCACTCGGCTGCGCGCCCCCGGCCATCGCCATCGGCAATGCATCGAGAAGCGCCTTGCGGTACGCCTTCTCGGCAGGGTCCTTCGTCTGTCCGAAATTGAGGTCGTGCCGGAACGTCGTCCCGTCGAGCGGCGTCCCGTCGGCGGCGTGCACGCGGGTCGTTACGACGAGGAGGTACGTCGTGTGCTGAGCGAGCTGCTCGTCGCTCTCGACGTGGAGGGTGTTCGTCGCCGGCTCCCACTCGGCCTGGTTGATCCCCACGACGTGGCCCGCCGGTCCGACGAGGAAGATCGTCGAGCCCGAGACGGTCGAGAGGTCGATCGGCTCCGAGAAGGGGATCGAGATCCTCGGCTGTATGTTGAAGCCGTCGAGCGTGTCCAGCACCGCGATGTCCGCGCAATCGCTCGGATGCGTCGCGCAGTCCGGCTTCGGCAGGTCGACGTGCAGGCCTGTGATCTGCGTCGCGTCCGGAGCCGTGTAGAGGTTGGACGGGAAGGGTTGGCCGGCCGACGGCGCGCCGAAGGCGGACGTCGGGAAAGCCAGCACGAGAGCGACCACAAGGATCGCTCGGCGGACGGTACTCACGAGGTCTCCCCCCTTTTGACGGTCGTACTCTGCCGCACGGGCGGGAGCAGCGCAAGAAACGGGAGCAACTGGCAACCTCCAGGGAGGAAGGGCTCTGACGAGGGCGAAAGGGCTGGTTCCCGACCTTGGGGGTCGACGACGATGCGATCAACCGATCGAATCAGGACGCTGTGGAACCCTCCGGCCGTCGAGCGGGCGAGCGGCAACCGCCGCCAGCGCCTGATCGCGGGCGCTGGCCTGGTCGTGCTGGTCGCCGGGCTTCTCACGGCAGTGGGGCTCGGGGCGTTCGTGATCTTCGCCCTGGCCGTCGTCCTCGCAGGAGGCATCGGGATCGCCGCGGCTCTCGCCGTCCTCGGCCATCGTGACGGGCTGCGTACGGTCGGCCGGTCGCTCGGAGGAACGGGCACGCGAGGGCGCGCGCGAATCGCCGAATGGGCCCGCCGCACCGCACCGCGCATGCGGCTGTTCGGAGTGTTCGTGCTCCGCCAGTCCCGCGTGGGCCTGCGGCACGGCGCGGCCGCCCTCGCAGGAGGAAAACGACTCGGCGTCGCTGCCGCCGGAGAGGGCAAGCGTCTCGGCGCCGCCGGGGTCAGCGCGGCGCGCGAACGAGCGCCCGGCCTCGTCGCCGCAGGCTCCGAGGTCGCGAACCGCGCCGCCCGGCAGGTGGCGGAGGCGAGTCGCTCTGCGACCGTCGAGACCAAACGGCTCGCAGAGCATCTCCACCGCGAATCGGTCCCCCACGAGACGCAGGAGCCCGAGCGCAGGCGGCAGGCCCTCGACCTCAACGCCGCCGGGACACGGCTCCGGCGCGACGGCTACTACGACGAGGCCGCCGAACTGCACGAGGGCGCGCTCGAGATCCTGCGCGACCTCCAGGACCGGCACTCGCTCGCCCTCACGCTCAACAATCTCGCCCTCGCCCTGAGCCAGACCGGCCGCGTCGACCAGGCCGTCGACCTCTTCGAAGAGTCCGCTTCGATTCTCCACGACCTCGGCGACGAAGAGCTCGAGGGCAGGGTGATGGCGAACCTCGGGTTGACGCATCGACGCAACGGCCGGCGCGAGGAATCGGACAACGTGCTCGAGCTCGCGCTCACGAAACTGCCCCCGACCTCGAGCGCCTACCGCAAGGTCGAGGGCCAGCTTCGCAGGGCGAGCTGAGCAAGCGCCGGCCGCGGTGCGAAGGCGCCGACTCGTCGCGAGGTTCCGCGCAGGGCCGGCCTGGGGCGCAGGGCCACCGGATGCTCAGCCGGGCTGGGAGGACCACGACAAGTTCGTCGACCGGCTGGTCGAGCGCGGCATCGTCGTGATGGGCGGCCCGTTCAGCGACTGGAGCGGCGCGATGCTGCTCTTCGAGGGCGTCACGCGTGAGGACGCGCGCACGATCATCGACAGCGATCCGTTCGTCGTGAACGGCGTCTTCGTCCTCGACGAGATCCTCGAGTGGACCATATACGTCGACGCGCGGGCGCCGGACTGAGGTGAAGGCGTACGGCGGGGGGTCGCCCGCCGCACGCCTGTGTGCCTATGCAGCCTCGGCGAAGACCTCGGCCTCGGCCGCGACCGGAACCGCCTCGGCGTTCGGACGGGACTCGGTCAGGACCGCCGCGGTCACCGCGCCGGCAGCCGCGATCGCGGCGAGCACGTAGAACGCGATCTCGAAGCCGTGCGTCAGAGCGCCGCCCGCGAGCGAGCTCGTTCCGGGATGAGCGTTGACGTAGTGGCTGGTGAAGGTCGTCGCGAGCGTCGTCGCGACTGCGACGCCGATCGCGCCGCCGACCTGCTGGCTCGTGTTGATGAGCCCCGAGGCAACGCCCGCGTCAGCCTCCCGCACTCCGGTCAGAGCGCCGATTGACATCGGCACGAACGCCAGCGCCAACCCGATGCCGCTGACGATGAACGCCGGGAACAGATCCCAGAAGTAGTGCCCGTTCACGGGTAGCTGCGCGTAGAGGACTAGACCGACCGCGGACAGCGCGAGGCCGGCGGTCAGCACGCTGCGGACGCCGACGCGAGTCGCGAGCGCCTGTGCCACGCCAGAGAACGCGATGATCGTCAGCGTCAACGCGATGTAGGCGACGCCCGTCTTGAGCGCGGAGTAGTGCAGCACCTGCTGCATGTAAAGGGTCAACAGGAAGAACTGCGAGAAGACGGCACCGGCGAGAAGGACGCCACTGATGTTCGAGGCGGTCAACGTCCGCAGCCGGAAGATGCGAAGCGGCAGGAGGGGCGCCTTGGAGCGCGCCTCCACGATGAAGAACGCCGCGATCAACGCGGCCGACGCAGCGAGGAGGCCGATCGTCTCGCCGGTGACCCACCCGTGCTGAGCCGCGCGGGTCATCGCATAGACGAGCAGCATCAGGCCGCTAGTGATCGTGGCAGCACCGGTGAAGTCGAAGTGGCGGTGCTGCAGCTCCGCGCGGCTCTCGCGCAGCAGGAACGGCGCGATGGCGACGACTGCGAGGCCTACTGGGACGTTGATGAAGAAGATCCACGACCAGCTGAGGGCGCTGGTCAGGGCGCCGCCGAGGAGGACGCCTGCAGCGCCTCCGCTACCGGATGCGGCGCCCCAGATCCCGAGCGCAAGGTTACGCTCGCGCCCTTCTCGGAACGTCGTGGTCAGGATCGACAGCGCTGCGGGAGAGAGCATCGCCGCTCCGAGGCCCTGGAGGCCGCGAAAGGCGATCAGCGAGCCCTCCGACCAGGCGAGGCCGTCGAGCAGCGAGCTGACGGTGAAGAGGACGATGCCCGCGATGAAGAGCCGCCGCCGGCCGAGCACGTCGGCCAGCCTTCCACCGAGCAGGAGGAAGCCGCCGAACATCAGCGCGTACGCCGTCACGACCCACTGCAGGCTCTCCTGGCTGAAATGAAGGTCCGTCTTGATCGAGGGAAGGGCGACGTTCACGATCGCGACGTCGAGGACGACCATGAACTGGGCGACCACGATCAGCGCGAGCACGAACCATCGTCTTCGGTTGTCGAGGGAAGTCATCGGCTGAAGCTCCAATCGTTGAAGAGACCTACGATAGTCAGTTCCAACGATTGGCTGCCCTCTGCTTATTCCCGGGTCAGGGAGTCTCGAGATCCCGCCGCTCGACGAGCGCCGAGCCGAGCAGTAAGGCGACGGAGGCCGCGGCGACGACAGCGAGCGTGCCCCAGCCGTCAATGCCCTTCTGGAGCGGTGTAGAGCCCACGAGCCAGAAGGGCGAGAGGAACCTCAAGGGATCGAGCCAGCCGGCGAGCTGATGGAGCCCGCCGACGAGGTAGGCCGCCGCCGCGAGAGCGGCGGGGATGCCGACGGCGAGCATCCGGCTCGAGATCGCCGCCCCGATTGCGAGCGCGAGCCAGCCGAAGAACAGCGCGAGCGCGGCGACGCCGCCGAGCGCCGCGACGATCCGCCAGAAAGAGAGATCAAGGCCCACCGCCTCGTTCAGGACGACCAGAGCCGCCAGCCCGCACGCGCATACCACCAGGATCTCGGCGGCGACGGCCGCGCCTTTCGAGAGCACCGCGTCGCGACGACGGACGGGATAGGAGAGGCGGAGCTCGAGCAGGCCACGGTCCTCCTCCCCGGCGAACGTCCGCGCGCCGGAGCCGATCGCGAGGACGAGCACGAGCAGCGGGAGGATGAGGCTGAAGAGCTCGGCATCCATGTAGCCCGCGCCCGACGTGATGTCGCCGCCCTCTGCCAGGCCGAACAGCGACTTCAGGGCGTCCGGGTACTGCTGGACGAGCTTCTTGAAATCCGCGGCGCCCTTGATCGACGGGAAGATCGACGCCACCAGCGCCGCGTAGCCGATGACACCCAGACCCCAGCCGACGAGCGCGCGCCTGTGGTCTCCGAGCCCGCGACGGAACAGCTCAAGCGGCATCGTCGGCCTCCTCGTAGAGGTCGAGGAAGATCTCCTCGAGATCGGCGGGCCGCGACACGAAGTCGACGAGCCGCCGTACTGCCGCCGCCTTCACGAGGGCATCCATGGCGGACTCCGGTGCCGAGAGACGTAGGACGCTTCCCTCGACGGCATCGGTGCGCACGCGTTCGGGAGGTCGGAACGCCGAGGCGTCCGACGGATCGGCGAACACGATCGTCACGTGGCGCAGCGCCCGCTCGCGCAGCGTGTGGACGGCGTCGACGTCGATCAGCCGGCCGCCGCGGATGATGCCGACGCGATCGGCGACGTGCTGGACCTCGTCGAGCGAGTGCGAGGACAGGAAGACCGCGCGGCCGTCGTCTGCCGTCTCCCGCAGCAGCACTCGCACCTCGGCCTGCAGCAGCGGATCGAGACCCGCCGTCGGCTCGTCGAGAACGACGAGCTCGGGCCGGTGCATGAACGCCTGGATGATCCCGACCTTCTGGCGATTCCCTTTCGAGAGTTGCCGAATCGGCCGGTCGAGGACGGCGCGGAAGCGCTCGCAGAGTTGGTCGCGCAGCGACGAGTCGACGTACCCGCGCAGCCGCGCGAGCGAGTCGAGCTGCTCGCGCGCGGTCATGGCGTCGAACAGCCTGAGATCGCCCGGGACGTAACCGACACGGCGCCTCACCTCGACGCTCTGGCGTCTCGTGTCGAGGCCGAGGACCGAAGCTCGTCCCTCGGTCGGCCGGATCAGATCCACCAGCAGCCTGATGGTCGTGCTCTTGCCCGCGCCGTTCGGACCGAGGTAGCCGAAGATCTCTCCCTGCTCGACGCGGAGGTCGAGGCCGGAGAGTGCCTCGACACCCGACGCGTAGGTCTTCCCCAGTCCCCGCGTGTCGATTGCCGGCGTGGCGGTGACCGCGGCCACGCTACTCCGGACGCGCAGCGCCGACGAGGTCCGCGTTTGTGGTCTCGAGCGGCACGGGATCGGGGAGGATAAACCGACCCGATCTTCGCGGCTGACCGAGCTGCGGGTTCGGCTGGCACGACCGGCAGGACACCTGAGCGCCACCTGTCGAATCGGTGGAGGCGAGGCTACATTCGGCCCATGGAGCACAGCGTGTCCACTCCGACCCGAGACCGAGGCCGCTTCGCCGCGTTCCTGCGGCCGCTCGTCGAGCGGCGAACGTACCTCGCCACGCTCGACTTGTGGCTCGACCTCGCATTCGGGGTCGCCTGGTTCACGATCTTCACCACGGCGCTCGCGACCGGCGCGGGCATGCTGATCACGCTCGTCGGCCTCCCGATCCTGGCCGTGACGTTCTTGCTGGCCCGGGTCTTCGGCTGGTTCGAGCGACGACGCGTGGGGTTGCTCCTCGGGATCTCGATCGACGACCCGGTGCGCCGTCCCGCAAAGGGTGGCGGGCTGTTCCAGCGTCTGATCGCGCCGTTCCGGGACCGGACGACGTGGAAGGAGCTCTTCTATCTCTGGCTCGTCCAGCCGGTGCTGTCGGTCGTGAACTTCACCGTGGCCCTGACCGCATGGGTGGTGCCGCTGGGAGCGCTGACGCTGCCGATCTACGCGGTCGAGTGGCCCGGGGCCGCGCCGCAGCCCTGGAACGGGCGCCGGCTCGACACCTGGCACGAGACACTCGTCACCGCAGCGGTCGGACTGGTCGTCCTGCCTCTGGCCCCGTGGATCATTCGCGGTCTCGCCCGCTTCGACGGAAGTACAGCGCGCGCTCTCCTCAGCCCGAGCAGGACCGAGGCACTCGAAGCGCGCGTCGACACGCTCCGCGAGACACAGGCCCGCTCCGTCGACATCGCAATGGCAGACCGGCGCCAGATCGAGCGAGACCTGCACGACGGCGCGCAGCAGCGGCTGCTTGCACTCGGCATGGATCTCGGGATGGCGCTCGAGAAGTTCGAGACCGATCCCGACGCTGCCCGCGCTCTCGTCGGAGACGCACATCTCGAAGCGCAGCGGGCGGTGACGGAGCTGCGCAACCTCGCGCGCGGAATCCACCCCGCCGTCCTCACGGACCGTGGGCTCGACGCAGCCCTTTCGTCTCTTGCAGCGCGCTCGCCCGTTCCGGTTCGTCTCGACGTCCGTCTCGAGGAGCGTCCGCCCGCCTCCGTCGAAGCAACCGCCTACTTCGTCGTCGCGGAGGCGCTGACCAACGCCGCACGCTATGCGAACGCGTCCGCCCTGGACGTGCGCGTGGCACGCGCCGGCGACACGCTCCGCGTCGTCGTCGCCGACGACGGCGTCGGCGGAGCCGAGGCGAAGGCCGGCGGAGGCCTGGCGGGGCTCGCCGACCGGGCCTCGTCGATCGAGGGAACGCTCACCGTCGCGAGCCCGCCCGGCGGGCCGACGGTCCTGACCGCGGAGCTGCCGTGCGGATCGTGATCGCGGAGGACTCGGTGCTCCTGCGTGACGGGCTCGCGAGGATGCTCGTCGATCATGGGCACGAGATCGCCGGCTCGGTCGAGGACGCCGGCACGCTTCTCCGGCTCGTCGAGTCGGAGGATCCGGATCTCGTCGTGCTCGACGTCCGTATGCCGCCGACCCATACGGACGAGGGAATCCGCGCGGCGCTCGAGCTCCGCGCGAGACGGCCCGAGCTCGCGGTCCTCGTGCTTTCACAGTACGTTGAGGAGAACTACGCGAGCGAGCTGCTGTCGGGCGACCTGCGTGGGATCGGCTACATCCTGAAGGATCGCGTCACCGACGTCGGCCAGTTCGTCGAGACCGTCGACCGGATCGTCGGCGGCGGGACGGCGATCGATCCGGAGGTCGTCTCACAGCTGCTCGCGAGAACGCGCCGGCACGAGCCGCTCGGGGAGTTGACCCCGCGCGAGCTCGAGGTCCTGGGCATGATGGCCGAGGGACGGACCAATGCGGCGATTGCCTCGGAGCTCGTGGTCACACAGCGCGCGGTCGAGAAGCACGTCAAGAGCATCTTCCAGAAGCTGCGGCTGCCTCCCGCAGAGAGCGACCATCGGCGCGTGCTGGCGGTGCTCCGCTACCTCGAAGCGCGCTGAGACGGAGACGCGCCGCAGGTCCGTAGGATGTCGGCATGTGCCGGAACATCCACACGCTCTTCAACTACGAGCCCCCGGCGACCGACCACGAGGTGCGGTCGGCCGCGCTCCAGTACGTCCGTAAGGTCAGCGGCTTCGCCAAGCCTTCGAAGGCGAACGAGGAAGCCTTCGCCCGGGCGGTCGACGAGGTGAGCGAGGCGACGGCGACGCTGCTCGCTGAGCTCGTGACCAACGCGGCGCCGCGCGACCGTGAGGTCGAGGCGGAGCGGGCCAGGGCCCGCGCCGCCAAGCGCTTCGCCGTCGCGTAGCGGTCTTGACCTGGTGGGTCTGGGCGGCCGCCGCCCTAGGAGTCCTCGTCCTCGTGTGGGCGGGGCTCGTCCTGACCCTCTTCGCCGCCGGGCGGCGGGAGGAGGCGCGCTTGCTGGCGGGATTCATCCCGGACTGCGCCGTCCTCGTCCACCGGCTGCTCCGTGATCCCCGCGTTCCCCGGCGGAGGAAGGTCCTCCTCGTCGGCCTGGTGGGGTACCTCGTCCTTCCCTTCGACCTCGTCCCCGACTTCATCCCCGTCGCAGGCCAGCTCGACGACGCCATCGTCGTCGCCCTCGTGCTGCGGCACCTGGTTCGTTCCGGAGGCGACGCGCTCGTCCGCGAGCATTGGCCCGGCCCCGAGCGGTCACTGCAGCTCGTCCTCCGGGCCTCGGGACAACGGTAGGAAGGAGCGATGTGGTGAACGAAGCGCAGCTGGTCGAGTCGGATGCAGGACTGGTGGCCGCGGAGGAGGGCTGGTTCGTCGTCAACGTGCGCGACGCGGCGTGGGTGACGAACGAGTCCCTCGGCCCCGCGTGCGTCTTCGAAGGAGATGCAGCCCCGTTCGCAGAGGTCGGGTTCACGCTCGGCGTCCTCTACCCGGGTCGCCCGGGCGGCCTCTATCACCGCGAGTCGAACCAGGAGGACTTCCTCGTCCTCGCCGGCGAATGCCTGCTGCTGATCGAGGGAGAGGAGCGTCCCTTGAAGGCGTGGGACTTCGTGCACTGTCCGGCCGACACCGAGCACGGGTTCGTCGGCGCCGGCGAGGGTCCGTGTCTGATCTTCATGACCGGTGGGCGACGCGGCAAGAAGAGCATCGTCTACCCACGTTCCGAGGTCGCACTGCGTCACCGCGCGGGCGTCGAGAACGAGACGAGCTCGCCGGCCGAGGCGTACGCCCCGTTTACGAAGTGGCGGCCGGGGCGGCCGCCCGGCTGGCAGGAGCTGCCCTGGGCCTAGGTCCCCGTCACTTCGGCGGATGAATGCGGGAACCGCGTCGGCGTGAAGTGGGCCGCACCCCCAGGGACGAGCCACGGGATGACCACGAAGTCGAACCGGCCCGCGATCACCGCGGGGTCCTGCTCGCACAGCTCCCGTGCTCGTTCGGCGCCGACGCTGAAGATGCTGAGCCCGCGATAGGGCGCCCCCTCTCCGCCGAGGAGCGGTCCGGCGGCAAGCAGGTGGCCCGCCTCGTGCAGTTCTGCCAGGTGGTTCAGATGCGCGTCCTGCAGCTCGCTCGCCGCCTTCTCGTCGAGCTCCGGAGGATCGTCGGGCGTCAGGAGCAGGACGACCGTGAAGCTGTCGAATTCCATCGCGCGCATTCCGCCGATTCGATCACATCCTTCCCGCTCTGCGTAGGATCGCGACGATGAGGATGCGCGCGGCGGTGCTCGAGGAGTTCGGGGAGCCGCTACGCGTCCAGGAGGTCGACCTCGCCGAGCCGAGGGCGGGTGAGGCTCTCGTCCGCCTCGTCGCCTGCGGCGTCTGCCACACCGATCTCTACACGGCGTCCGGGGCCGACCCCTCCGGCTACGCGCCGACCATCCTCGGCCACGAGGGCGCCGGTGTCGTCGAGCGCGTCGGCGACGGGGTCACGGACATCTCTCCCGGCGACCACGTCGTCACTCTCTTCTCGCCCCAGTGCCGCGAGTGCGAGCACTGCCGCGACCATCGCACGAACCTCTGCCTCGCGATTCGCGAGCAGCAGAACAAGGGCTACCTCCCGGACGGAACCACGCGTCTCGCGCGGGACGGCGAGCCCGTGCGCCACTTCATGGGGACGTCCACCTTCGCCGAGTACACAGTCATGCCCGAGATCGCGCTCGCGAAGATCGATCCCGAGGCGCCGCTCGATCGGGCGTGCCTGTTCGCGTGCGGGCTCTCGACAGGACTCGGCGCGGCGATGAACACCGCCAAAGTGACGGGGGGATCGACGTGCGTCGTCTTCGGAGCGGGCATGGTGGGGCTCGGAGCCGTCGCGGGGTGCCGGCTGCAGGGAGCCGAGCGGATCGTCTGTGTCGATCTCTCCGGGGAGCGGCTCCAGCTGGCCCGCGCCCAGGGGGCGACCGACACGATGCTCGGCGGCCCCGAGGCCGTCGAGCAGATCGTCGAGCTGACCGGAGGTTTCGGCGCCGACTACACGTTCGAGGCGACCGGCAACGTGAACGTGATGCGCCAGGCGGTCGAGTCGGCGCGAATGGGCTGGGGGCTCGCAACCGTGTGCGGGGTGGCGGGCAAGGGCGAAACGGTCGACATCGTCCCGCGCTTCCTGATCACGGGACGCCGCGTTGCCGGATCCTCGTTCGGGGGCGTCAAGGGACGTGACCAGGTGCCGCAGTTCGTCGACCGCTACCTCGCCGGCGAGATCGACGTCGATCCCTTCGTCTCGCACAGGCTGACGCTCGACGAGGTCAATCGCGGCTTCGAGCTGATGGAGGCGCAGGACGGCATTCGCAGCGTGATCGAATTCGCCTGATCATGTGACGGCTCCGGTGGGCTGCGGCGTACGCACGTCGCAACCAACCGGAAGGAGCTCCGATGAAGCCCGTTCGCATCGCCGCCGTCGGCGCGGGACTGCTCGCGCTCGTCTCGCTCGCAGGCGTCCTGCAGCCGTCGAGCGCGAAGAGCGCGGCGGACGAGGCAGCTGTCGGCGGCATCACGGTGACAGGCACGGGGACAGCCACGGTCACGCCCGACGGCGCCACGATGTCGTTTGGCACCGTCAGCCAGGCACGGACTGCCGCGGCCGCGCTTGCCGCCAACTCGCAGGTGGTTGCGCGCGTCATCGACGCGCTCCGAGGCGTGGGCATCGCGAAGAAGGACCTACAGACCTCCGAGGTCTCGCTCTCGCCGCGGACGAACGGCAACGGCGACGAGGTCACCGGCTACACGGCGACGAACACGGTCACGGCAAATGTCCGTGAGCTCGGCTCACTCGGCCGCGCGATCGACGTAGCCGTCGCCGCCGGAGGAAACCAGATCTACGGGCCCGGTTTCCTCGCTTCCGACCAGGATGCCGCGTACCGCCGCGCGCTGCAGGTGGCGGTGGCTGACGCCCGCGTGAAGGCGCAGACGATTGCAGGCGCTTCGGGAGTCTCCCTCGGCCGGGTCGCGACGATCATCGAAAGCGGGGCGAGTTCAATGCCGCCGACGGCGGCAGCCGCGCGAGATGCCGCGGCGACGCCGATCGAGCCGGGCACGGAGACGGTCGAGGCGAGCGTGAGCGTCACATTCGCGGTCGGCTGAGCTATGCGGCTACTGTTGCGCGGGGCCTGTGGGGCAACGACGCTTTCAACGGGGTCGCGAGCTCGCGATCGACCTGGGCACCGCGAACACGCTCGTGTTCGTCCGCGGCCAGGGGATCGCGGTCTTCGAGCCGTCCGTCGTCGCCATCGACGAGCGGACGAACGAGGTGCGCGCCGTCGGGGAGGACGCGCGCCGCATGATCGGACGGACGCCCGCGACGATCCGCGCCATCCGCCCGCTGCGCCACGGCGTGATCGCGGACTTCGACATCACCGCGGAGATGCTGCGCTACTTCATCCGCCGAGTCGGCGGTGGTGCGCTTTCGTTTTCCCGCGTCGTGCTCTGCGTGCCGAGTGGGATCACCGACGTCGAGCGGAACGCGGTCGAGGAGGCGACGCTGGCGGCCGGAGCCCGGAGCGTCTCCCTGATCGAGGAGCCGATGGCGGCGGCGATCGGCGCCGGCCTCCCGGTGGCGGAGGCACAGGGAAGCATGGTCGTGGACATCGGCGGCGGCACGAGCGAGGTCGCCGTTCTGTCGATGGGCGGGATCGTCGTGCGTGAGTCGATCCGTGTCGGTGGCTTCGAGCTGGACGAGGCAATCGTCCGCCACGTCGGCGCGAACCAGCGCCTCGTCATCGGGCCGGAAACGGCGGAGGCGGCGAAGATCGCTTGCGGCTCGGCGTGGCCGCTGTCGGAAGAGATCGAGACCGACGTCGCGGGGCGCGACCGGATCACGGGTCTTCTGCGCCGCGCGACGATCGACTCTGCGGAGGTGCGCGTGGCGATCGCGCAGCCCGTCGACGCGATCCTCGACACGGTGCGGCGCACGCTGGAAGCGACGCCGCCCGAGCTCGCGGCCGACATCTCGAGCAGGGGCATCGTGCTCGCGGGCGGCGGTGCGCTCCTTCGCGGAGTCGACCGGCTCATCTCCACCGAGACGGGCCTGCCCGTCGTAGTGGCCGAAGCGCCGCTCCAGTGTGTCGTGCTCGGGGCGGGCAGCAGCCTCGAGGAGCCCGACGTCATGTGGCGGACGTCGAAGCGCCGTTCCGGGCGCCGCCGCTTCCGCTGACGCGCCCCGCCGGGGCGGAGCGCGCGGTTGTCACCCCAGCCAGCGAAATCCCGAGGCCGACCACGATGGCGGCGTCGAACCAGTGTCGGCGCGCGAGCACCCGGAGCCTCGTCACGGCCTGAAGGTACTCCGTCAACCGTCGCGCCGCCTCGTCCGCGAGGACGAAGCGAGAATCCTCCCCGCGAACGATAGGTTGCAGGGGGTGCTCCTCTACAACAGCCCGGTCTCGGGCAACTGCTACAAGGTGCGGCTGCTGCTCGCGCATCTGGGCCTCGAATACGAGACGCGGACGCTCGACGTCGCCGACCGCTCGAACAGACCGGACGTGCTCGGCGGCCTGAATCCCGCGCTGCGCGTGCCGACGCTCGTGCTCGACGACGGGAGGCCGCTGGGAGAGTCCGGTGCGATCCTCTGGTATTTCGGCGACGGCACCCGCTTCGTACCCGACGACGCGTACGAACGGGCGCAGGTGCTGCAGTGGATGTTCTTCGAGCAGTACGACCACGAGCCGGCGATCGCAGTTGCCCGGTTCTGGCTCGCGTACTCAGGGCGGCCCGAGGAGTTCGCCGACAGGCTGCCCGGACGTCAGGCCGCCGGAGATCGGGCGCTCGCGGCGATGGAGCGGCACCTCGACGGCCGGCGCTACCTCGTCGGCGAGAGCCTGACGCTCGCGGACATCGCGCTCTACGCGTACACACACGTCGCGCACGAGGGCGGCTTCGACCTCGGGCCCTACGAGCACGTGCGAGCGTGGCTCGACCGGGTTGCGTCGGAGCCCCGACATATCGCCATCGACGACTGATGGACGAGGTCCGCTGGTGGAGCTTGCGCGCGTCGCGCAGCAACCGGCCGGCAACGTACCGTTGTCCGTTCTGCGGCCGCCAGCTTCACGCGATGAGCGAGCACGTCGTGATTGCGCCTGAGGGTGACGTCGAGCGTCGCCGGCACGCACACCTCGAATGCGTCGCCGCGGCTCGCAAGCACGGAAGCTTCAGGACGGAGGACGACTGGCGCGCGACCCAGCCACGACGGCCGGGGTTGCTCTCGCGGTTGTTCGGGCACGAGTAGAGCGATGCGAGTCCTAGCGGGATTGCTCGTGCTTTCTTGCCTTGCCGTCCCGGCCGCATCGGCTCAGGCGGCCCTCCCCGCGATCGATCCGTCCGACTACGTCGCGCGCGTCACCAATTCCTGGTTCCCTCTCAAGCCGGGAACCGTGTACGTCTACCGCGGCGTCAAGGACGGAAAGACGTCGCGTGACGTCGTCACCGTCACGCGGGGGACGAAGATGATCCAGGGAGTGCGCACGACGGTCGTCAGCGACCGCCTCTTCCTCGCCGGCCGCCTGGAGGAGCGCACGACCGACTGGTACGCACAGGACAAGCGCGGGAACGTCTGGTACTTCGGCGAGGCGACCGCGGAGCTCGACCGCAAGGGGCGCGTCACCTCGACCGAGGGCTCGTGGCAGGCCGGCGCCGATGGTGCGCGAGCAGGGATCTACATGCCCGGGCAGCCGCGGATCGGCCAGTCCGGGCTCCAGGAGTTCTACAGGGGTCATGCGGAAGACCACTTCCGAGTCGTGAGCTTCTCGGCCGCGGTTCGCGTGCCGTTCGTCGCGACGACCCACGCGCTCCTGACTGAGGAGTGGACCCCCCTCGAGCCTTCTGTCCTCGACCACAAGTACTACGTCGACGGAATCGGCGTGGTGAAGGAGGCGAGCGTCAAGGGCCCGCGCGAGACGGGTCTTCTCGTCGCCATGCGTTCGCCCTAGGTCAGGCGCGGGCGAGAACGCGCGCCGACATCCTCGAGCAGTTGGCCGCCCAGCCAGTTGACGGCCCACACGAGGACCACGATGCCGACGTAGGACCAGAACCCGTCGATGGAGAAATTCGGCGCAACCCACTCGGCGAGCGCCACCATTGCGATGTTGAGCACCAGGTAGAAGAAGCCGAGGGTCAGGATGATCAGGGGCAGCGTGAGGATCGCGAGCACGGGCTTGATGAAGGTGTTGGCGATGCCGAGCACGGCTGCACCGATCAGATATGCGGCCCAGCCGTGAATCCGCACCCCGTCCCAGAGGGCGTCTGCGACCCACAGCGCCAGGACGTTGAGACCCAGCGCAATCGCCAGACGCGGGACGAAGGACATCGGAACAGTGTAAAAGAGGGTCGATGTTCGCGCGGATGCACACCCTCGCCACCACGCAGGAGCAGCACGACCAGGGGGTCGAGATCGTGCGCGAGCAGCTCCTGCCCTGGCTCCGCGACAGCACCGGCTTCAGAGGCCTGATCCGCCTCGCCGACCGTACCGGCGGCAAGACCCTCGTCATCACCCTCTGGGCGGACGAGGCCGCGCTGGCCGCGAGCTCCGAGATCGGCCAGAAGCTGAGCGACCTCGCGACGCTCACCACCGGAGCCACCCGGCTGGCGCTCGAGGAATACGACGTCACGTTCTTCGACGTCGAGACCTGACGGAAACGACAGATGGACGAAACAAGGCCCGGCTTCGTTCTGGGCGACGAGTTCGCCCGGATCCTCGCGGAGACGACCCGTTCGCTCGTCTGCGTGCTCGACTGCGATGGGCGGATCCTCTTGTTCAACGACGCATGCGAGCTGGCGACGGGTTTCTCACGGGAGGAGGTCGTCGGACGGGACGCCCGCGAGTCGGTGATCCCTCGTGAAGAGGCAGAGGCATTCGGCGAGGTGCTCGCGTTCATCTGGCGCACAGGCCATTCGAGCCCTCAGGTCGGGCACTGGCAGGCGAAGGACGGCAGCCGGAGGCTGATCGCCTGGTCGAACAGGTTGATGTCCGGCGAGGACGGCGGGCCACGCTATCTCGTCACCGCGGGGATCGACCTCACCGAGCAGGCACGGGCGCGCGAGGAGGAGCGGGCGCTCGAGGGTGATCCGGGGGCGAAGCTGCTCGAGGTCGGACAGCTCGCCCAGGAGCAGCGAGCGCTCCGCCGCGTCGCGACGCTCGTCGCGTCGGAAGCGACGCCGGAGGCCGTCTTCATGGCCGTCTCCACCGAGGCCGCACGCGTGCTCGGCGTGACCTCTTCGGCCGTCTTTCGGTACGAGGGTGACGACACGGCGACGGTCGTCGGACGCCACTACCGCGACGACATCGGCGCCTTCGAGCTCGGCGAGCGCTTCGAGGCCACCGAGAGCACGACCATCGGGCGCGTCCTGCGGACACGGGCGACCGCCCGCATCGACGACTACTCGAAGCTGAGCGGAGAGGTACCGGAGCTGATGATGCGCATCGGGTACCTGTCGACGGTCGCGGCACCGATCACGGTCGCCGGCACCCTCTGGGGTGCCGTCGCGGTGGCGAGCGTCGAGCCGCTCCCGCCGGGCAGCGAGACCAGGCTCGGCGGGTTCGCCGAGCTCGTGTCACTCGCGGTCGCAAGCGCGCAGGCGCGCGACGACCTCCGTTCGTCGCGGGCTCGTATCGTCAAGACAGGCGACGAGCAGCGCCGCAAGCTCGAACGGAACCTGCACGACGGCGCGCAGCAGCGGCTCGTCTCCCTGTCCCTCCAGCTCCGCGTGGCCAGAGCCCAGCTCGCCTCTGCCCCGGACGAAGCCGCGGCGACGCTGGCCAAGGCGGCCGAGGAGCTCGACCAGGCGCTGAAGGAGCTGCGCGAGCTCGCGCGCGGGCTTCATCCGGGGACGCTCACCGAGCACGGCCTGCTCAACGCGCTGAAGGCCCTCGGCGACCGGCTTCCGGTCGAGGTGGAGCTCGACGTCGCCGACGAGCGCTATCCGCGGGACGTCGAGGCGACGGCCTACTACCTCTGCGCAGAGGCGCTGACCAACGTGGCCAAGCACGCGCGGGCGACGAAGGCGACGGTCAGGCTGTGGCAGGACGGCGGCCTCCTCCGCTTCGAGGTCGCGGACGACGGCCGTGGCGGCGCCGACCCGATGGGCTCGGGCGTCCTCGGCCTGCGCGACCGGGCAGAGGCGGCCGGGGGGACGCTCTTCGTCATCAGCCCTCCCGGCAAGGGAACCGTGATCACCGCCCAGCTCCCGCTCAGCGCGTGAGCGGAATGCTCTGGCGCGAGCGGAAGACGTTCTCGGGGTCGTAGCGGCGCTTCACGGCTATCAACCGGGGCAGGTTCGCGCCGTAGTAGGCGTGAGGCCAGTTCGAGAGGTCCGGGTCGATGTAGTTCTGATACGCGAAGCCCGACAGATGCGGGCGCATCGCCGCGCGGAACGCTCTCAGCCACGCGACGTTCGGCGCGGCCGGCCTCGCCGGGTCCCAGTACGCCAGGTACTGCAGTGAGAAGAGCGCGTCGCGGTGAACGAAGGCCGTCGCGTCCTCGCGCACCCGGTTGATCGCGCCTCCGTACGAGTCGAGCAGGACGATTCCCGACCCTGACCCCATCGTCCTTCGGGCTTCGATCTGGGTGGTCAGCACGTCGATCGCGGCGGAGTCGAGCGGGCGCTTCGCGTAGGCGGACGCCGCCTTGAAGGTCGCGCGCCCGAGGCCGCCTTGCGGCGGGAGGTGGCAGGCCTCGATCGTCCCACCGCATCCGGCCCACATCTTCTGAGCGTCGAGATACGTGCGAGTCGTGATCGTGAAACGGGACGGCGTGCCAGCGCCGGCGAGCGGCGCGAGGAGCGCGCGCAACTGCGCCTCTGTGCCGAAGAACTGTCCGGCGGACGTGATCCTCGGCGTCGCCGTCGACCCGGCGAGAGCGTTGAGGTTGAGGACGGAGAAGAGCCCGTCCGGCGCGTGCGGCGCAAAGCTCTGCCATGCGCCAACGACGGTCCTCGCGTCGGACCACGGCCACTCGAGCGAGTAAGTCACGACCTTGTCGACCGGATGCGTCCTGAAGACGAGGCGCGCCACGACCCCGAAGTTGCCGCCGCCGCCCCCGCGTAGCGCCCAGTAGAGGTCAGCGTGATGCCGGGCATCGCACGTGAGCGCTCGCCCGTCGGCGAGCACGACAGTCGCCTCGAGGAGATTGTCGCACGTCAGGCCGAACTTGCGGGCCGCGAGGCCGATGCCTCCGCCAAGGGCGAGGCCGGCGATGCCCACAGTCGGGCATGTTCCCGCCGGAATCGTCCGCCCGCGCCGCGAGAGCTGGTCGTAGACGTCGATCAGGCGCGCTCCCGCGCCGACCGCGGCGCGGCCTCGCGCGTCGAGGGCAATCCGGGCGAGGCGCGACACGTCGAGGACGACTCCGGACGTCGTCGAGTAGCCGCCGTAGCTATGGCCACCAGACCGCGGCACGATGCGCACGGAATGCTTGCGCGCCCAGCGGACGGTGCGCTGCACGTCGGCCAGCGACTCGCAGAAGACCACCGCTCGAGGCTTCACGGTGTCGAAGCGCGTGTTGTAGAGGACGCGCGCCTGCTCGTAGCCCGATGCCCCCCGGATGACGACGTCTCCTCGCAAGCCGCCGGCGAGCTCGCCGAAGATGCCGGTCGAAGCGGAGCGGGCGATACCCGCCAGCCGTCCTGCGAGAGGAGCGGCCCCAATGACGAGCGCAGCCCGGCCTCCTCGCGCGACGAACTGGCGGCGGTTGATCTTGTCCACCGGCGCCGAATGTAGCCGAGCGGCGTCCCGGGAAGTCAGACGGCGGCCGTGCGGTGTTGCTCGATGAAGTCGAGCACCCGTCGCCACGCGTCATCGGACGCATCGGCGTAGTCCGCCTGCTTGCGATCGAAGAAGCTGTGCGGAGCACCCTCGTAGGTCACGAGCTCGTGCTCGACGCCCGCCGCGGTGAGCGCCGACTCGAACGCGGCGTTGTCCTCGGCGGTGATGTTCTGGTCGGCGCCCGCCTGGAGCGCGAGGATTGGCGCCGTCATTGCAGCAACGCGGTCGGCAGGGCCGGGCGTCCCGTCGCGGCCTGGACCCGGCCGCCCGTAGAAGCCGACCGCGCCCGAGAGGCGATGGCCCGCGGCCGCGGCGAGCCACGAGTGGCGCCCGCCGAAGCAAAAGCCAACGGTGAAGACCGTCTCCACGCCACCCGAGCGAAGGTGGGTGACGGCCGCGGCGACATCCGCCTGGACGCTTTCCGGGGTGGTCCGCTCGACGTGCGGCATGTACTCGAAGTCGTCGCCGCGCCGCTCGACGCCGGCCGTCCGGCCGAAGAAATCGATCGCGACGGCTGCGATTCCACGCTCGGCGAACCGAAGTGCGAGCTCCTCGTAGAACCGGTAGAGCCCACGGACGTCCGGGAGGATGACGACACCCACGGCGGCCGGGCTATCGGGGACTGCCGCGAACGCTGCGAGCCGGTTGCCGTCCGCAGCCTCGAGGACCAGCTCCTCGTG
>DASUXI010000206.1:0-11813 GCA_036377995.1 Gaiellaceae bacterium
GAGAGCGCGGCGCACGGCGTCGGCCGAGCCGAGCACCTGCGGCTGGCGCACGAAGCGAACGTCGAGGCCGAACGCCGATCCGTCGCCCGCGAGCCGCTCGACCTGCTCGGCAAGATGGCCCGTCACGAGCCAGACCGTCTCGAGCTCCGCTGCGGCGAGCTCCCGAAAGAGCACTGCGAGGACGGCCCGGCCCCCGATCGGCAATACCGCCTTGGGCCAACGCTCCGTGATGGGGCGCATGCGTCTCCCCTCCCCCGCCGCGAGCACCACCGCGTCCATCGGCTAGCCGAGGCCGAGAGAGCGTACGGAGAGCAGACCTCGCACGCGGTCGAGCGTCGAAAGGCTGCGCCGGAGCTTTCGCTTCAGCGCCCGCAGCTCGGCTCGCGCCGCAGCGGCCTCATCCCGCGCTTCGCCGGGCACTCCGTAGCGTGCGGCGGTGGCCGCCCGTGCAAAGCGTCCTCCGTCGACCCCGAACGTGTCCGTGACGGTCTCGCCGAGCTCGTTGAACGTCGCCGTCGGCCCGGCGGGCAGGCGCTGGTCGTGGAGGTATTCCGTCAGCTCACGCGCACATGCGACCGCGATCCCGCGCGGGTCGCGTGTGAGGTAGCGCAGTCGTCTGCGCCCGTGCTTCACCGCGATGACGAGCAGCGCAACGGCGGCCGCGAGCAGGAGGAGGAAGAACAGCAGGCTGTGCGCGCGGTGCCCCGCGGGCGCTGAGGTGCTCGCGACGCCCGGCGGCAGGTCTCCGATCGAGCGCGGCGTACGGCGGGTCACGTCATGCCCGATCACGCCGGAGGCGCTCCCCTGGCCGAAGACCTCGCCGCCCTTGACGAGCCCTCGGAGCAGAGCCGCCGCGGCCTGAGCATCGAATCCGAGCGCGGTCGAGCTGTAGGTGCCGCTCAGCCGACCCCTGCCGGGGGTCGGATCGAACGGCAGCCAACCGTAGCCGCGGAACCACACCTCCACCCAGGCGTGTGCGTCGTGGTCCGACACCGTCCAGGTCCCATCCCGGTAATGGCCGGGTGCGAACCCCGCCGCGACGCGTGACGGGATGCCGAGCAGCCGCAGCATCAGCGCCATCGCGCCTGCGAAGTGCTGACAGTACCCGGACTTCGTCTCCAGGACGAAGCCGACGAGAGGCGGCAGGCCGGGCACCGACTCGGGCTGCTCGGAGTACGTGAATCCACCGGTGCTGCGAAGCCACGCCTCGAGCGCGACCGCCGCGGCATACGGCGACGCCGTCCGCCCGGCGACCTCGCGCGCGCGGTCGTACACCCCGGCATAAGGCCGGAGCCTTCCGGTGAGGAGGCGGGAGACCGTGGCTTGACGCCCGGGGACGCCGAAGGCCGGCACCGTGACGCCCCGGGCGAGGTCTAGCTCGCGGCCCGGCTTCGTCAAGGCTCTCGGATACACCGCGGGAACGCGGGCGACCTCCGCGGGAGTCGGCTCGGCCGCATAGCTCCACGCGGTGTAGTGCGAGCCGCGAACCAGGCCGCCGGGCACCAGGGCGACCTGTTGGCCGGCCTGGACCGCCACCTCGTCGACCGCGTACGCGACCGGGACCGATGCGCCTACGAGGTGGTCGTCGTCGAGCGCCCCGACGGTGACGTCCTGTCTCACCCAGTCCTTTCGTTTCCGGGCGCCCGCCGGCAGGAGGCGGCTGCTCTCCGCCGGCGTCTCGCGCCAGGGATGCTCGAGCCAGCGCGTGCCGTCGAAACGATCGAGGACAGTTGCGCGCCAGTACTGCGACCTGCTCGGCCCGCGGATGGTCAGCACGGTCGTTCTCTTGCTCGGGAACCGGATCCCGGTGTACCGCGCGTCCCAGACGTAGCGCACGCTGACGGCGTGCTCCGGCTTGGTGTACGGATTCCACTGCTGCCAGTTGAGGAACGCGGTCTTGGCGACCGCGGGCGAACTCGACAGCGCGAGCGCCCCGACGAGGACCGCGCCGGCCGCCCCGACCGCCAGGCGGCTAGGCCGCTCGGCAAGGCCCGCCAACAACGCAAGCGCGACCGCGAGGATGACGATTCCGCGGCCGAGCTCGTTCCCCCCGGCCAGCAACGTCGCCGGCCAGCCCGCGCCGACGAGGAAGACGATCACGGCCGGAAGCGCTCGGCGGGCGGCCACTGCAAGGGCGATCAAGAGGACGAACGCGAAGATCGCGACGAGGATGACTGCGTGCATCCTCGGATGGCGTTCTGGCTGAATCGGCAGGCGGAACTCGTAGAAGTCGAGGAAGCCGTGCCCGAAGCGCGAGCCGAGCGGCTCGAAGTACGCCGCGCCTCCGGGCCAAAGTCGGAGTGGCGAGACCGACAGGGCCACCCACCCCGCGAGCCCGAGCGAGACGACCACGCCGGCGGCGCGCAGCCAGAGAGGGCGGAGTAGGAAGGGCGCGATGGCCAGCACGGCGAGAGCGAAGGGCTTGCCCCCGCCCGAACGCGGATCCTCGAACCGGAGCCAGTTCGCGGCAACGACGAACGCCGCGATTCCGGCCAGCGCAACGGTCCTAGCCATGAATCGCCCTTCGGTTCCCCGGTGCGGTGAGTCGCTCGGCCAGGTCGTCGCCGGCTCGGACGACGGCGACGGGCACCCCCGCGGCCTGAAGACGGAGGAGCGCCGGCTCAGGCTTCCCGGCCCGGCCTGCGAAGCTCGGCGCGTCGATGTAGACGATCGAGACCTCATGGCGCGAGAGGGCACGCTGGAGGACACGGTCGACGAGTTCTTGCTCGAGCCGCGCCGTCACGACGGCGAGATCGAGCGCCCGGGCGATAGGCCCGTCGGCCTCGGCCAGCAACCTCGCGGCCGGCGCGGTCCCGGTCGGCTCTGCCGCGGCCAGCAGCTCCAGGGCGCGTGTCCAGTCCGCCGCAGGCGCATGGACGTGCTGTACCTGGCGTCGTGCGGAGCTCACGACGAGCACCGCGCGCTTGTTCTGGCGAACGTGCGCATCGAGGATCGAGCCGGCGGCGCGAACCTGGACGTCGAAGCTCTCCCCGACGACGGCCTTGGCATCGGCGTCGAGCAGCACCGCGATCTCGTCGCGTGGCGCGTCCTCGAGCTCCTTGACGATCAGCTGTCCGCGACGTGCGGTCGACGGCCAGTGAACGCGGCGGAGCGACTCGCCCTCCTGGTATTCGCGGACGCTGTGAAGCTCGAATCCGCTCGGCCGTCTCAGGAGGAGCCGCCGCCCGTCATGGGAGCGTCCGCCCGTATCCGAAAACAGCCGCTCGACCCGCGCCAGTCGCGGGTACACGAGCAGCGCACCCGGCGCAGGGAGCGAGACGGTGACGCGCTCGAGACCGAATGGATCACCGAGCTCGGCGCGGACGTCCTCGAAGAGATAGCGGCCGCGCGGAACGCGCTCGAGCGTGTAGCGGATGCTGAATCTTCGGCCGCGACGGCGGAGAGCATGGCGCTGCTCACCGAGACGACCGACGCGCTCGACGAGTGTGATCGCAGCGGGCAGGACACTGCCCATCGGCTCGAGCTCGACGACGACGGGGACGTCGTCGCCCTCGACGTGCTCGCGATCGCCCCAGCCGCGCGTGGCACCGAACGGCCGGTCGGCGAGCCTGATCCAAAGCCACGCGACCGCGACGACGAGCATGAGTCCGGTCGCAACCGGGTAGAGCGGCTTCGACCCGAATGCCCAAGCGGCGACGTACACGCCGAGGCCCAGCGCAAGGACCCAGCGTCCGCGCCGCGTGAGCATCAGCGTTGCGGCGAGGCCATGAGCTAGACCGGAACGGGGGTCTTGTCGAGGGTTTCGCGGACGATCTGCTCGCCGGTGAGACCACTCGAGCGCGCTTCCGGAGCGAGGATCAGTCGGTGCGAGAGCACGGGGACGGCGACAGCCTTGACGTCGTCGGGCTCGAGGTGGGCGCGCCCGTCTGCGAGCGCACGTGCTTTCGCGACCCGCAGTAGCGCGATCCCCGCACGCGGGCTCGCGCCGAGATAGAGACGGGTGTCCCCGCGCGTCGCGCGAAGGAGCGCGACGACATAACGGTTGAGGCTCTCCTCGACGTAGATCGCCCTCGCGTCGTCGGCGAGCGCCAGGGCGTCGGACGCGGTCGCAATTGGACGAAGCGAGCCGAGCGGCGGGTCGGCGGTCTGCTCGGTCAGCATCTTCGCCTCGTCCGAGAGCGGCGGGTAGCCGATGGCGATCCGCATGGTGAAACGGTCGAGCTGGGCCTCCGGGAGCGGGTACGTCCCCTCGTACTCGATCGGGTTCTGCGTCGCCATCACCATGAACGGGCGGGCGAGCTCGTACGAGATGCCGTCGATCGTCACCTGCTGCTCCTGCATGCACTCGAGGAGCGCGGCCTGCGTCTTGGGGGAGGCGCGGTTGATCTCGTCGACGAGGAGAAGGTTCGCGAAGACCGGCCCCGGCTTGAACTCGAACTCGTTCGAGCGCTGATTGAAGACATTGACGCCGGTGACGTCCGACGGCAGGAGGTCGGGAGTGAACTGCATGCGGGAGAAGGACACGTCGAGCGACCGCGCGAGCGCCTTGGCGAGCATCGTCTTGCCCACGCCCGGAAAGTCCTCGAGGATCAGATGACCCTCGCTGACAAGGCAGAGCACGCAGAGCCGGAGCGTCTCGTCCGGAGCGTGGATGACGCGCGCGAGATTGTCGGTCAGCTCGCGGACGAGCGTCGCCGCAACGGGCGCTTCGACATGTTCCCTACCGGGCTCGCTCACGCAACAGCTCCTCGGCCTTGTCTACGATCGCCGCGGCGATTTGGTCTTTGGGGGCCTTGTCCACGTGCCGCTCTCCGGAGGTGCCGACCAGGACGACCTCGTTGTCCTCCGCGTCGAAGCCGACGTCGTCACGTGACACGTCGTTGTAGACGATCAGATCGAGGTTTTTTCGGTGCAGCTTCTCGCGGGCGCGAGCGAGGCCGGCCTCGCCGTGATCCGCGGCGAAGCCGATCAGCACCTGCCCGTTTGCGCGCCTCTCCGCGAGTGCTCGTAGAACGTCACGCGTCGGCTCGAGCGTCACCTGCCAGGCTCCGTCGTCCTTCGGCCGTTTGTCCGCGATTTGCTCCGCGGGCCGGTAGTCGGCGACCGCGGCGGCCATCAACACCAGGTCCGCGTCCTCGATCCCGAGGGCCGCGTCGAGCATCGCTTCTGCCGTGGACGTCTCGACGACCTCGATGCCACGAGGTACTGGCACGGCGAGGTTCGCGGCGAGCAAGGTGACCTGCGCCCCGCGCCGGCGTGCCTCCTCGGCGAGAGCGACACCCATGCGCCCGGACGAGCGGTTGCCGAGGAAACGCACCGAGTCGAGCGGCTCCCGCGTGCCGCCGGCGGTGACGAGCACGCGCCGCCCGGCCAGAGTGTCCGTCTCACCGAGCAGCTCGCGGCAGCGGCGATAGATCGCCGCGGGCTCCGCCATCCGCCCGACTCCCCACTCCCCCTCCGCCGTCTCTCCCTCGTCCGGGCCGACGATCTGCGCGCCGCGCGCCCGAACGGTCTCGAGATTCTCCCGGGTCGCGGGATGGGACCACATCCGAGGATTCATCGCGGGCGCCAGAAGGACCGGGCCGCGATGAGCCAGGGCCGCCTCGGTCACGAGCGAGTCGGCGAGCCCATGCGCGAGCTTGGCCAGCGTGTTCGCGGTGAGGGGCGCGACGACGAGCAGGTCGCCACGCGTGAGATGCGCATAGAGGTCTTCGCCGGGAGACCGCCTCGCGAGCGCGAAGAACGTCTCGGCCCGGACGAAGCGCTCGGTGCCGGGCGTCACGAGTGGAACGACGTCGTGGCCGCCCCTGACGAGCAGGCGTACCAGCTCGCAGGCCTTGTAGGCGGCGATCCCACCGGTCACCCCAACGAGCACCCGCGCCATGCGGGGAATTCTGCCCTGAGTGGGCCCGGCCTGCGAGAAACCCCGACGCCGAGGCTAGTGCGGGCGAAGCGGCACTAGCAGCCGGCGGACTCACGCGGAGGGCGACGCTTCAGCGCCGCCGCCCGCGCGGGAGCGGACACCTGCCGGACGGGTCGACCCGCTTGGAGCGCACGGCTCGGCCGTGCGCATTCAGCGCGAAGCGCCGTAACAGAGAGCTCTTGTGCGAAAGCGAAGCTTTCGCACAACGATTATTTCGGGTACTTGTACTTGAGCTTGCCCTCGGAGACTTCCTCCAGGGCCATGGTCAAGTAGTTCTTCGACCGCGACTCGACCAGCGGCGGCGGGGCCTGCTCGAAGCCGATCCCTTCGCCGAGCTGGTGGTGGTAGTCGTTGATCTGGCGCGCCCGCTTGGCGGCGACGATCACCAGCGCGTAACGCGAGTCGACGTTGTCGAGGAGCTCATCGATTCTGGGATGGATCATGGGCGGCTCATGGTACCGGCCGTCTGCAACTTCCTGCGGACGATGCCGATCAGCTCGTCCGCGGCCCGCCCGACGTCCTCGTTGACGATCACGTAGTCGAACTGGCTCTTCTGGTTCTGCTGCTTGTGGGCGAGCTCGAGCCGGACCTGGATCTCTCCCGAGCTTTCGGTCGCCCGCGCGCGAAGGCGGCGCTCGAGCTCGTCGAACGTCGGCGCGTCGACGAAGATCGTCACCGCACCGGGAATCGTGTCCTGAACCCGGAGAGCGCCATCCGTCTCGAGGTCGAGGAGAGGCACCCGTCCGTGCGCCTGGATCCGGTCGATCTCCGAGCGCAGCGTTCCCGACCTCGCACCCCACGGGAGGTCGACGTACTCGAGGAACTCGCCCTCGTCGACGAGACGCGCAAAGCTCTCGGGCGTGATGAAGTAGTACTCGCGGCCGTGCTGCTCGCCGGGGCGCTGCTCGCGGGTCGTCGCCGAGACGGCCAGCTCGAGCTCGGGGACCCGTTCGAGCAACTTCTTCTCGAGCGTGCCTTTGCCGGCACCCGAGGTGCCGGTGACGACGACGACCAGAGGGCTACCTGTCGAAGAGGCCAATCAACTCAGTGCGCTGGCGATCGGAGAGCCCACCGACCGTCTTCGACTGGCTGATACGGCACATGTTCAAGAAGCGCGCCGCCTTCACCCGCCCGAACTTCGGGACCGCCATCAGCATGTCGAAGACCTTCGCGGTCGAGACGTACTCGGGTGGATTGCTGAGAATGTGCTCGATCTGAACGCGGCCGTCCTTCAGATCCTTCTTGAGCCTCGCGCGCCGGACACGGATGTCGTTCGCCCTCTTCAACGCTTCCATTCGCTGATCGAGAGAACGGATAGGTGCCTCGGCCTGAATCTTTGACGACACCATGAGCGCGGGAGTCTAACAAGCGTCCTGCGTCGGTCAAGGTGCGACTTTTTGCGGTTCTAGCAGGTCTTTTACGACCTATACAACCTGTCCTGCAGACGCAGTTTTCCCATTGGACAACACGTGTCGTTCTTTGTGTGCGATCGCGTGCGCATCGTCGTACGACTCCCATCCGCGCTCGGCCGCGGCCGCGTGCAACTCCTGCCGCACACGCGATGGCGCGTCGGGATCTGCGAAGAGGATCGTCCCGAGCGCGACGTGCCGCGCGCCTGCCGCGATGAACTCGAGCGCATCCAGACCATCCTGAACGCCACCCATCCCGACGATCGGCAGACCGGTGGCCTCGTAACAGGTCGCGACCGCCGCGAGCGCGACAGGCTTCAACGCGGGGCCGGAAAGCCCGCCGTGCCCGGGCCCGAGCGCCGGGCGCAGCGTGCGCCGGTCGAGCTCGAGCCCGCGGAGCGTGTTCACGAGCGAGAGCCCGTCTGCGCCCGCCGCGTGCGCGGCGCGTGCGACTTCGCCGATGTCGGGGACGGCGGGCGACAGCTTCGCCCAGAGCGGCTTGCGGGTGGCGAGCCGCGCGGCGGCGACGATCTGCGTCGCGCTCTCCGCCGGTGCCTCGACGTTCGGACACGAGACGTTGAGCTCGATGGCGGCCACCTCGGCGTGATCGTCGAGTCGGGAGCAGGTCTCGGCGTAGTCGTCCGCTTCGAAGCCGCCGACCGAGACCCAGACCGGGACGCCGAGCTTGGCGAGCTGCGGCAGGTCGCGGGTGACGAACCGGTCGATGCCCGGGTTCGCGAGCCCGATCGAATTGAGCATCCCGACGGCGGTCTCGACGATCCTCACCGGCGCGTTTCCGTCCCGCGGCAGCGGCGTGACCGTCTTCGTCACGAAGGCGTCGAGGCTCCGAGCCACATCGGGCGCGGTCAGGGCATCCAGGCACCCCGAAGCGTTAAGCAGCACGGAGCACCGGGCCCTCGACGCAGAGGCGCTTGAGCGCCCCGTCGATCTCGACGGCGCAGCCGTAGCACGCGCCGTAGCCGCACGCCATCGGCGCCTCCCAGGCGAGCTGCGCGTCCGGCTCGAGCTCACGGACCGCTTCGAGCATCGGCGCCGGACCGCAGGCGAGGACGTCGTGCCCGGGCGCGATCAGCTCGGTGACGAGTCGCGGCTCGACACAGACTTCGGCGTTCGGCAGGAGCCCGGCAGCCTCCGCGTGGCGGTCGGAGCGGAAGCCGAGCACGGCCGGCGGCCGCCCCAGAGCCTCCGACAGGAACGGCAGCGGCGCGATGCCGATGCCCCCGCCGACGAGGAGCGGCTGCTCGACTTCGAGGTCGAACCCGTTCCCCAGAGGCCCGAGCACGTGAATCCGATCCCCGGGAGACAGCGCACAGAGCGCCTTCGTGCCGGGCCCGATCGGATCGATCAGGAACGCGAGCTCGCCCTCCGGCGCCAGGCAGAGGCTCATCGGGCGCGGCAACAGGCGGCCGGGCGCTTCGAGCATGAAGAACTGGCCGGGCACGCCGGGATCGATCGCGCCTCGCCTCACGCGGAGCAGCGTGTACGGCCCGATCCGCTCGTTGGCGGTGACGCTAAGCCGCTCGCGTCTCATGCTCGATTCGCTCCTGCAGCGAGACCGACTCCTCCGTGCGCGCGTTCGCGATCGCGTGGACGGCGGCTGCGGCTCCTGACAGCGTGGTGATGCAAGGGACGCGCGCGACGAGGGCCGCCTCGCGGATGAGGTAGCCGTCCGTCCTCGCTCCCGAGCCGTGGGGCGTGTTGACGACGAGGTTGCAGCGCCCCCGGCGGATGAGGTCGACGACGCTCGGGCCGCCACCCTCCTCCGTCACCTTGCGAACTCCCTGAACCGAGAGACCGGCCGCAGAGAGGACGCCCGCGGTCCCCGTCGTAGCGAGCAGCGTGAAGCCGAGGCGGGCGAGCTGGGTTGCGACGTCGACGACGGCGCCCTTGTCGGCGTCGCGCACCGAGAGAAAGGCGGTGCCCGCCGCCGGAAGCGGCCGGCCCGCGGCGCGCTCCGCCTTGGCGAATGCGGTCGGGAGGTCGGCCGCGGTCGCCATCACCTCCCCGGTCGAGCGCATCTCCGGGCCGAGCACGGGGTCGGCGCCGGGAAAGCGCGCGAACGGGAGCACGGCGGCCTTCACGGAGACATGGCTCGGGGACTGACCCTCGGGCAGGTCCAGGTCCGACAAGCGCGCGCCGGCCATCACACGGCACGCCGCCTGAACGAGGTTCACGCCCGTCGCCTTCGAGGCGAACGGCACGGTGCGCGACGCGCGCGGATTGGCCTCGAGGACGTAGACCACGCCGTCGACGAGCGCCAGCTGCACGTTCATCAGGCCGACGACCCCGAGCTCGCGGGCGATCGTGCGAACGATCTGCCGGATCTCCTCGTCGTCGCCACGCGTGAGTGACGGCGCTGGCAGGACGCAGGCCGAGTCGCCGGAGTGGATGCCCGCTTCCTCGACGTGCTGCATCACTGCGCCGACGTAGGTCTCGACTCCGTCGGAGACGGCGTCGACGTCGATCTCGATCGCGCTCTCCAGGAAGCGGTCGATCAGGAGCGGCCGGTCGATCACGCCGAGGTCGGCGGGCGAGTAGCCGACACGCATGGCCCTGCCCCCGAGGACGTACGAGGGCCGGACGAGCACCGGGTAGCCGATCCGCGCGGCCACCGACCGCGCCTCGGCTTCGTTCCGTGCGATCCCCCACTCCGGGCAGCGGATGCCGAGGCGGGCGAGAAGCGCGCCGAAGCGCTCACGGTCCTCGGCCACGTCCACGACGTCGAAGGCCGTTCCCATGATGGGGACCCCGGCCGCCTCGAGGCCTCGCGCGAGCTTGAGCGGCGTCTGCCCGCCGAACTGGATCGCTACGCCTTCCGGCCGCTCCCGCTCGCAGACCGCGAGCACCTCTTCCAGGCCGAGCGGCTCGAAGTAGAGGCGGTCGGACGTGTCGTAGTCCGTCGACACCGTCTCGGGATTGCAGTTCACCATGACCGCCTCGTAACCGAGCGCGCGAAAGCTCTGAGCAGCATGCACGCAGCAGTAGTCGAACTCGATCCCCTGGCCGATCCTGTTCGGCCCGGACCCGAGGATGACGACGCGCGGCCGGTCGCCCGGGGGCGGCGCCTCGTCGGCCTCGCCCCACGTCGAGTAGTAGTAACTCGAAGCGGCCTCGACCTCACCGGCGCAGGAGTCCACGCGGCGATAGGCCGGCCGGACCCCCCAGCTTCGGCGGCACTTCCGTACCTCGTCTTCGGTCGAGCCCGCCTGAACGGCGATGTCGGCGTCGGACCAGCCAGCCCGCTTGAGTGCCAGGAAGTCGTCCGCGACGAGATGGTCGAGCGGCACCGGCTCCACGGCGGCATCGAGCTCGGCGCGAAACCAGGGATGCGCGTCGTCCGAGAGCCGCCACGGCTCTCCGCCGTCGAGCTCTCGTGATCTCTGCGCCTTGCGGAACGCCTCGACGAACGTCCGGCCGATCCCCATTGCCTCGCCGACCGATTTCATCTGCGTCCCGAGCGTCGTGTCGGCGCCGGGGAACTTCTCGAACGCGAAGCGCGGGAACTTGACGACGACGTAGTCGAGCGTGGGCTCGAAGCTCGCGGGCGTCGTCCCCGTGAGGTCGTTCGGGATCTCGTCCAGCGTGTAGCCGACGGCGAGCTTGGCCGCGACCTTCGCGATCGGGTAACCGGTCGCCTTCGACGCGAGCGCCGAGGAGCGCGAGACGCGAGGGTTCAGCTCGATGACGCGCAGCTCACCCGTGTCGCGCTCACGCGCGAACTGGATATTGGAGCCGCCGCATTCGACGCCGATCGCGCGGATGACGGCGGCGGCCGCGTCGCGGAGCTCCTGATACGCGAAATCCGAAAGCGTCATCTGGGGCGCGACCGTGACCGAGTCGCCGGTGTGCACTCCCATCGGGTCGATGTTCTCGATCGAGCAGACGATGACGACGTTGTCGTTGCGGTCGCGGACGACCTCGAGCTCGAACTCGTCCCAGCCGCGGACGGACTCCTCCACGAGCACCTGGCCGATCGGGCTCTCGGCGAGACCCCGTTCGACCTGGCTGCGGAGCTGGGCGACCGTCTCGACGAAGCCGCCGCCGTGCCCTCCGAGCGTGAACGCCGGCCTGACGACCGCCGGGGCGGAGAGCCCGCCCAGCTGGTCGACGTCGGTGACGATCCTCGAGCTCGGCACCTTCAGTCCGACGCTTCGGACGGCGTCGCGGAAGAGCTCGCGGTCCTCGGCGCGCCGGATCACCTCGACGGGAGCGCCGATCAGCTCGACGCCGAGCTCGGCGAGCGTTCCCGCGTCCTCGAGCTCCTGCGCGAGGTTGAGCGCGGTCTGGCCGCCCATCGTCGGGAGGAGTGCGTCGGGGCGCTCGCGCGCCAGCACGTCGGAAACTCCGTCGGCGTCGAGCGGCTCGAGGTACGTGCGATCGGCGAAGCCCGGGTCGGTCATGATGGTCGCCGGGTTCGAGTTGACGACGATCGTGCGGAACCCGTCCTCGCGCAGGACCTTCAGCGCCTGACACCCCGAGTAGTCGAACTCGCACGCCTG
>DASUXI010000207.1:0-2553 GCA_036377995.1 Gaiellaceae bacterium
TGGCCTCGACCAAGCAAGCGAGCAGGATGCAGACTGCGCCGCGCACGCTGCGCTGGCTCTGATTTCAGCCGTCACTCGTTACTCGGCCGAGGCGGCGCGAGTCTGGGGCGTCACCGATCTGAACGTGCGTGTCGGCCTCAACACGGGCGACGCTGCCGTCAGTGCGCTTGGATCGGCCGAGCGAGCGAACGTCGCCCTCGGGGACACAACGAACGTAGCCGCGCGCCTTCAAGCACTGGCCGAGCCGGGCACGATCGCGATTGGCGACGAGACCGCAGACGAATTACGCGGTCGGTTCCTCGTCGAGCCGCTGGGCGAGGTTCACGTCAGAGGCCGCCAGGCGGCCGTGCGCGCGTGGCGGCTACTGGGAGCACTCGAACGTCCCAGCACACCCGAGCGGCGGCGGCTCCTTGGACGCGACCCCGAGGTCGCATTGCTTCGATCGGTCATCGACGACGTCTGCGCCGGACAAGGCCGGCTGCTCTTCGTTGTCGGAGATCTCGGAATTGGGAAGACGAGACTTCTCGCCGAACTGGAAGGCCTCGTCGGCCAGCGCGCCGTGTTACTGGAGGCATTCTGTGCCGCCTCGCCGGCGCCCCCGCCGTACGGTCCATTCGCGGCGTTGCTGCGTGCATGGCTCGGAACGGAACCAGGCGAGAGCGGCACGGCGTTGCGCGCGAAACTGCAACTCCGCCTTGAATCGCTCGGTGGTTCGGCGTCTGAAATGGCGGACGGACTCGCGCGGCTCTTGAGCCTCGATGAGGAAGATGACGACCGCGACGCCATCGACCCGGGCGAGGCCTATGCCGCCTGGGTCGAGGCACTGGCCGCTCGGCGGCCGCTCGTGATCGCGCTCGACGACGTTCACTGGCTGGAGCCCTCGAGCGCCCACCTCGCACTCACTCTCGCCGAACTAGCGATGCGACTCCCGCTGCTGTTCGTGTCGACGCTACGTCCGGACCATCAATCGCACGGGTGGCGCATCCGCACGTCCGCACGAGTCGCACATCCGTCGCGAGCACGAGAGCTGAACCTCGAGCCGCTCTCGGACGAACAGGCACGCGAGCTCCTCGGCGAGCTTGCCCCGGACGTGGACCCAGCCACCTCCGAAGATATCGTCCGCCGTGCCGAGGGGAATCCGCTCTTTGTCGAGCAGTTGTTCCGTGCCTTCCGCGAAGGCGCCTCGTTCCCCCTCGGATCGAGCAGTGTGCGCACAGTGGCAACAGCGCAATTGCTGCCGCCTGCACTCGCGAGCGTCTTCGTTGGCAGAATCGACCGTCTTCCACCTGAAGTTCGCAAAGTCACACAGACAGCGGCAGCGATCGGTCGTACATTTCCCAAAGACTTGCTCATCCGTCTCGTCGACCGGGAAATCGTCGAGACGGCCGTTTCGGCGCTCCTGAACGCCGGCATCGTCGCTGAGCGACATCCCCACCCCGATCAATCCTGGAGCTTCGCCCATGCGCTTCTGCGAGACGCGGCCCTCTCAACGCTCGTCCGCTCGCGACGTCGGGAGCTCTTCAGCCGTGTAGCCGCCGCATTCGAAGCGTCGGTCGGGGATGCGGGCGACGAGCATGTCGAGCTCCTCGCCTACTACTACGCCCGCAGCGACGACTTGGCGAAGGCGCTCTACTATCACGAGCACGCAGCCGAAAAGGCGTTTCGTGTCGGCGCCGACACCGAA
The DNA here is from genome assembly GCA_036377995.1 of Gaiellaceae bacterium. GTDB lineage: Bacteria > Actinomycetota > Thermoleophilia > Gaiellales > Gaiellaceae > 3-1-20CM-4-69-9. Next base: position 1,685 of record DASUXI010000207.1, read on the forward strand.
GCGTCCGGCCACCTGCGGTTGGCAGCGCAGTTCGCCGAGCAGCTCGCCGACCACGAAGCGGCCAAGCGAATCGCCGCGCGGCTCGGGCACTAGAACATAAGTGTGTGTACTAGCTGGGTCCCGGCGGACTCATCTAGGGACAACAACCCAGACAACAAACGGAGCTTGATCGACTCGGCACCCAGCGGCCGCCGGAGCGTCTACGGCGCTCGTAAGACGTGGAAGGAGTTGCGCCGATGCGGGTCGACGTCGGCCGCGACCAGATCGCCCGCGTAATGCGCGAGCACGGGCTCGTGGGCGGACTATCGAGGGTCACGGGAAAGCCAGAGCCTCCGTCCAGGCACGGCTACAGTGGCTAGATCAGGAAGAGCCGCCTTTGGCTCAACCAAGCCACATTGCCCCCGTAGCTCAGTGGATAGAGCAGCGGTTTCCTAAACCGCGTGCGCTGGTTCGATTCCGGCCGGGGGCATTCCCGCGAGGCCGTTTCCGAAGCGGATTTGCGCGCGAGACCAGCTTCCAAGGTCGAGCTCCGTCTACAAGCTGTCTACCAAGAGTCTCGGGTAGCGGATCAGGTGGAAGTGACCGTTGGCAAGGTCATGGCTTCCCGTTAGGCTCTCGCTCCAAGGCGTTACGGGACGTCTCGAGGACTTGAGCATCCCGCTTGCTGCCTGATTGCTAAATCGGGAACGGGGCCCCAGCATGATGACCGACCTAAACGAGCTTGAGCGACGCTTGTGGGCCGCCGCCGACGCGCTCCGCGCGAACTCGGCCCTGACGCCCGCGGAGGTACCGCGGGCCCGTGCTCGGACTCATCTTCCTCGCGTTCGCCGAGCACCGCTTCGACGAACTCCGGCCCGAACTCGAGCTGA